>JAUMWM010000118.1 GCA_030529705.1 Lachnospiraceae bacterium
GGGGACGGTCCTTTTGGGTCGAAAAAATTCGACCCAAAAGGACCGTCCCCGCGGGACGAAATTTTTCTTGTAAAATGTTCTTATTCTATATTATAATATAGTAGATATTTTGTGTATTATGCTCACAAAATACTTTACACTTAACAGAAAGGCAGGAAAAGGGACGCTTAAATGGGCGCAGTTGTCCGCCCTAAAGACGCATCCGAAAAAATATGGCAGACACATCGAACAGGCGCTTTGACCAGATATTGGACGAAGTATACAAAGATTTTTATGGCTCCTATCCTCCCGGCAGCCCGAACGCCGGACTTCGGCCGCAAGCCGACTCCTCAAGCGTTCTCCCGGAAGAAGGAAACAGCGCCGGAGCCGTCCCAGAGGACAAGCCGAAAACTCAGGCTGCGACAGGACCCTCCGGGCCGAAAAAAGACGCGCCCGAAGCGAAAGATGAGCCAAAACCCGAAAAGAGCGGCATGGAGGAGCTGGGCGAGTTAATCGGCCTTGACGCCGTCAAAGACGATGTGAAAGAGCTCGTCAACCTCGTGAAAGTCCAGAAAATACGCGAGGATAAGGGACTTAAGACAGTGCCTGTCTCTCTCCACCTGGTTTTCACCGGCAATCCCGGGACCGGCAAGACGACTGTCGCGAGAATCCTTTCCAAGCTGTACAAGGAAATCGGCGTCCTCACCAAAGGCCAGCTGGTAGAAGTCGACAGGTCCGGCCTCGTCGCAGGCTACGTCGGCCAGACCGCCATCAAGACCCAGAAGAAAGTCGAGGAGGCCAAGGGGGGCGTCCTTTTCATCGATGAGGCTTACACCCTGGCGAAAGAGGGGAATGATTTCGGTCAGGAGGCCATCGACACCATCCTAAAGGCCATGGAGGACAACCGCAAAGACCTGGTCGTCATCGTAGCGGGCTATACCAACCTGATGGAAAGCTTCATAAACAGCAATCCCGGCCTAAAGTCCCGCTTTAACAAATACCTGGAGTTTAAGGATTATACCGCAGATGAGCTTGTCGCCATCTTCGACATGCAGTGCAACAAATATAATTACAAAGTGAGTCCCGATGCCAGGACGGCAATCGAGAGGACCATCCGGGAGCGCGAGGCCTCCAAGGGAGATAATTTTGCAAATGCCCGCGACGTCCGCAATCTCTTTGAAACGATTATAACCAACCAGGCTTCAAGGGTGGCCCAGATTGACGATCCGAGCGAAGAGGAACTCACAACGATTGAAGCTGCCGACGTCGATGGCTCCGCGGCAACTGAAGCTGCTGATGTTGATGGCTCCGCGGCAACTGAAGCTGCTGATGTCGAGAAAAAACAGGTTATTAAGACTGCCGATTCCGGCAAGCTAAACAGCAACGAATAGTCATGCTAAACGAAACAGGACACGGAGGGAGAGATATGAAAGGTATGTTCAAATCAAAGAAACTCATAGCCGGCCTTGTCACGGCTGCTCTCGCCACGGGAGCAATGGGTACCGCCGTCAATGCCCAGACCTCATTCTTCAGCAGCCTTTTCGGCGGCAATAAGGACGCTGCCGCCGAGGGGGAAGAAGGACCCAACCTTGCGACCGTAGAGGTGAGAGATATTGAAAATACGGTCAACCTGACAGGCGCCCTGGCTGCCGCCTCCGAAGTTACTGCGGCAGCAAACAAAAAGGTAGAGGACCTTCCGATAAGCGAGGTCAAAGTCAAAGTCGGGGACATGGTCAAAGCCGGAGACGTCCTCTACACGCTCGACACGAGGTCTATTGAGAAAACGATCCGGGAGACGGAGCAGCAGCTGGCAAACCTGGAACGCGAGAACCAGATTGACGCCGCGCAGGAAAAGCGCGCAAAAGATAAGACCGAAAAAGACAATGCCACGTCGCGCACAATGGAAGTACGGGATATTTACAACAGCGAAGACCATCTGGATGACAATTTCGTCGACCGCGGCCTGGATTTGGACGAGCTCCACCAGAACTATGGCATCGAGGACGGCAGCTACTACGAGGCCGTGAATGCCCAGCTTGCCATGTTCGATGCCGAAGATGACCTGAATGCCGCTTATGACGATCCGGGAGCCACGGACGAAGAGCTGGACGAACTGACCGAGGTATATAACGAAGCGGTCAAGACCTTCAATTCGGCGCTGGATGCTTACGAAACGGCAATCAAAACAAGCATGAGTTCAGAAAAAACAGTCCGTTCCGACAACCGCACGATAAGGGATGCCGAAAAGGGACTTCTGGACAAATGGGATTCTCTGGAAAAAGCCGACCGGGAACGGAAGGAGAGCGAAATCCAGGCCGCCGAGAAAATAGAAAAGGGAAATCTGGAGCGATCTGTCAGCGACCAGAAACTCACCACGGAGCTGGAGACGGCCAGGGAGAAGCTCGATGTAGCGACGGTCACCACTCCCATATCCGGCGTTGTGACGGCCGTCAACGCAAAGGCGGGCCAGGCGGCCGGCACGGATGCCGTCACGGTCACCGGCATTGACAGTTACAACGTGTCCTGCGACATAGACGAAAAGTATATAGCGGACATCAAAAAAGACATGAAAGTCCGCTTCACGACCGATGCCACGGGCGACGAACCGCTCAACGGCATTGTCACTTTCACTGCGGTTACGCCGACCAAGCAGAAAAATGACAGCAGTTCGGGTTCCGACGGACAATCGCAGACCAGCACGAGCGGGTCGACCGATAAGAGCCGCGGCTCCTACCGCGTCCTTATCAAGGTGCTGGATAAGAACGAACGGCTCCGCCCCGGCATGTCCACGAAAATTATCATCATCACTGCCGAATCTAACGACGTTCTCTCCGTTCCGAACGAAGCCCTGCAGACAAATAACGATGGGGACTCCTATCTTCTCGTTACAACGGATGACGGAGCCACTACGCAGGAAGTGATCGTCGAGGCCGGCCTTACGGACGGCACGTATACAGAGGTAAGCGGTTCCGGCATTTCGGAAGGTACGCAGATAGTAATTCCGGAAGCCGAAAATTTTGCTCTTGACTTCACCAACCTGTACTGATGATGTACAGTCCTATACGTAAGGATTGATAATATATGGAGCTGCTAAATCTAAAAAAAATAACCAAAAGCTATTATATCGGCAAGCCGAACGAACTGGAAATCCTTCACGGCATTGACCTGACGGTGAACAAAGGAGAGTTCGCGGCTATCGTCGGCCAGTCGGGTTCCGGAAAAAGCACGTTGATGAATGTGATCGGTTTGCTTGACAAGCCCACATCGGGCGAGTATTTCCTGAACGGTCTGGATATCAACAAGACAAGCGACAAAGACATGTCCGGCATCCGCTGCAAGGAAATCGGCTTTGTCTTTCAGACTTATAACCTGATTCCAAGAATGTCCGCCCGGAAAAATGTCGAGGTTCCAATGATGTATGCCGGCGTGCCGCCTGCGGAAAGGGCTAAGCGCGCAGAGGAACTCCTAATCCAGATGGGCATGGGCGATCGGCTTAACCATTCCCCGGACCAGCTTTCGGGCGGCCAGAAACAGCGTGTAGCCATTGCCCGGGCCATGGCAAATGACCCTTCCATCATTCTGGCTGACGAGCCGACCGGCGCTCTGGACTCCAAGACCGGACGCCTTGTCATGGATCTCTTCCACGATCTCCATGAGATGGGGAAGACCATCGTATTCATCACGCATTCAAATGAACTCGCCGAGGAATGCGAGCGCATCCTGACGCTTGTTGACGGTCTGATTGTCGGGGAAAGGAGGGGGGCGGAACATGACAGGATTAAGTGAAAACCTTTCCGTGGCTCTGACGAGCATTATGGCCAATAAGCTCCGCTCCGTCCTGACCATGCTTGGCATCATCATAGGCATCTCGGCAGTTATCACGATCGTATCCATCGGAGCCGCCCAGGCCAAGCAGACGCAGGATCAGATGAATAACCAGGGCTTTGCCAACCTTAGCATCCAGGCGAAGCAAAAAGAGGGGGCGGAGAAAAACGATGACAATGAAATCATCATTGATACGGAACTCCTGGGGAAAGTCTATGCCAAATACGCCGACCAGTGCGAGGGGATATCTCTTTACGACTCATTCGAGTATAGTCATTCCGAAGAATGGAAGTCAGATTACCTTAAGACCAAAAGAGACTCCGTAAAAACCTGCCTCAATTTGATAAATTCCGGTTACTTTTTAGCCAACAAGAGAAATCTCCTTTATGGCTCTTTTATAACCCCGGCAGAATACAAAAACGGTTCCCGCGTAATCATGATAACCGACAAAGCGGCGAAAATTCTCTTCGGAGCTGCAAGCGAGGACTGCATAGGCCAGGAAGTGGAGGGGAGCTTTGGCAACATATACTCTACCTTCACCGTGAAAGGCATCGTCGAACCGGACGGACAGTGGGATGGCGGCTGGTACGAAGATCCGATGACGGGAGAATACAACATAGCCCCTTATACCTATTTGCCGCTTAAAGCCTATGAGAATATCACCGGAACGGTCTTGAAATTTGAGAGCGCCGTAATCATTCCGAAAACAAACATCGGAGCCGAAGCCATCCTGGGGCTCGTGGATGACGTCAAGGCCGACCTGAATAGCGGCGCTGCGGATTATATCGAATACAATGTCTCGAGTTCAATAGATTACATCCAGCAGGCGGCGGCCCAAAGACGCAACCAGTTCCTCATAACGGCCCTGGTAGCCGCTATCGCCCTCATCGTCGGCGGCATCGGCGTCATGAATATCATGATGGTCTCCATAACGGAGCGCACGAAGGAAATCGGCACGCGAAAAGCCCTTGGCGCAACCAACGGATCGGTCCTACTCCAGTTCATCACCGAGTCCATCCTGCTCTGCCTGATCGGAGGCGTCATCGGCATCGCGATCGGCATTGCAGGCGGCATCATCGCCTGTAAAATCATGAAGATGGCGTATGTCTTAGAGCCTCTCTCCATCATTGTGGCCGTCGGATTCTCGCTGCTGATCGGGACATTCTTCGGGTACTATCCGGCATCCCGCGCAGCCAAGATGGATCCGATCGAAGCGCTGAGGTACGAGTAAGTCCGTCATCCTGAGCGCAAGCGAAGGATCTTTAAAGAAAAGCTGCCGCATACTGCGGCAGCTTTTTCACATAAACAGGCTTTGCATCTCGCCCAGCGCCCGCCTTGATACGGCAGGCGCTGTTTTTTTCCATATGGAGAAGGAATCCGAAAGCGAAAACCCCGGCGGTATATCCCCGAGGAACGGCACCGCCTGCCACAGCGCGGGCCGCTGCTCAAAAAGAGGCAGAAGCTTCGCGGCTACGCATCTATTTTCCTCTCTCAGATACCAGTTGAGTTCCATGCGGCGTATCTGGAGGGGGTCAGCAAGATCCACGTCCCTGCTCTCTTTCAGCACCTTGTCAGAATATTCAGCAAATTGCGGCGCATACGCCTTAAGCAGCACATGCCCGTCCCTTTCGGCATACACATGGGCCAGCCTCCTCATATAAAAATGGGATGCAGTCTCGCATATCGACTCTTCAAGCCATCTCAGGTTTTCAGCGACCAGGTACGGTATCCTGTAATGGCACATCTCGTG
The DNA here is from genome assembly GCA_030529705.1 of Lachnospiraceae bacterium. Classification (GTDB taxonomy): domain Bacteria; phylum Bacillota; class Clostridia; order Lachnospirales; family Lachnospiraceae; genus Chordicoccus. The sequence goes on from JAUMWM010000118.1 coordinate 5,555, forward strand.
GGCAAATTGGTAGGCCGCCTGCGAGACATAACGAATCTCCGTATTTAGATAAATCTCATGGCTGCCCCTGTAGCAGCAGGGGCTACCTTCCGCACGTACAATGGACACGCGAAGCGGCATCTCATCCCTCGCGGGCATATACATGTCAAAAAGGCTGGCAATCTCGTCACAAACGGCGAGAAAATTGCCAGCCTTCTCTATTCCTACTTCTATGTAAAGATGGCATCCCGGATGATTCGGGAATCTGAGCAGATACATTTTTTCGCTGTCACTCCTCTATGGGGTCCTTTCGCCTGAACCGACATACTGTGCCGCTTTCAGGCGAACCGCAACTGTCTCCTTAATCACTCCTCCTCCGGATCAGGATCCCTGACAACCCTGTCCATCTCCTCTTTGAGCTTCTGTCTGACCACCTTCGCATAAGCCAGATTCCGCCTGCGTATGTATCTTACGCGGAATACGAGGCCTCCGAACAATCCAAATAACATGAGCATGGCGCTGGCCGTTCCGGCCAGAATCCGGCGATGCCGATAGATTCCATGAGATACCGCCACTACGCCCCGTCCGAATCCTCTTGCAGCAGCTCTCCCGGCAACAATCGTGAAACGTCCTCCGTTTACGAACATCCCTGCAAATGCCGTAGCGGACTTTTCCGCAATCCCCGAAGACCTCTCCATGACCGCATCCACCGCGTTAGCAAAGGGGCTTCTTTCAATCTCCCCATAGACATCCTGTGGCTTTGCCGCTTTCACAGTGGCAGATACGCCCATATCCGTTTCCGCAAGGTCCGTACCTCCCACGGCCGCCGGATATCGGCTGGTCATGGAAAGAGTGACTGTATGGTCAGATTGGACGTTATTCAGGGTGTACGAACTCGGATCCTCCAGGGCATCCCTTTCTACAAAAGCCCCGTCCTCCGAAACGCCGTCCAACATAAGCTCGTCCGTCTCCGGAAGCGATATTTCGCAGGAGTCCCCCCTTAATACTTTCAAGACCCTACAGTTCTCTCCCTCTGCGCCGGAAATGACCGAAACGTTGTAATAATAAGGAACTTCGGCTATATAAAAATGATACTCCCTCTCGCCAGCATCATTTACGGCAAAGACATTCATCATATACCGGCCGTCGCCGATCTCGGCGATTCCTTCAGCCTCTACCCGCCGATATCCGTCAAGTCCAAGATCGTTGACTCCCGTCAAAACAGGCGCCTCGCTGTCATTTTCCAGCGTAAAGACATTCAGGTAGCTCTCAGCCGTCTCTTCCTCCATGCAAGGCGGAAGCAGGACGTAATCTTCCGTCACGCACATTCCCTGATAGGAATAACCCGGCAGGACGCTTTTTATGCCCTGATCTTGCAACAGGTTAAAATCGGCGTCAAAGAAGGCAAATCGAAATCCCCCCTCCGCTTCCGTCTGGACCAGGTAGAGATCCCTCTCCCTGATATAACTGATGCCGAGCACGCGGTAATCATCACTCAGCTTAATGACGTCAACCATCTCCAGCGTTTCCGGATCCATTACTCCGACGCATCCCATATGGTCGCCCGTTAGATCGGTGGCAAATGCCACGTAGACCAAGTCGGTAACAGGATTATAGGTTAAATCATTCCCATGTTCCCAATCCGTGTCATCGCGCATATTTGCAAGCGAATACTGCCGGACGGGATTTCCGTACCTGTCCGTATCATTCAGATAATATGCAAATACCTTATCAGGTTCCGTGGAGAGAGAAGATGCGTTCTGGATAAAGATGATTTTGTCACTTGTAACGCAGAAGCCTTGCATGCCTCCGCCACCCGGCTCAACCGAGAAGGCGTGCTGCCATACGATATCAGCAAATGCTTCCTCGCCCGCAATCTCCGCTCTGCACTGGGCTGCTGTCATGACGACCAGCACGAAGAAGCTTAGCATAAGTGAAAATGAACGTATGAATAAAAGATGTGATTTTCTCCCCTTCAAAAAAATACCCCCGTTTTGGCTTAAGACTTGAAGCATTTGTTTATATTTGCATCCCAAGCCGGCCGAAAATCAGATTCTCCCCTTCCGATTTCAGGCGTTCTTTTGACTAAACCACGACAAGTGTACCATACATTTTTCCCCAATTCAAGCATCCCATCCCATGGGGACGGGTTTTTTCGGCCCGCGGGGACGGTCCTTTTGGGTCGAAATAATT
>JAUMWM010000119.1 GCA_030529705.1 Lachnospiraceae bacterium
AAGAAAAGTTAATGGAAGCTTTTTTTGCAGGTTGACGGTATCCTTGTCATCCTGAGCGTCAGCAAAGGATCTTAACACTTTTGCAGCGGTTATATGTAAAAGATCCTTCGCTGCGCTCAGGATGACGCTTAATACACTATGGGGTACAGACGATTTTGGTGTGGAAGAGTGAACAGGATCATTCTTAAGAATATTTTTCGTTATATTTTTATTTATGGACTGATTTGTTGTGGAAAAGATGGTAAAATAGACAGATGCAAGTGTTTGGTCAATTCCAAGAGGAGACGGTCGCAGTCTGCTTGAAAAGCTGCACAACATGTCGGTTTAGACGAAAAGAGCATACAAGAATCCTATCATAATAGGAGCCGCTTAGATAGGCATCTGTAAGTCAGAAACAAAAGGCGGGAAAAATCGCTTTTATTGAGGAGAAGAAAATGAAATACAATCTGAACAAACCCAATTATTATACTTTTGGTATTTTTGAGGATAACAAGCTTCCGGGCCGAAGCTATTTCATCCCATATCCGTCCCGGGAGGAGGCAGATGCAGTCGGTCCGAAAGAGAAGAGGTACCGGTCCAAGAAGGTCATTTGCCTGAACGGAGACTGGGATTTCAAGTTTTATCCGCTGCCCTCCCGGCTGCCGAGCGTGCTGGATACGGAGGCGGTGGCATTTGACAAAATTGACGTGCCTTCCTGCTGGCAATTCCGGGGGTACGACCGGCCGTTTTACGTCAATCTGCGCTACCAGTTCCCCTACAACCCGCCCGAAATACCGACGACTAAAAAAGTCGGCAAGGTCTTTTCCCTCTTTGGCGTGGATCAGGGAGTGCTTCCGCGCTTCAAGGATCCGGGGGAGGAGTACAACTTTGTGGGCGTTTACCGGAAAACGTTCGAAATAGACGATCCGGATAAGAATTATGTCATTTCCTTTTTGGGCGTTGCCAGCTGCCTTGATCTGTATCTGAACGGGATCTATGTCGGCTACTCCGAGGGGTCTCATAATACGGCGGAATTTGACCTGACGGAGCTTATCCGCAAAGGGGAAAACGAGCTGGTGGCTGTCGTCCACAGATGGTGCAACGGCACCTATCTGGAATGCCAGGACATGTTCCGCAACAACGGCATTTTTCGGGATGTCCTGCTTCGGATCACGGAACCGGACGGCTTCTGGGACATCGATGCGAAGACGAAGAAGGTTGCGGATAAGTATGCGCTCTCCATGTCCGCGAGGGTCCTGTCCGACACGAAGGTGACGTTCACGCTCAAGGGCAAAGGCATCGAGGTCAGCGAGATGGTCACTACCGTTGACAAGACGGCCACCGTCACGTTCGAGAATCTCAGCGTGGAGGAGTGGAATGCCGAGAATCCGGTTCTCTACGACATGTATTTTGAGACGGCGGGTTCCTGCGTGAAAGAGAAAATCGGCTTCAAGAACGTGCGGATCAAATACGACCTGTTCTTTGTGAACGGCAAGAAGGTCAAGTTCCACGGCGTGAACCACCACGACACGAGCCCGACAAATGGATACACCCTTACTCCCGATGAAATCGAGCGCGACCTTTTGCTGTGCCGCGAATATAATATCGACACTATCCGCACGTCCCATTACCCGCCGGATCCGCTTCTTTTAGAACTGGCGGATGAGATGGGCATCTATATCGTTGATGAGAACGATCTGGAGACGCACGGCGTGGTGGTCATGCAGGTTTCTTCGAACTTTGGTTCGATAAGCCATGATCCGGCATGGAAGTCCCATTATCTGGACCGCATCAAGAGGCTCTATGAGCGGGATAAGATCCATGCAAATACCTCCATTATCATGTGGTCTCTCGGCAACGAGTCCGGCGGATACAGCAACACGGATGCCATGTACGAATATCTGAAAGAGCGTACCGACCTGCCGGTCCACTACGAGAGCGTCATCCATTCCGACCGGATAGCGTATGATGTCGGAAGCGAGATGTATCCGACCACGAAGATGGTTCATGACGTGGGCGAGCATAAGAGGAAGGAGAAGCCCTTAAATGACAGGCCGTATTTCCTCTGCGAATATGCCCATGCCATGGGCGTAGGTCCCGGAAATATGGAGGCTTACTGGGAGGAGATTTACCACTACGACAACCTGATGGGCGGCTGCGTCTGGGAAATGGTCGATCATGCGGTATTGCACGAGGACGGAAGCTATACATACGGCGGCGACCATGGCGAGTGGGAGCATGATGGGAATTTCTGCGTGGACGGCATTTTCTATCCGGACCGGACTCCTTCTACCGGAGCTAAAATCGTCCGCTATATTTACAGGCCGATTCGGGTGAAGCACGTATCGGACGAGGTATTTGAATTCTTTAATGCGACTTCCTTCACGCCGGGCAGGACCTACCGGGTTCATTTCAAATGGAACGATGGGACGGAGGAAAACGTCAGAGTCAAGGTGGATCCGCTTAGCAGCGTTAAGGGAATCGTCCCGGTTGGGAAGACGGTAGATGGGAACCTTTCTGCAAATGTCACCGTGTCGGACACGCGGGATGGAAGGGTCGTATCGGAGGAGACGATTATCATCAAGCGGCATTTGCCTGAAGCTCCCGATCCGGAACCTGTGACGGGAGATTTGGACATGGCGGGCGGAATATTCGAGCTTGCCTTGCCAAATGGACGAGTTCTCTCTTCAAGTGAACAATATACGATTCTCTATAGGGCTGGCACGGACAACGATGTGAACCTAAAGTTCCAGGACGTCATGGAGCCGTTTTATGCCCAGGAGGAAGAGATGAAGTCCTGCGAGAGGACGGCGAACGGCTTTAAGGTCGTGACGAAGATTAAGACCAAAAAGGGGAGCTTTATCGTCACGGATACCTATGAGGGGACGCAGGAGGGGATACTGGTGACGAGCCATTTGCACCATCCGGCAGGCCTATCTACTGTGCCGAGGTTCGGAAAATGCTTCCGCCTCGATGAGGCATTCGACCAGGTTTCCTATACCGGAAGGATGGGGGAGAGCTACTGCGATATGAAGGAGCAGTTCCCGATAGGCGACGTCTCCTGCTTGGTTTCGGACATGACTGAGCCGAACATCAGGCCGCAGGAGAGCGGCAACAGGTGCGACTGCACGGTTGCAAGCGTTTCGGACGGCCAGGTGACCGTGACGTTCCGGGCGGTGGACAAGCCGTTCGAACTTGGAATTAAGCCATACACGGACAAGGCGCTGATTGCCATGAGGCATCGGGAGGACGAGGTCCGGACGGGTACGTATGTCACGATCCAGGCTTTCCAGCAGGGAATCGGGACCGGATCTTGCGGGCCGGAGACGTCCAAGGAGTACAAGTACCCGGCGGGGAAGGACTACGAGCTTAAGTTCCTGATAAAAGTGAATTGAGTACTGCGTTACAATACAGTTGCCATTCTTCTTTTGCGTCATCCTGAGCTGAAACTTCGCAGAGTGATACTGTTTACGCTCCCACTCAGAAATTGCTTGTGTGTGCAAAAAATAGGTGTCATCCTGAGCGTAGCGAAGGATCTTTTACCAAAAACCGATGCTTTATTTAAAAGATCCTTCGCTTGCGCTCAGGATGACATGGACGAAATGACGTGGCTGTCGGATAGTAATAGATTTTCAACTTGTTTCGAGTTGCTTGCACAACCTGACGGAATGGTATAATATCATTAAGATACCATTGATAACTCAACAGCGTGACACATCGTCCCCGACGAGATGGTATAATTTCATTAGATATTATTGAAGGACTATAGCTTCATAGAGGTAGATTTATGGATAACGATATAAGGCCGGCCGAAGGAGCCCTTCGGAAACTGCAACTTCTGGAACTGGATATTTTAATAAGGATCAAGGAAATCTGTGATGTGAATCACATCACTTACTTTTTGAGCGGCGGCACCCTTCTCGGAGCCGTCAGGCATGGGGGCTTTATCCCCTGGGATGACGATGTGGACGTGGCCATGCCCAGGCCGGATTACGAGCGGTTCCTGAAGATCGCCGAGAGAGAATTTGAATACCCCTATAAAGTCCTGACGTATGAGAAGGACGAAAAATACATTTTCCCGTTTGCCAAAATCATAGACAGGCGGGAGAAGGTCAGGACGACTTCGAGGAAGAACGAGCAGATCTGGAACGTGTGGGTGGATGTCTTCCCGCTCGATTCCATGCCGAAGAACAAGATTCATTTTACAATCCGGAAATATCACATTTTGTATCGGCGGATGATGTTCCTCTTTTCATGTTTCGACGACATGGTCTCGGTCAACAAGGCAAACAGGCCGCTTGTTGAAAAGGCGATGATCGCTCTGGGGAAGGCCATTCATCCGGACCGCTTCCTGAACACGCAGAAACAGATCAGGAAGTTCAACCAGTGCCTCCGCAGATACCGATTCAGCCGGGGTTACTATATCATCAACCTGATGGGCATCTATAAGTTCAAGAGCCTCATGGAGCGCCCGATTTACGGAAAAAAGACGGAGATTCCGTTCGAGGGTATTAACTTCCGCGTGCCGGAGAAGTACAAGCTATACTTGGAGAAGATTTACGGCGATTACATGGCCTTGCCGCCGGAAGACAAGCGGAACCACCACGAGATCGAGCTCATAAACGGATAATATGAATCTGAAATCGTAAATATGCAACTGGTCGCTTGAATCGCTTCACACTCCCCTGTCATTCTGAGCGTAAGCGAAGAATCTTTACCAAAAGCATTTGTTTTACGTTAAAGATCCATCGCTAACGCTCAGGTTGACAAGAAGGGTTGACAGTTGCCTGGAAACTATGAAAAAACCGTGCTGTAGAGGTTCTTGCAAATGGGTGATGCCTATGAATTTTAGAAAATGCGTTCTGGGCTTTCTGAAAGATCATGAGAAAGCAAATTATGTCGTAAGCTGCGTTCGGTATTTCAAGGACGGCAAATTCCGCCAGTCGGTCCTTGAAATTAACCATGACCCGACTACGATCAAATATGAAAATTTTGGCGATAAGAATAAGGATGAAATCATATACCTCATCTATCCGGAAAACTTTGCGCTGGGTTTCTTCGCCCTTTTCACGGTCGTCCTGGACGGCCTGTATTTTGCCGACCGTTTCCATTTGAAACCGGTGGTGGAGTACTCTGACAAATGTCTCTATGACGAAGGACATGCGATAAACGGGGGGGAGAATGCATTTGAATACTTCTTCGAACCCGTCTCGGACATCTCCGTGAAGGATGCAAGGCAAAGCAGGAACGTCGCCCTCTATAAGCAGTGCCACAGGAACGTGGACGGCGAGATTACCGTGCTCGGAAATTATCTTGAAAATGGCGGGCGCATGGAGGAGTATATGCTTGACCGCGCGAAGGTTTACAGGAAATATATCCGCCTGAAACCGGAAGTGCAAAGCTATATTGATGAGAACATGGAGAGCGTCCTCGGAGACAGGAAATGCGTGGGCGTCCATGTCCGCGGAACGGATTTTCGCAACGAGTACCGGGATCATGCCAAGGTCGTCACGCTGGACCAGTATATGGATGCGGCGGAAGAGGCCATTAAGAAGCATGGGTTTGAGCGGATCTTCCTGGCGACGGATGAGGAGGCCACGGTTGCGGAGTTTAGAAAGAGATTCGGCGACAAGGTCGTCTGCTATGGCGACATTTTCCGTTCAACGGACGGAGAGCCGGTCCATTTTTCGGATGGGAAACGCAAGGACCACAAATACAGGATGGGGCTTGAGGTCATGCGTGACATGTATACGCTCGCGGAATGCGACGGCCTGATTTGCGGGTATTCCAATGTCAGCATTACGTCCCGCATCGTCCGCCTCGCTTCGGGGAAGCCGTATGAATATGAAAATGTTATCAGCAACGGTTTTAACGAAACTGGGACGACGACCTACAAGGACCGGAAGAAGAGGGCGAAGAGGAAGAAACGGGCGTAGAAATTTAAGCTGCAAGGATGGTTCATTCGGGGGCGGGAGCATTTGCCCAGATGAACAGCGCCCAAAGGAGTTTTGCCAAGGAAATGGTTCATCCGTAGGCAGGAGCATTTGCCCAGATGAACAACATTCAAAGGCGATGACGGATGATTAGAATGAAGAGGTAATTATGAAAAAATATAAAATAGGGTACACGCAGGGGGTCTATGATATGTTCCACATAGGCCATTTGAATTTGCTCAATAATGCTAAAAAGTATTGCGACTATCTGATAGTCGGAGTGAATTCTGATGCGCTGGTGGAGCAATACAAGCACAAGACCCCGGTCATCAACCAGGAAGAGCGCCGGATTATCGTAGAAAATATCAAGGCCGTCGATTCCTGCGAGGTGGTCGATACGCTGGACAAGGTGGAGAATTATAAGAGGCTTCATTTTGACGCGATCTTTATAGGCGATGACTGGAAAGGGAATGCCAGGTGGGCCAAGACCGAGGAGGATTTGAAGCCTTACGGGGTGGATGTCGTGTACCTCCCGCATACGCAGGGCGTGTGTTCGACGGATTTGAGGAAAGTTGAAGATAAGCACGTCGGCGAGTAAGATAAAGATTATTTAAGCATTCTGGGGCAAGTGAAGTCGGGAAATAGGACCAACATGTTGAATCATTTATTTATGGGCGGATCCTTATGTCCGAATACTAAAGAGGCTTTTTGATGAAAATAGATATCAGCATAGCTAAAATTATCAAATTAATTGTGAGACCGATAGGAAAATTATTTCTGAAGTTCTTCAAGAGGCATTTCTCAAATAAGATTCTTGGCAAAGTCAGAGTAGCTTTTGGTTCTATGGTTGAAGACAGCGTATTTGAGGGGAAGAACTCGATTGCGAAGCATTGTACCATCCTGAATTGTTCGCTTGGCTATGCTTCCTATGTTGCGAGCGGGAGCTTTCTCCGCAACACCAAGGTTGGGAAGTATTGCTGCATAGGGAAAAATGTCAGAGTTATTGACGTGACCCATCCGAGCAAGGATTTTGTCTCCGTGCATCCCCTGTTCTTTGCGGAAGAGACGGTGGTCGGAAAATCATATGTTTCCGGACCGAAGTTTGAAGAGTATATCAAGCTTTCGGACGATCCGGATTATTCGGTGAAAATTGGAAACGATGTCTGGATAGGGGATGGAGCCATGATTATCGGGGGACACGTGATTGGAGATGGGGCGATTATCGGGGCCGGCGCGGTAGTCACGAAGGACGTGGAGCCTTATCAGATTGTGGCGGGCGTTCCGGCAAAGCCCATCCGGAAGCGGTTCTCCGAGGAGGATGTGGAGTATCTTGAGAAATTCAGGTGGTGGGACAGGGACGAGGATTGGATTCGGGAGAATGCGGACCTGTTCGATGACGTGAAGATTTTCAGGGAAGAGATGGGGGAGATTGGGGAATAGAGATGTCGCGGGCCGAATTTCGGATGCAAGCCGGAAGTCGGCCCGCTGTTTTTTATAAAGATTCTTCGCTTGCGCTCAGGATGACAAGTCGAGTCCAGGATGACAAATCGAGCATAGGATGAAAAGTCACGTCTGAAGTAGCAAAATCGAACGTTCAATTGAGAAACGGAATCCCCACTCTGTTAGTTTCTTAATTCTAGCAGAATCGGTGCGTGATCCTGCCTTGAACCGGAGTCGATCATCTCGGAACGGACCACACGGTCTTTTAGGCGGTCGCTTACCAGGAAGTAGTCGATTCTCCATCCCGAATTATTGATCTTACTGGTCTTGACCCGCTGCGCCCACCAAGTGTAGGA
>JAUMWM010000371.1 GCA_030529705.1 Lachnospiraceae bacterium
AGTTCATCCATTTCCTTCCCGATTTCCCTCTCTAGTCTCCGAAGTTCGGCCATGATCTCTTCTGTCGGCGGATATTCGACAGCCACGTATTCAGTCTTCTTGTACTTGTTGATTGAAAGGTCATACTCGTTATCAATGATTTCCTGCTTTGGAACAAAAAAGCTCTGCTCCGTCCGCTCGCGGCCTGCCTCCGCATCCAGATGATGGAAGCGCTGAATAATGTCAGGAATATCATTTTCTTTTGTCGCGCTGCGCTTGTCATCAAGGCTGAAACCATCCGCTTTCATATCATAGAACCAGACCTTGTCCGTCCCGCCATGCCCGGTTTTGGTAAAGATCAGGACGGCCGTCGAAACGCCGGCATATGGCTTGAACACCCCTGAGGGCATGGAAATTACGGCTTCAAGGCGGTTGCACTCAACCAGTTCTTTGCGAATGGCCTTATGCGCTTTCGATGATCCGAAAAGCACGCCGTCCGGAACGATGCACGCACACTTACCGCCAACTTTCAGCATACGGAGAAACAGGACCAGAAACAGCAGCTCCGTCTTCTTGGTCTTGCACACCTTCAGCAAATCCGGAGACACGATGTCATAATCAAGGCTGCCCTTGAAAGGGGGATTTGCAAGAATGAGGCTGTATTTGTCCTTATCCGGATTCTGATCGGACAGACTGTCTCGATACTCTATGAAAGGATTATCAACGCCATGGGTCATCATGTTCATAGCCCCGATACGGAGCATTGTCCGATCCATATCGAAACCGTGGAACATGTGATTCATATAGTGCTCTTTGTTTTGCCGATTAAAGAATACTTCCTGTTTGCGATTCTCCTTCAGGTAATCACTGACAGCTACAAGGAAGCCGGATGTGCCGCAGGCAGGATCGCAGACTACTTCATCAGCCCTCGGCTGCATCAGATCGACCATCATGCGGATAATGTGCCTGGGCGTACGAAACTGGCCGTTCACGCCCGCCGTTGCGATTTTCGAAAGCAGATACTCATAGATATCGCCGCGGGTATCTGCGGCCTTTAGCTGCGCCATTTGACCGTAAATCCCATCCATGGCAGTTACGATTTTATCCAGCATCAGCGGAGTCGGGATTTTGAAAATGGCGTCTCCCATGTATTTCGAATACGCGCTTTCTTTGTCGCCATGCAGATTCTTGATAAACGGGAAGACCCTCTCCTGGACGACGCTGTACATCCTGGCAGCCGGGAAATCATGGAAAACGCTCCATTTCAATTGGTTTCCGTCAATTGTACGCCCCCCTATCTGGATTTCCCCGGCAAATACGCTCTCGTAACTCAGTCCAAGCATGGCCGCTTCTTTCGCGCGGATATTATCAGAATCATCCAGGTCATGAATGAACATCAGATAGGTCATTTGCTCAATCACGTCCAACGGATTTGTGAGTCCCCCGGTCCAGAAAATCTCCCAGAGGCTGTCGATCCTGCTTTTCAGTTCTCCTGTCACCATATCTATATCTCCCCATTAAATCGATAAAACGCCCGATGCTAGTGTGACGTATCAATCATATTTTGCATTAAAATTTCCATCTTGCCGCCATCTGCTGCGTTGTCATCAGTCGGCGTAGCCCGCTACGCCTCCTTCTTCCGCCTTGCAACTGACGACAAGCTGAAATTTTTAATTACAAAAATGATTGACACGGCACACTAGTTTCAATCCTCATTATATATAGAAAAAGGCTCTCACACAAGTGAAAGCCTTTTCTTATCCTAGAACCTGCGACAGGCGTCCAAGGGTATTAAATGCTGGTTTTCGACCTGAAACCGTCAGGAATCAGTCGCCATAATTTCCTCCTTCTCCATTGCCGCCATTGCCTCCTCCTTCTATCGAGTCAGTAATGATATCGGCACTTTCAAAGATAATAACCTCCAGCCTGAGTTCTTCATACTTCGTCTTCATTTTTGACTGTGTTTCATCGGTCAAAGCGATCATGGTCACAGCGCCCATGGTCTGGAATCCTCGGGGTCAGAATCATCGTCTAGGAAAT
>JAUMWM010000372.1 GCA_030529705.1 Lachnospiraceae bacterium
TCCGGAATCTCCGATTCCGCGCCGTAAGTCATCGTGACGGTATAGTCGCTGCCATTTGCAGTGAGCGTGCGCGTCTCACCCGGAAGCATGGTGCAGGCCATGTCATTCGGGATGGACAAACTTGCATCTGATGAATCAGAGGATTTTTTGCCATCCGGCTTTCCGGGATTTGAAAGGTCCAAATCGCCGCTCTCGTCCATCCGGTCTGCAAATGACTCGTCGCCCGCAGCTATTGCGGCCTCGTCCGAGACATGGGTGTCCGCCGGAACCTGGTCTTGCAAATCTCCCCGCTTATCCAAACTGCTGTCCGTTCCGGACGCATCGTCCCCGGGATTTTCCGAAGGATCGTCCACATTCAGCAGGCCATAGCCCTGGATTATCTCGGCTGACAGGTCTCCCTCTTTATACTCTTCCATGGCGATACGGATCTCGGACACTTCGTTGTCGAAATCTCCGCATATGACAGAGATAGAGTTCACCTTACCAAGCCCGAAGAAGCTTTTGTTGATATCGGAAACGATGCCGACCACGGCCGGCTCGTCGGCGTAGGGCGCAAAGAAAACCAGGTCGCCCTCCGAAGGAATGTAGTCCGGCGCATCGACATACCGGCCGACGGCGGCAAGGGCGTCGGCCCAGCTTGCGGCGTCCGTATTCGCCCCCATGTCCCCCGCCCTCGAGTAGGACATGACATAGGACGCGAACATGGCATCCCAATCCCAATAACTATAGTCCGGGATGCCGTTGTCGTGCTTTAAGGAGTGGCCCCTAGCGATATCGTCAGCCGACACGCCGACCAGCTTCTCGGAGAGTTTGCCCGGGAGGCGGGAAGTGATGTCATTTGCGCGAAGGCCGCCGATGAAGCGGGCTATCTCTGCCGCCCGCTCCGGTGTGACGTTACCAGCGGCAAAGTCTGCTATGCCGTTTAAGAGGTCATCAGGTAATGCATATAAATCTTCTGCCTGGACCGGAGCAGAACCTTCTTCATTTGCAAATGCATCCGCCCCGTCCATGTTCGTCTGGTCCTCTGCCCCATCATAACTTGCGGGGGCATTTGCCGTGCCGTCTGCGTATGCCTGGTTCTCTTCCGCATCATAATCTGCGGGGGCGTATGCCTGTCCATCTACAGCATCATAATCGGCGGGGGCATTTGCCGTGTCGTCTGCATACGTCTGCCCATCTGCCGCATCGAAATCGGAGGCGGCATTTGCCTGGTCATCTTGCGCATCGGAAGCGGCGGGAGCATTTGCCGAATCTTCTTGAGCATCAGAAGCGGCGGGGGCATTTGCCAGATAGTCATCCACCTCCTGCAAGAACTGCTGCGTCTTCTCGCCCGTCTCGTCCGCCGCCAGGTCCGCATCGATTTCCCGGATGACCTCCGCGGTGACCTCATCGGTCGTCTCCTTTAGGATGTCATCGACCTTTAGCCCGTACCAGTGGCCGAAGCGGGTATAGCCTTTCGTCTCGTCCCCATCCGTGACCATGTAGTTCTTGTCGCTCTCCCGGTAGCCCATGAGGCTTTTCGCCACGGCCAGCACGTCCTCGCGGCGGTCGCCGGTAAGCTCCGGCAATTCCTGCTGCCATACGTCCGCGCTCTCGATTTCCGCATCATAATCCGAATAGCAGACAAGGGAGTGGGTATGCTCCTCCAGGCCACAGATAAGCCCGCCCTGCTCGTCATAGCATTCCGGCGAGTGCGTATGTTCCTCGTATCCGCAGTGCGTTTCCTGGCTGCTCATCGTGATAGCCGGAAGAATCAGGAAGTACGTTATCACGAACACGACGGCGGCCGCTATGGGGGTGACAACCGTCGTCCAGATCAAATGATTCCGCTTGTTCAGCAGCATTTCTTGCGTTGTGCCTGATCTCTTTGTTGTCATAATTATGTCACCTGTCTTTCTAACTTGAATAAGTAGATGCATCTTATGAACCACGTTTTTTTGGCAAAAACCTTTACATTTAATCATAGCACACGGCAAAGTTGTTTACAATGAACAATTTCCCCCTAAT
>JAUMWM010000120.1 GCA_030529705.1 Lachnospiraceae bacterium
CGGTCCTTTTGGGTCGAAATTTTTCGGTCCAAAAGGACCGTCCCCATGGGCCGAACGCATGGGCTGGACGGATGAACCGGATGGATGGACCGAATCTACAGGTCGAACCGCAAGCGCTGCTTCACTCCAGCCCCGTCGCCTCGTCCAGTCCCAGCATGATATTCATGTTCTGGACGGCCGCGCCGGATGCTCCCTTGCCCAGATTGTCGAAAAGAGCCGTAACGGTCGTCTGCTCCTCGTTGCCGCACACGAAGAGGCGGAGATGATTCGTCCCGGCGAGGGCATTTGCGTAAATGTTGCCGGGGGCGGCCTCATAGGGGAGGACGGTGACGAAATGCTCGCCGGCATAGTAGTCCTGTAATATTTTGCAAATGTCCGCCGCACCCGGTCTGCCCATAAGCAGCCGGTTCTGCAGCATGATGGAGGTCGCCATCCCCTTGTAGTAGTCGTCCACGACCGGCATGAAGACGGGAGCGTGTTTCAGCCCGGTCATCTTCTGCATTTCCGGCACGTGCTTATGCCGGAGCGTCAGGCCGTAGATGCACGGGGATGCAAGCTTTTCATCCCGATTCTCGGATTCGTACTGCGCAATCATTTTTTTGCCGCCGCCGGAATAGCCCGTAAGGGAGTAGCAGGCGACCGGATAGTCATCGGGCAGGATGCCCATCCGGATAAGCGGGGCAACGGAAGCGATGAGGCCGGTCGCATGGCAACCGGGATTGGCGACCCGTTTGCTCCTCGCGATGGCGGCGCGCTGCTCTTTGGAGAGTTCCGGGAAACCATAAGTCCAGCCATCGGAGGTCCTGTGGGCCGTCGAGGCGTCGATCACGCGGACGGCGGGGTTCTCAATGAGGGAAACGGCCTCGATAGCGCCTGCGTCCGGAAGACAGAGAAAGACGATGTCCGCACTGTTCAGGAATTTCTTTCGCTCATCAAGGTCGTGGCGCTTGTCCTCGTCGATTCGGAGGAGGTCCAAGTCGTCCCTTGTGCCGATTCGTTCAAATATCTGCAGACCCGTGGTTCCGACTTGGCCATCGATGTATACTTTCGTTTTCATGCTGTATTCCTCCCCTAAAGCACTTTTCTGATGCCCATCTTATTGATGCCTTGTGTGGCGACATAGATATAATTTGTCTCCTCTCCTAGGGCATCCTATTACTGCGGTTTATTATAGCATGTTGATTCAAAGGATACTAGTACAGCATTTCATAAGTTCTGTTGCATTAAAACGTTACTGTTCATGCATCCGATAGCGTCCTTGTCATCCTGAGCGTAAGCGAAGGATCTTTACCATCTACAGAGGCTTTATGTAAAAGATCCTTCGCTACGCTCAGGATGACACCCAATATACTATGGGTACAGGCGATTTTGGTGTGGAAGAATGAACAGTAACATTAAACATCCGTCATTTATCTGTTTTTTGAAGAACCCTTTACAAGTGGTTAATTGTTCAATATTATAAAAGAATGATAGATTAGTTGTGCAATGTCGGAACTTATTAATGATTCCAGTGCAAAATGGGCATTTTTCCCTGTGCAGTCTTTTTGCCCCATCTTGCACCACAACATCTGGGAACGATGCACCACATCGCCCCCAGATGTTGTGTCACAAGCTGGAACAAAAATCCTCGCACAGAGAAAGATGCATTTTGCACTGAAATCATTAATGGGAGTCCCTGAAAGCGGAGGATATACGTTGATTGGATTTTTGAAGAATCATTTCTTGGGAAACGGTACACAGTCTGGCAGGGAAGAAAATACAACGGAGCCTGATTTTCAGCCGGAATCGGGCAGGTCATTTGGCAGGCCTATTTCTCACGATTCGAAATGGAAACATGTCCCGAATAACGGCCGGGAGCGTAAGAAAGAGGACAGGCCGGGTTTCATTACAAGAACCTGTAAGATGTGCGGGAAAACGTTTACCCTTCCGGAATCCGTCCAGCACTGGCCGGATTACTGCCAGGAGTGCAGGGCAAAGTACAGGCCGGTTGAGATGCTCACAAGGACATGCAGGGGGTGTGGGAGGCCGTTCACGTTTCCGTCCTCTGCTAAACGCTGGCCGCATTATTGCCAGGAATGCCAGGCGAAGAGGATGAAGAGAACTAATAAATGATTCAACTTGCTGGTTTTTTTCCCAACTGCACTCGCCCTAAGTGCTTGCATGGTTTGCGTGCTGCACATTTTTAGGCGAATACATTCGGAAAAAACCTCAGAGATTTGAAGCGATTATTTATGTCAAGATCCTAAGTCGTACTATAAGGGATTAACGAAAAGATATTAATGATTCCAGTGCAAAATGGGCATTTTTCCCTGTGCAGTCTTTTTGCCCCATCTTGCACCACAACATCTGGGAACGATGCACCACATCGCCCCCAGATGTTGTGTCACAAGCTGGAACAAAAATCCTTGCACAGGAAAAGATGCATTTTGCACTGGAATCATTAATCCCCCATCTGGGAGGGTGGAACAGGAGAGGTCAAATGAAAAAAGCCGCTATATTTGACATGGACGGAACCATGTTCGACACGGAGCGTATCTGGAAAGAGAATTGGGAGAGGGTGATTCCGGAATTTGGATTTGTCCATAATCCGGAGTTCCCGAAGAATGTTTGCGGGACCAGCGGAGAGAAGATGCTGGAGGTTATCCGAGGCTTTTATCCCGGAATTGATGCTAAGGCCTATCGCGCCGCTGTGCGGGCGGGGGTTAACGCGGAGATAGCAGTGGAAGTCCCGGTCAAAGCCGGTCTATATGAAATTGTTGAGTATTTAAAAGGAGAGGGCGTGAAGCTAGCGGTCGCATCCAGCAGCCAGATGGAGAAAATCAGGTATTGCGTGGAGACGGCGGGGCTTGACGGGAAATTCGACATGCTGTTTTCGGGCACTGAGATTGAACATGGCAAGCCCGCTCCGGACATTTTCATTAAGGTTGCGGAGGCGTTGGGCGTTGCGACCTCGGAATGTTACGTGCTGGAGGACGGGCTGAACGGGGTCTATGCGGGAATAGCTTCCGGCGCGGATACCATTATGATTATTGACCTAACCGAGCCAGATGAGCGGGCTAAAGAGGGGTGCGTTGGAATCTACAACTCCTTGCTTGAGGTCATGGATGCGATGCAGGCGGGTGATATTTGAGTGAAGCGGCGCACCCGGGTTCAGCCCTTGGGGACGGTCCTTTTGGGTCGAAAAAATTCGACCCAAAAGGACCGTCCCCAAGGGCCGAACAGTCTCTTCCCACCCTTCACTTCATAATCATCAGCAAATATGTGATACCTGCCAGTATCGGCTGATGCACCATATATATTAGAAGCGAATGACGGCCGATCCATCTCAAACCTGCGGTGGCATATGATGCCGGGGTTTTAGCCCTGACGTGGTTTCCCTCGTCTTCTGGCAGCCTCCCACTATGGTCATCGCATGGGCGAGGCGAATCGCTGCCGTGGTTGCCCCCATCTTCTGGCAGCCTCCCGCTATGGTCACCGCGTGGGCGAGACGAATCGCTGTTATGATTCTTCCCGTTTCCAGATAGCCTCTCATTGATAACCGGAAGCGTGATCCTCCCGAGGAAGAAACCCATGAAGTACACGAAAATCCAGGGCAGGAGCGGCACATAATCCGTGGAGTGGAAAAAGGGTGCTATAAAGCCAAGGAATGTCATAAAATATCCTCGATAGAGCGCGGACGGAAGCCTTATAAGAGGGTGGAACATGATTCCGATGAAGCCGTATGACACGCCGCGGAACAGAATATAAAGCAATAAGGACACAAACAGGCAAATGGCGGACAGCGCAGTTCCGCCATTATTTTTTTTTCTGACAGGAGTTCCGACAAATGTCGCAGCCCCGAGGAATGTCAGCACCCCGAAGATGATTGCGTCTTCCGGCATGGCAATTAGGGTGACGAATGTAATAACCGCTCCGCAGGCAGTCAGTTCCAGGCCGCGCCGAAGAGGGTGGTTCGAGAGATTGAGGCAGTACCCCGATAATAATATGAAGAAAAACCGTATGAAGGTCTGCCAGAACCTGGCCGGCAGCGTGAAGTCGCGGTACCATGCCCAGTCGACGCCTTTGAGGAAGACCAGATCCCAGCAGAAGTGGAAGGCGATCATATTGACGACCAGGAAGCCGCGGAAGGCATCCAAAAAGTCGTATCGTGGGCGGGATGGGGCTGATGGCATTCTTCATTTCCTCATATATTCGTAGTTTCGGGGCTTGGGGTTTTTTTGATACCTTTGCAATAGATGTGCGCCTCTCGTTCATATGAATCCATTGTAAGTCCGGAGACATGAGAAGTCAACATGGCAGGACGGAATCGCAGAAAGCGGCTTTCCTTTGTCGCTGTTCGTACTTCCGCTCAACTCTGCCCAGAAATCGCCTGTGTTGGCGAAAAAGGTAGGTGTCATCCTGAGCGTAGCGAAGGATCTTTAATATAAAGCCGCTGTAGATGGTAAAAGATCCTTCGCTACGCTCAGGATGACACCCAATTCATCACAAGCATAGACGACTTCAATATGGAAGCGTGAACAGCAATCTGCAATTCCTGCGAAAAAATCGTAGGAGAAGGAACATCCCCTTCTGCGTTTTTTGTGATATGATAGAAACACAGATTAGAGGAATTTGGAGAAAGGTTTATGAGAAAGCTGATAATGAAGTGCGCTGACGAGAGAAGGCGTGAATTTGCCGTAATAACCTCCATCTGGGAAGAGGACGGGGTAAAGTCGGTGGTCAAGGCCGCCGTGTATCCGGAAGGACGGGCGCATCTGGAAAACATGGAGCGGTACGGAAAGCTCCTCGGGGAAGCTTATCCCGCCGTGAAGGCCTGCCCTTCTAGAATGACGGACGAAGGACTTGCATTTGACTTCGTGGAAGGGAGCTCGCTTGAGGATCGCTACCGTCTGGCGGTTCAGGAAGGTGACAGGGATGCGCTGATCCTGTATATGAAGAATCATGCGGAACTTCTTGATTCGGCCAGAGGCAGCCAACGCTTTCCCCGGACACAAGTGGGAGGAAGATCCGATACACATGAGATGGCATGCGAGAGCGGGAGTCCGGGTTCTTTCCGCACCAGTGAAACATTTCTGGAGGGAACAGCGGATGCAGGGGAAAATGAATATGCAAATTTCCGCACAACCGAAACACCCCAGGACGAGTTAGGAGAAAAAGAGGAGAATGGATTTGCATACTTCCGTGCCACTGAATCCTTTCGCGAGTGGTTCGGAGATGCGGAGCCGTATGAGGGACGGGAGGCGTATGAATTTGCAAATTTCGATGCCACCGCCTCCAACATTATCCTGCGGGACGGCCAGCCGGTCTTCATCGACTATGAGTGGGTTGCAGAGTTTCCTATACCGAGGGATCTGGTTGTCTACCATGCAATCCGCGACAGCTATTACCATATTCCCGAAATGGAGGCTCTTCTGCCGCTTCGCGAGGCGATGGAGATTCTCGGGGTAGGGACGGAGTTGGATATCCTGCAGAAAAGCTACGAGCATTTCTTTTTCAGATACGTTTACGGGAGCGACTCTAAGGCCGGGCTTTCCGTCCTGACGGATCGGAAAAAGATTGAATATCTTGCAAATGAACGAACCCTTTTGGCCGAGCGCATGTGGAAAGAGAATGAGCGGGCGGTCATAACGCAGCGGACGCAGATAGATGAATTGACTCGGGAACTTGCGGAGGCAAGAAAGAACTATGCGGATCTCGACCAGTCCTGGTTCTGGCGGTGGGACGAGGAGCGTGCCGCCATGCAGCGGCTCTCTGCGGAGAACGCCCGCTTATCGGAGGCCTTGCGGCTCATGGAGGAGGACCGGGACGCATGGAAGGCTAACTTCGAGAGCGTGACGAATTCCAAATCCTATAGGGGCATGATGAAAGTCAAGGGAGTGCTGGGAAAGAAATAGGTTCAATGCGTCCGTTGTTGAGGAAACGTAATCTCTCATGTATAATGCAAGTATATAGTCTAAACAGCTTGGCAAGTTGAATTATAGTAAATGAATTCGTTTACTATATCTATGGATGAAGCTTTCATTAGTGTTACACGAAAAAACAGCAAGTTGAATCATATATCAGTAGATGATTCCTTAGTATAACGGTGAAGGGATAACAAGTTGCTGTTCACACATCCGATAGTGTCCTTGTCATCCTAAGCGTAGGACAAGGTCTTTTACCATCTACAGCGGCTTTATGTAAAAGATCCTTCGCTACGCTCAGGATGACACCCAATTTACCATGGGTACAGACGATTTTGGTGTGGAAGCGTGAACAGTAAAGATAACAACACGCAGGATACATAGGAGGGCGTCCCTATGAAAATAATGATTGGAGAGTCGGAGGATAGCTTCCGAAAACTCAGAGAAAATGGCTTTTATTATGTAGATAAGACGCTGCTGTTAAAGGAATATTTGACGGAGAATTTCAAATCTGCGGTTCTATTTGCCCGGCCTCGGAGGTTCGGAAAAACTCTCACGATGACCATGTTCCGTGATTTTCTGGATATTCGGCAGGAGAGCGGAGAGATATTTGCCGGGCTTGAGATTATGGAGCATACGGATGTCGTTCGCAAGTACATGAATCAGTATCCGGTCGTGTTTTTGTCACTGAAAGAAGTGTTCGGAGATTCATTTGAGGATATCGTTCAAAATCTGCGAATTGCCGTATCGAAAATGTGCGAGGAAAATATAGAGCTCCTTGACAGTCCGAACGTCAGCGCGGCAGGGAAAAAGTTTTTTGAAAAATTATTGTATCAGGAGGCCAAACTGCCAAACACGCAACAATCGCTGGATCTTTTAAGCCAAATGTTGCGGAAACACTATGGCAAGCAGGTATTTGTAATCGTTGATGAATATGACGTTCCGATAGCGAAAGCACTAGACAAGCCTTATTATGACAAAGTCAGGGACATGGTAGAGCATATGTTGAGCTATGTCTGCAAGACGAACGATAATGTCAAGGCGGTAATGCTATCCGGGTGCCTGTATACGGTTAAGAACAGCACGTATACAGGCGTGAACAATATCATTCCATATACGGTCCTGACGTCTGCCTATGCGTCCTCCATTGGGTTTACGGACGGGGAAGTGAGAAAACTGCTTTTCGATGCGGGCTTTCCCGAACGCTATGACACAGTCAGGGAGTGGTATGATGGGTATATTTTTGGTCGGGACAGGATGTACTGCCCATGGGACGTGCTTAGGTATGTAGGCTCCGTGCTGGATGAATCGTATGATGAAAATCAGGGACCGGAGAGTTATTGGGTGAACTCATCAGAAACCGCCGTCAATCTAATACGAGGATTTTTGGGGAAGATTGTCGGGGCAAATGAGGCATTTGAACAATTGCTCGCAGGGCAGACGATTGACTGCACGGTAAACGACAGCGTACCGTACCATCGCATTCATGAGAGCGGCGAAAACCTTTGGTCTGCACTTGTGGAGACGGGGTATTTGACAAAAGCGGTTGAGGGGCGGTTTCCGCTAATGCCGCTCCGCATCCCGAATCGGTCAACGCAGATTGTCTTCCGACAGGAAGTGTGGGAATACTTCAAGGATAAGGTGGACAATGTTGTT
>JAUMWM010000121.1 GCA_030529705.1 Lachnospiraceae bacterium
ATAAAATTGTGTGCAAAGAAAGAACGAATAAAAAAGAAGGGATGTAATTTTATACATTTACACCCTATATTTTTCCCCCTTTTCCGTCAAAAATGCTATAATCAGAAGTAGTAAACACAAAGATGTCACAGCCCAGGAGGAGGTGCCCAAGATGAACATCAAGAAATTGCTTGCCGTCCTGCTGACCATTTTCATTATGGCAGGAATGACGGCTTGCGGCTCTACCGCCCCAAAGACGACCCCCGGCAACAACCCGGATTACAGGGTCGCCATGATCACCGATGCAGGCGATATCACCGACCAGTCCTTCAACCAGATTACCTACGAGGCCATGTCGGCGTATTGCAAGGAGAACAAGATAGACTTCACCTACAAGAAGCCGGACGGCGACACGGACTATGCCAGGATAGCCATGGTGGACGTGGCCGTTGCGGAGGGCTACAACATCATCATCATGCCCGGCTTCTCCTTTGCGGCCGTCCTTGTAGAAACATCTTACAAATATCCAGACATCAAGTTCATCGCGTTGGACATGACGGCGGGGGATATCATAGCGGCGGCCGTCGGTGACATTTACTACTCCGACCCCGACTCCTACATCGCCTCGGATTATTATAATACGGCAAATACATACTGCGCCGTCTACCAGGAAGAACTTCCCGGCTACATGGCCGGCTATACGGCGGTCAGGCTAGGATACCGGAAGCTGGGCTACCTCGGCGGTCAGGCCGTGCCGGGGGTCATGCGCTACGGATTCGGGTATTTGCAGGGAATAAGTGACGCAGCGGCAGAACTCGGCGTGACGGACGACGTCGAAGTCCAGTACGCCTACGGCGGCCAGTTCTATGGCTCGACCGAAATAACGGCGGCCATGGATACATGGTTTACCAAGGGAACGGAAATCGTATTTGCCTGCGGCGGCGGCATTTTCACATCTGCGGCAGAAGCCGCGGCCAAGGAAGGCGGCAAGATTATCGGCGTCGACTCTGACCAGTCGGGAATCATTGATGCCTATGGGAAAGACATGACCGTGACATCCGCCATGAAGGAACTCGGGGCTACGGTCAGGGCCATGCTGGCAGCCATCATATTCGATAATACGTGGAGCGAGCATGTCGGCAAGATCGAATGCCTTGGACTCGTATCCGGAACAGACATGTCCCTGAACTATGTCGGCCTCCCGGAAGACACCACCCAGTGGAATGACGACTTTACGGTCGATGACTACCACGAACTTGTCAGGAAAATGTATGACGGGGAGCTGAAAGTTGTAAGCAGCATCGATGCTCCTCCATCCGTCTCGGTCAAGGTCAACATCCGCGAAGGCACAATCATGTAAGGAGAAAATGCAATGTCTGAATACGCAATAGAAATGTTAAACATAACCAAGCGTTTCCCCGGCATCATCGCAAATGACAACATCACTTTGCGCCTGAAAAAAGGCGAAATCCACGCCCTGCTCGGGGAAAACGGCGCCGGCAAAAGCACCCTCATGAGCGTCCTCTTCGGCCTCTACCAGCCGGAAGAAGGAGAGATTCGTAAGGATGGCAAGAAAGTAGAGATCAATAATCCGAATGACGCAAACGACCTGGGCATAGGCATGGTCCACCAGCACTTCAAGCTGGTCGAATGCTTCTCCGTCCTCGACAATATCATCCTCGGCGTCGAACCTCGCGGCGGCATACTCCTAAAAAAAGACGAGGCTCGCAAAAAGATCATGGATCTCTCGCAGAAATACCACCTGGCCGTTGATCCGGACGCAATTGTGGAAAATATCACCGTGGGCATGCAGCAGCGCACGGAAATCTTGAAAATGCTCTACCGCGACAACGACATCTTAATCTTCGACGAGCCGACCGCCGTCCTGACGGTCCAGGAAATCGCGGAACTGATGAAAATCATGAAAGAACTCTCCAAGGAGGGAAAAAGCATCCTGTTCATCTCCCACAAGCTGAATGAAATCATGGAGGTCGCGGATCGCTGCACCGTCCTTCGGAAAGGAAAATATGTCGGCACGGTAGAGACCAAAGACACCACGCCCGAAAAGCTCTCCGCCATGATGGTCGGCCGCAATGTCAGCTTCCACCTGGAAAAGAAACCCGCCAAGCCGGGAGAAGTCGTACTCGATGTCAGAAATATCCATATCGAAGGCCATGGAAAGAAGGACGTCATACGGGATGTCAGCTTCACGGTCCGCCGGGGGGAAATCGTTTGTATTGCGGGAATCGATGGAAACGGCCAGACCGAGCTCATCTACGGGCTAAGCGGCCTTATGCCCTTAAAGTCAGGCTCCATCTTCCTCAAGGATAAAGATGTCACCAAGGAATCCATCCGGCAAAAATCCATACTAGGCATGAGCCACATTCCGGAAGACCGCCATAAGCACGGCCTGGTTCTCGACTATACGTTGGAAGACAACCTTGTCCTGCAGAAATACTTTGAATCGGAGTTTACCGGCAGGTTCGGCATCCTGAACAAAACGGAAATCCGCAAATATGCGGCCAGGTTAATCAGCGAATACGACGTCCGTTCCGGGCAGGGCGTATCGACAATTACCAGGGCCATGTCCGGCGGCAACCAGCAGAAAGCAATCATCGCCAGGGAAATCGACAAGGATCCGGAACTCCTGATTGCGGTCCAGCCTACCAGAGGGGTAGACATCGGAGCCATAGAATTCATCCACAAGCAGCTTGTGAGGGAACGGGACGCCGGAAAAGCCGTCCTGCTGGTCAGCCTCGAGCTGGACGAAGTCATGGATGTCCCGGACAGGATACTGGTCATGCATGACGGCGAATTCGTCGGCGAGTTCAAACCCGATGAGGTGACCATGGAAGACCTCGGCCTTTACATGACCGGCGCAAAGAGACAAGCCAAATTCGCCAAAGCCCCGAAGGGAGGTGAAAGCAAATGAAATCCGAAAAGAAAAGCTTCCTTGAACATCCCGCCATCCAGTCGGTCATCGCCTCCTTGCTTTGCATCCTGATAGGCCTCCTGATCGGCTTCTTCGTGTTGCTCTTTATCAATCCGTCCGAAGCCGGCCGGGCCATGCTTTCGATTTTGAAAAACTTCCTCTATTTCCCAAGGCCTGCCGTGGCCATAGAGTACCTGGGCAGCACGCTCGTAAAGACGGCTCCCCTCCTTATGTGTACGCTCGCCATCCTTTTCGCATACAAGGTCGGCCTCTTCAATATCGGGGCTGCGGGCCAGTATACAGTCGGAGCCGGCATGGCCCTCTACTGCGCAATTGCATTTAAAATGCCGTGGTACATTTGCATCCTGGCGGCCGTCATCGGCGGCGGGCTTCTCGGTGCAATCGCGGGCGCCCTGAAGGCATACCTGAACGTGAACGAAGTCATCGCCGGCATCATGCTCAACTGGATCAGCCTGTATTCAGTCAATACCCTGCTCACAGGCGTCAAGGAATCCAGCACGACTTACACTTTGGCCCTGCGGACAAATGCCCCAGCCGGTCTCATCCCCCACTTAGGCCTCAGCCTCCTTTTTTCCGGCAACAAATACGTCACGATCGCCATCCCCCTCTCCATCCTCTTCGCCGTCCTGGTATGGGTGGTCATGGAGAAGACGAAGCTCGGCTACGAATTGAAGGCGACCGGCCTTAACATCAACGCCGCGAAATATGCCGGCATGAAAGAAAAGCAGAACCTCATCCTCACCATGGCCATATCGGGCGGCATAGCCGGCCTTGGAGCCGCTTTCCTGTACCTGAGCGGCATCGAGCAATGGTCATGCGCCCAGACGTCCGTCCCGGCCATGGGCTTTAACGGGATTGCGGCCGCCTTTCTTGGCGGGCTCCACCCGATTGGCTGCATTTTCTCGGCTTTCTTCATCCAGCACATCACGAGCGGCGGTTCCTACGTCGACAAGATGGTTTACTCGTCGCAGATTTCAGACCTTATTTCGGCCATCATTATCTACTTCTGCGGCTTCGTCCTGTTCTTTAAACAGTGCATGAACAAAGCGCTTGCCAAAAAGAAAGGAGGTTCAAAGTCATGACCCTGCTCTTACAATACACGCTTATCTACTCGTCCGTCCTTCTCCTCGTGGCCCTCGGCGGCTGCTTCTCGGAACACGGCGGCGTCATCAACCTCGGGCTTGAAGGGACGATGGTCATGGGCGCCCTGGGCGGCGCGCTCGTCATGCGGTCATTCCCCAACCTGCCTGCGCCTGCCATGGTATTTGCCGTCGTGCTTGGGAGCGTGCTCTTCGGCACTGTCTATTCCCTGCTCCTTGCAATAGCGGCCATCAACTTCAAGGCGGACCAGACGCTAATCGGGACGGCTATGAATTTGCTGGGAACGGCGGCCGCGACCGTATTTGTCAAAGCTCTCAATATGAGGGCAAATGCAAACAACGTCTCCTCCGCCATCCAGTATATCGACCAGAAGAAGGCCTTCACTTTAGCCCGGATTGGCAAATTCGAGCTGAGCGTCTTCATGGTCCTCTCCGTTATCATTCTGATACTCGCCCACCTGACCCTGTATCGGACCAAGTTCGGGCTTCGCCTCATGGCCTGCGGCGAGCATCCCCAGGCAGCGGACTCGGTCGGCATAAACGTCTATAGAATGAGGACGGCCGGCGTGCTCATCTCCGGCGCGCTCGGCGGCCTGGGCGGCATCGTTTACATAACGGCCGGCGTTAGCGAGTGGAAATTCGAGAATGGCGTGGCCGGCTTCGGCTTCCTGGCCCTGGCCGTCATGATTTTCGGGCAGTGGAAGCCGTACTTGATTGCTTCCGCCGCCGTGCTGTTCGGCCTATTCAGGGCCCTCTCCAACATCTATTCGGGGTTCAGGCTTCTCGAGAACTTGCATTTGCCCGGAACGTTTTACAACATGCTGCCTTACGTCATCTCCTTGATTATACTTGCGATATTCTCCAGGAATTCCAGGGCGCCGAAGGCGGAGGGCATCCCATACGACAAGGGCATGCGATGAGGACTTTGCCGTCCTGAGCGTTTAGACTCTGTCATCCTGAGCGTTAGCGAAGGATCTTTCACGCTTTTGTCATCCTGAGCGTTAAGGCCTTTCCGTCCTGAGCGTAGCGAAGGGTCTTTCTCACTTTGTCATCCTGAGCGTAGCGAAGGATCTTTCATGTATAACATCCAAGCGTTATTGAAAGAACTTTCATGAACATCTTGACATTCTACGTTATCAATATACAATCATGGTAGCAACCAACAAAATATTGCGCTTAATTCAATAAAAAGGAAGTGAACAAATGAAGAAAAAGTACATTGCAATCCTAATGGCAGCGATAATGGCGGCATCTTTCGCCGGCTGCGGAAAAAAGAAAGAGGAAACTCCGCCCCCGGCAACCGCAACGCCCGCCCCCACCGCAACCACTGCTCCGACCCCCACGATCGTCCCGATGCCGATTTACTCCTTTGACGGGACAAATGCAGAGAAAGCCATAGTCGACTATCTCGCGAACAATTACACGCGGCAGAAAGCCGGCTCCGTTGTAATCCCGCACATGGACATCCTGAAAATGGATGACAAAGAGGCGACCCTGGATATCTACGGTGTTTTCCGCGTCTGCGAGTATACGCTCAATGACAGCCAGATGCACCTTGAAAGCACCTACGAGGCGGACAGCCGCTTTACTCTGGATAAGAATGTCAACGACACGTTCACCGTGAAAGAATGCATTGAGGTAAAGAATTTTACCGACGAAACGGAACTCCAGAACCTTGTAGCCGGAGACAATGACCTTCTGGAAACCTTTAAAGACCAGAACAGGCACGATGTTGAGATTCAGCCATGGCCGTCAATTCGGGGCAACGATTTCGCTTTCTACGGATATGACAACAACCTGACAATCAAGTCGGGCAGCGATGGCACCGATTCCAAGATGACCGTCCCGAAGGTATTGTTCAGCGTTGATAAACCGAAGGAAATGTATACGAATGCAGACATCCATGTTCGCACTGCTCCCGATGAAGCCGGCCACTCCTACTATACGCTGCTCTCCGGAGCGAAGGTCACTGTCACAGGCATGACAGAGACATGGGCCCGCGTGACGGTGGAAAACCGCACAGGCTATGTTGCCGCAACTGCGCTGACAGATACCGCGCCGACCATGACCCCGACGCCTACCGTGACTCCCAGCCCGTCGCCGACGCCATCGCCCGCCGCGACTGCTACGCCGACGCCGACGCCGACCCCTGCTCCAAGGCCTGTGTCATCCATGACCGGCATGGTCACCGAAATCCAGTCGGACCATATCGTGATTGAAAACGACCAGGGCCTCATCCAGTTTGCACTGAATGGGAACACTGAAATTGCATCAACTGACATTCCGGTCGATGCCGTGGTCACGATTCGCTTCTACTCGGACGATCCCGCCGCTGCGATATCCGTTTCGGTAGACCGCATGCCCGAAGAGTATGTGGTTGTCGATATCGATGACGATGACGACAGTAGTGTCAATAACGACAAACAGAATGACGAGGATTCTTACGAGCTCGATACGGAAGACGATGATTATGTAGAAGTCGAGCTTAATGATTAGGATTCGGACATAAGAATTCCGGCTTATATAAAAAATCCTTCGCTTTGCTCTTGTCATCCTGAGCTTAGCGAAGGATTTTTTTATCGTCTTCATTGGTTTTATGAAAAAAAATTCTTCACCCCGACCTTGTCATCCTGAGCTTAGCGAAGGATTTTTCGGACAATTCTCTTTTCATGGCTTGTTCGCCACTCTTTTAGCAATAAAAATTATGATGGTTCTTCCTCAGTGCTTCACATGGTGCATTTCCTTCACATGAACCTCAGGTATCGCCGTGTCATAATCTATTTCCTCTTCCTGTTCCTCTTCTTTCTTCTTTTTTGCTTTTCCGGTATGCAGCATGGGAAAAGCAAGATTCTCGTATTCGAACGAATACTCTCTCTTTTTCCCGGTAGTCTCCGATTCAGTACTCATAATAAGCCTCCTTCCATCTTACAAAACATATTGGGTTGATAAAGAACGTGATAGCTAGTACAGCATTTCATAAGTCCTGTTGCATTAAAACACCTGTCTTTTTCGCCTTTGCTTCGTTGTCATCGGTTGGCAGCGCCAGACTAATAACATTGAAAATTCCAACTTTCCATCCAGACGTCATATAAGGTTAATAAAGAAAGTGATAACCAGGCTGTTTATAAAATCCGCAAACAAGCTTCCCACGATCGGTATCAACAGATAAGCCTTGACCGAAGGAACATACTTGTCGCAGACGGCCTGCATATTTGCCATGGCATTCGGCGTAGCCCCCATGCCAAACCCGCATGAACCGGCGCAGATGACAGCCGCATCGTAATCCCGGCCCATCACGTTGAAGAGAACGAAGCGGGCATACAGGAACATGAACAAAGTCTGAGCCGCCAGCAGGATGATGAGCGGCAGGGCCAGGTCCGCAAGCTGCCAGAGTTTCAGCGTAATCATGGCAATACCGAGAAAGAGGCTCAGGCAAATGCCGCCCAGGTCATTAATCTCGCCCATATGTATCTGCAGCTTGCCCGTGTACTCGCCTATATTCCGCATAATCGCCGCAAC
>JAUMWM010000373.1 GCA_030529705.1 Lachnospiraceae bacterium
GGGACGGTCCTTTTGGGACAAAAAATTTTGACCCAAAAGGACCGTCCCCGCGGGCTGAAGGATGCGCAAGGAGGGGAAATGACGTTGATACGTAGGAATTTGGTTTTCGCATTGGGGCTGGTTTTGACGGCAGCGCGGCTTGTACTGGGCTGCCGTATTCCCGTTTTTCTGAGAGGGGAGTATGTGGCGGATGACTTCCTGATGGTCCGTTATGCGGAGAGCCTGCTGGAGGGCAGATGGCTCGGCGATTTCCGAGGCACCACGCTCACGAAAGATGCCGGATACGCCGTCTTTCTGGCGGTCCTTCGGAAGCTGAAAATTCCCTATGTATTCGGCAACACGCTTTTTTACTGCGTCTGCGTGCTGCTGTTTTGCCTTGCAATCTACAAATTATTCCCGAACTTATATGCCTGTTTCGCATTATATGTCTATCTGCTGTTCACGCCGATCATGCTCAATGAGGATGCTATCCAGAAAGCTTACAGGGCGGGCTTCCTGTCATCCGTGACTTTGCTTCTCATGGGGGCGGTCATTGGCCTGTACGGCGTCGTGCTGCGGGGCCAACATGTGATTAGGATGGTATTCTGGTCCGCCGTGGCGGCATTTGCCTTGATTTGCTTCTGGTTTACGAAAGAGGACGGGATATGGCTGATGCCGTTTACGATCTGCGGGCTTCTGATCGCAGGTGGGACGCTCGTTGCAGGGTGGAGACGGGAGAGGGAGGATGTCGGACATTTGCAAATGAATCTGACTGCGGAAGAGGAAAATGACAGGCATTTGCAAATGACTCCCGGCGCGGAACGGAAAACTGCCGGATGCATGCAAATGACTCCCGGCGCAGAGCAGAAAACTGCCGGACGCATGCAAATGACTCCTGACGCAGTGGGGAAAACTGCCGGATGTTTGCAAATGGATTCGAGTGTGGAGCAGGGAATTTTCGGCCCAAAAGGACCGTCCCCGCGGGCCGAAAAAGGAGCGATCGGCCGCCATCTTGTTATCGGCCTCATCTGCCTGGTTGCGCCGTTGGTTTGCCTGGGGGCGGCGACATTTGCCATAAAGAGGATCAATTACAGGCAATATGGCGAGTTCGCAGTTACGGATCGTAATGACACGTATTACAGCGATGTAATCAGCGATCTGTTTCATGTTGATGATGGAGATCAGTCCCTGCTCATCTGGCTGTCGAGGGACGGGCTGGAGAAGGCGTTCGAGGCCAGCCCGACGCTGGCGGAGGCCAAGCCCTATATTGACAGGATGTATGAGGGGTCGTGGGCCGTCTTGTCGGACGGGGAAATGCACGGGGACAACCTCTACTGGGCGCTGCGCGAGGCGGTCGAGGCCGGCGGCCTCTATGAGCAGGGCGGGGAGGCCGTGAACGAATATTATAGGAAGATACACGAGGAGCTGACGGCGGCATTCGAGGATGGGCGGCTGCCGAAGGACACGAAGTCCATCTATATCTCGTCCGGCGGGCGCGGGATGACGGTGGATGAGATGCGCGGGTATTTCCCGCTCGTGGGGCCGAGGGCTGTGGCCATGATGATCCGATACCAGAATAATGTCACTTCGGCGGCTCCGGCGACGGGGGACGAGGAGCATGTGCGAAGGATGGCGGAGATGCTGGGCAGCCCCTATGTGGTTTCGGACGGGTCAAATGCGCCTGACTTTGATTTTGGGATTTCATTTGCGGTGGAAGTGACGGCTTTTTATAGCAAGATTGGGATACTGGTGACGGCGTTGGCGGCGATGGGATATGCCCTGGCGGTGTTTTTCTGGATTGTTGGGTTATTTAAGGGGAAATCGAAGGACTATTCGAGAGGCCCGCTCCTGCTGGTTCTGGCGGGGATGGGGCTGAGCGGGGCGCTGTATACATTTGCCATTCTCTGGTTCTGCTCCTGGCATACGTTGGAACTGGCCTATGAGTATCTGGGCGGCGTGATGCTGATCATGAACGTGCTGCAGGCGCTCGGGGTGGCGCTGCTGGTGGTCGAGGTCGGGGCGC
>JAUMWM010000374.1 GCA_030529705.1 Lachnospiraceae bacterium
AGCGGGGCAAATGCCATCGGGAACGAAACGCAAGCCGCCGAAAGCGGAACAAATGCCACTTGGAGCGAAAAGCAGGCTGTCGGAAGCGGAACACTGAGTTCCCAGAGCAAAGCCCATGTCATCCTGAGCGAAGCGAAGGATCTTAAAACCCCGCTCGACATGAACAGAAACTCGGATGATCCCCTCGACCTCCGTAAAATCGACTACAACGACCCCGCCGTCATGGACATGATCGGCAGGGGCCGCTGCGAAGGCGTCTTCCAGCTTGAAAGCGCCGGCATGAAATCCTTCATGAAGCAGCTAAAGCCCCGCTCGCTGGAAGACATCATAGCCGGCATCTCGCTCTACCGCCCCGGTCCCATGGACTTCATTCCGAAATACATTCGGGGCAAAGAGCATCCGGATGCGATCACGTACGAGTGCGAGGAAGTCCGGCCGATCTTGGAGCCCACCTACGGCTGCATCGTCTACCAGGAGCAGGTCATGCAGATAGTCCGCGACCTCGGCGGTTACAGCATGGGCCGGTCCGACCTGGTGCGCCGGGCCATGTCCAAGAAAAAAGCCTCCGTCATGGAAAAGGAGCGCAGGAATTTCGTCTACGGCAACCCGGAGGAGGGCGTGCCCGGGTGTCTTTCAAATGGCATCTCCGAGCAGGTCGCCAACCGCCTGTTTGACGAAATGACGGATTTTGCAAATTATGCCTTTAATAAGAGCCACGCCGCCGCCTATGCGGTCGTGTCTTTCCAGACGGCTTACCTCAAATATTACCATCCCGTTGAGTTCATGGCCGCTCTCATGACGTCGGTCATTGACAATCCGGACAAATGCGCCGAATACATCGTCCACTGCCGCGACATGAAGATTGACATCCTGCCGCCATCGGTCAATTCCGGATTTGGCCCGTTCACGACGGAGGGCGGCGCGATCCGCTACGGCATGTACGCTATAAGGAGCGTGGGCCGCGGGGTTATCGACATGATCGTGAGGGAACGGGAGGCCGAGGGGCCATTTGAATCCATCAGGGACTTTCTCGAACGGACATACGGCAAGGAAATGAACAAGAGGGCCATTGAGAACCTTATCAAGGCCGGCGCGATGGATTGCCTTGAGGGCACTCGGAAGCAGCTTATCCTAAGCTACCAGATGGTGCTGGATTCCGTCGCGGCGTCCGACAAGGAGAAGATGGCCGGGCAAATGAGCATCTTTGATTTCATGGCTCCCGAAGAGAAGAAGTCTTACGAAATCCGTTTGCCGGATGTCGGGGAGTTTTCGAGGGAGGAGAAGCTGGCATTTGAAAAAGAAGTCCTCGGCGTCTATATCAGCGGCCATCCGCTGGAAGACTATCGGGACATCATGCAGCGGATGATCTCCGCCCTGAGCACGGACTTTCAGGCAGACGAGGAGACCGGGGAACCGAAGGCGGCCGGCGGCACAAAGCAGGTCATAGGCGGGATGATTACCGCAAAGACGATAAAATATACCCGCAACAACAAGGTCATGGCTTTCATCACCGTGGAAGACCTGGTCGGATCGGTCGAGGTGCTGGTGTTCCCGGAACCTTACGAGAAGTATCGGGACATTCTGAACGAGGACAACAAGGTGTTCGTCGAGGGCCGCGTGTCCGCCGAGGATGACCGGGCCAGCAAGCTGATCTGCGATAAGATTACGCCGTTCGACGCGGTGCCGCGCGAGATGTGGCTGGCATTCGCATCGCGGGAGGAACTTAGGGAGTGCGAGCGGGAGCTGGCTGACGCACTTTCCGTCTGCGAGCCCGGCGCCGACCGCGTGATCGTCTACCTGCGGGACTCGAAATCTTACCGCGAGGAGACTAGAGGGCGGCGCATCCGCCTGACCGACGAGTTTGCTATGTTTGCCGCAAATCTTTGCGGCCCGGACGGGGTGCGCGTCCGCGCTGCGAGAGGAAGGTAGCGAGGGCGGCGGTTTCGGCCCGCGGGGACGGTCCTTTTGGGTCGAAAATTTTCGGCCCGCGGGGAC
>JAUMWM010000122.1:0-1300 GCA_030529705.1 Lachnospiraceae bacterium
ATTTCATTTTGTATATTCAAATGCATCTCGCACCAGCACCAGCTCGTCCGGCGATATCCCCACCACGTCGAACCGGCACGGCGTCGCCTCGGAATATCCGTAATGCGTCAAATAGTAAAGCGCCACCCGAGATATCTTCTTCTGCTTCTTGTATCCGACTGCCGCCAGCGGGCTTCCCTGTGACGCGGTCGTCCGATATTTTACTTCGACAAATACAAGATAGTCCCCTTCCCGGGCTATAATGTCAATCTCTCCCTGCCGACAGTGGAAATTCCGCTCCAAAATAGAAAAGCCCTGAGCTTCCAGAAACTCACAGGCTTTCGTCTCAAAATCTGTCCCGACCGCTCGTCTGTTCAAACTTATACCCCTTCTTTTATGCAAACCGGCTTCGCATATGCCTATAAAGTAACTGCCCACCCACACCCTGTCATTCTGAGCGTAAGCGAAGAATCTTTAAGATCCTTCGCTTACGCTCAGGATGACAAAGATTCAGGCAACCCGCTGCGTAGTTACAAACCAAAAGCAACAAACACGAGATTTGCCTCGTCAATCACCTGATGGATTTCCTGCGAGCAGTTGCAAACCAAAAACACCATATACTATATCTCTACGAAATGCCCGATAAAAGATTTCCGGTGAATCGGACACGGTCCCAGTTCCTTGAGCGCCGCTATGTGTTCCGCAGTCCCATAGCCCTTGTTTTTAGCGAATTTATACCCCGGAAACATCTCCTCATATTCGCCCATCATGCGGTCCCTCGTCACCTTAGCAACTATGCTGGCGGCGGCAATGGAGACGCTCTTGGCATCTCCGCCGACAATCGCAATCTGCGGCACGGGCGCGCCGGGAATCGTCACGGCATCGTTCAGCAACAAATCCGGCTTTACAGAAAGATGGCTTATTGCCTCCAGCATCGCCTCATAAGTGGCCTGCAAGATGTTGATTTCGTCAATTCTCGCAGGCGGAGCCATGCCAACCCCAACAGCAATCGCTTCATGCATAATCACGTCATAAAGCTGCTCCCTCTTTTTTTCTGAAAGTTTCTTAGAGTCATTGAGGTATAAAATTTTATGATCGGTCGGGAGGATGACGGCGGCCGCAACGACCGGGCCGGACAGCGGTCCCCTTCCCACCTCGTCAATTCCGCACAAAAGGCCCCTGTCGGCAAATTTGCGCTCGAAGACCATCATGCCCTCCGTACGCTCAATCTCTTTTCTGAGCTTCTCTGCCTGCCTTTCCTCTTTTTCCCTCTGCTTAGCCAGTTGTTTTTCGGTCAAATGTCCGCACCCGCTTTCTCCAA
>JAUMWM010000122.1:1400-5010 GCA_030529705.1 Lachnospiraceae bacterium
GGATCTAATATCTGGTCATTGATAGAGCCAACCAAGGCAATATTTTCACCCACTTTCGGGTCATCAAACTTTGGCCACAAGAGTCCCGGCGTGTCCAGAAGCTCCACCCGCCCCCCGAGGCGAATCCACTGCTTGCCTCTGGTGACGCCCGGTTTGTTGCCTGTCTTGGCCATCGCCTTCCCGGAGAAAGAGTTTATGAAGGTTGACTTTCCGACATTTGGAATGCCGACAACCATCGCCCGGATCGGCCTCTCTTTCATCCCTTTCTTTTTATCGCGCTCTATCTTTTCTTTGCAGGCTTCAAGAACGGCCGGCGTGACGGCTCTTGCGTCTCCCCTTGATCTGGCATCCATGAGCAGGGTCGTAAGGCCATTTGCCTTAAAATTGGCTGCCCACTTCTGATTCTCCCTCTCATCCGCCAGGTCTGCTTTATTCAAGATAAGCATTCTGGCTTTGCCCTGAGCGAGCGAATCGATATCAGGGTTTCGCGTGGAAAGGGGAATCCGCGCATCCGTTATCTCGATCACCAGATCAACGAGTTTCATATCTTCCTTCATCTGACGAATCGTCTTCGTCATATGTCCGGGATACCACTGTATATCCAAAATGCCTCCTTACCTACATGAGCGCCTAAGCTCCTAACCTGCATAAAGCAGAACTATGTTTTTCGTAAAGATCCTTCGCTAACGCTCAGGATGACAAGGACAGAACTTTTGCCTTTTTGGGCAGAAAACCACTTGTAAGCGTCTAATCAATAAACCCAAATGACGACAGCGGAGATACAATCAGCCACACCTTCCCCAAGACCGCCCTGGCCG
Source organism: Lachnospiraceae bacterium (assembly GCA_030529705.1). Classification (GTDB taxonomy): domain Bacteria; phylum Bacillota; class Clostridia; order Lachnospirales; family Lachnospiraceae; genus Chordicoccus. The sequence goes on from JAUMWM010000122.1 coordinate 2,219, forward strand.
GTATGTTTCCAACATCCGTAAAACGGCTGTCCTCGCTGTTATTTCGATTATCTCCCAGCACGAAATACTCTTCGTTCCCAAGGGTGATTCCATTTTCTGCAAGCCCCCCGCTGTTCATGCTCGGAAAAGCCCTCTCCTCGATATACGTTTGCCCGTCAATCAAAATCAGGCCATCCCGAATCTGCACCTTCTCTCCGGGAAGCCCGATTACCCTTTTCACGTGGACTGACGCATCCGTGCTTTCCGAATTCGAGTAGGCAATCAAGTCTCCCCTCTTTATATGTCCGACCGTATAGGAAAGGCGGTTGATCATGACCCGGTTTCCGGCCTGTAGGGTCGGATCCATGGAGCCCTCCAGAATTGTAACAGACGAACAAAACACATAGGAAAAGACAGCCGACAGGGCAAGCACAATAATAATCTCCACGACCCAGGCCGTGATATTCCTTGTCTTTTTGCTGTACCAGAGGCTTCTTCGAACCGGCTTGACGGGTTCTTTTTCTCGTACTTTCATTGGGTTACCTCGCAGAATTAGCGGAACCGCTATACATCTTTACCTGCATGAAGCAGAACCTTCGCAAAATGAGGACGTTATATTTCACGCAGAAAATACTCCTAAATGTCTAAAAAGCAGCGGCAAATTATATTGCCGCTGCTTAATAATTCTCTTCACGCAGCTTTATCAGCGAATGATTTCCTTAACCTTCGCCCTCTTGCCAGTGCGCTGTCTGAGATAATTGAGCCTTGCTCTTCTGACTTTACCCCTGCGAACAACAACGACATCCGCAACATTCGGGGAATGAAGCGGCCATGTCTTCTCGACGCCGATGCCATTTGAAATCTTGCGAACCGTGAAAGTCTCGCGGGCACCGCCGCCCTGGCGCTTCATAACGACGCCTTCAAAAATCTGAATTCTTTCGCGGTTACCTTCCTTGATCTTTCCGTGTACGCGTACTGTGTCGCCGACATGGAAGACCGGAACTTCGCTCCTAAGCTGAGCATCTTCGATCTGTTTAATAATGTCACTCATTTCTATGTTTCTCCTTTTATATTATTGGATGTTCTTAACATGTCTATGCATGACAGAGGACCATCTTTTTTACAACGCATGATATTATACAATAGGTTTCGAGGACTTGCAAGGGAAACTTTTTTTGAATCTGACAGATAATCCTCAGGTAATCCTCAACGTTACTTATCTAAGAATGGCTGTTTTTCGCCGTTCTTTCCTGTCACACCGGGGAGAGCAGCGAGTCAAATTGGCTATTCTCACATCTGCTCAGAAATCGCCTGTTTTTGCGATAATTTGGATGTCATCCTGAGCGTAGCGAAGGATCTTTTACATAAAACCGCTGTAGATGGTAAAAGATCCTTCGCTGCGCTCAGGATGACGCAAGACCTGACAGGTAATCGTCAACAAACCTTCTCTCCTTGGGGCTTATGTGAGCAGTCTCAAGTAGGTCCGGCCGCCTGAGCGCCGTACGAATCAAAGACTGTTCCCGCCTCCAGGCATCCACCTTGGCATGGTCGCCCGAAAGCAGGATCGGCGGAACCCTTTTCCCATTCCAGACTTCCGGCCTGGAATACTGCGGAAACTCCAGAAGCCCGTCTCCGAATGAGTCATCGTCTGCCGACTCCGTATTATGGAGGACTCCGGGTATCATTCGGGAAATGGCGTCAATCATGAGCATGGCCGGCATTTCCCCGCCCGTCACAACGAAGTCCCCGATAGAATACTCGTCCGTCACGATCTCCTCAATTACCCGCTCGTCAATCCCTTCATAGTGGCCGCACAGGAACACGATGCCTTTTTCTATGGCGAGCTCCCGGGCCGCCATTTGATTAAAAACCTTCCCCTGAGGGGTCAGGTAGATGACTCTCGGCTCGTAATCCAAATCAGCGACGACCGCCCTATATGCGTCATAAACCGGCTGGGCCTGCATGACCATCCCGGCTCCCCCTCCATAAGGATAGTCGTCCGTCTTACCGTGTTTGCTGTTGGTATAGTCGCGGATATTGACGGCATTGAGGCGTATGATATCCTCCTCAATTGCCCGGCCGATGATGCTGGTCATGAGTCCCTGGCGGACCATATCCGGAAATAGCGTCAGTACGTGAAAATCCATTTCATCACCTTGTTAGGATCCTTCCATGTAGGTTGAAACATTCCTTTATGTCAGAATCCTTAGAAAACTGCCCCTAAAGGGCGAATATTATACCTCCGGAAGGAGATGTACCACAATCCGGCCATTTTCCGGATTCTTCTCAAGAACGCAGTCCGGAATGACCGGTACCAGAACGTCCTTGCCATCGGGCTTCCTGACAACGTAGACATCATTTGCCCCGGTCTTCAGGACGTCCGCAAGCTCCCCGAGAACTGAACCTTCTTCAAGATACACTGTGCAGCCGATGAGATCGCCTATGAAATATTCGCCCTCGGCGAGAGGGAGAGCATCCTCCCTTTTCACGACAAGCGGGCATCCATGCAGCTTCTGCACGTCCTCGACGGAATCCAGACCCTTAAATTTTACGATCGGCCTTCCCTTGAAGTATTTGACGTACTCAACAGAAAGGGGCTTTTTAGAAGCCCCCATGTCAAGCAAAACCTCTTTTAAGTTATCAAAACGTCGGGGGTCATCTGACGTCAGGTAAATATAAACTTCACCCTTAAGTCCATGCGTCGAAGAGATGGCCCCTACCTGTATCATATCTAACATATCCTATATTATCGGATGAATCCTTTTGCTCATCAGATTGCCAAAGCATCCAATCATCCTTGGTGCAAATGAAGA
>JAUMWM010000122.1:5110-7508 GCA_030529705.1 Lachnospiraceae bacterium
TCACCTTGCATCACTGAATGATATCAACAGTGACCTTTTTATCGATTCTGGTTGATGCAGCCTTCACGACAGAGCGAATCGCTTTCGCGATGCGGCCCTGCCTGCCGATGACCTTTCCCATATCCTGGGAAGCTACTTTAAGCTCCAGGACAACGGAATCGCCGTCTTCCTTCTCGGTTACGACGACCTCATCTGGATTATCAACCAGAGATTTGGCAATAACTTCCACTAATTCTCTCATGAAGACCCTCCATGTTGATCCTGGAAAAAGATCTTAAGCTGCTTTATTTCACGATGCCTGCGATCTTGAGAAGTTTGGATACCTCAGCGGTAGGCTGAGCACCATTGCCGAGCCATTTTTTGGCCGCTTCCTCGTCGATCTTGTAGACGCTCGGATCCCTTGTCGGATCATAATATCCGATTTCCTCGATAAAACGTCCGTCTCTCGGAGATCTGGAATCCGCTACGACGATCCTATAGAAAGGAGCCTTCTTCTTACCCATTCTTCTAAGTCTGATCTTTACCATTTTTGTGTTTCCTCCATATTATCATGTTGATTTATATTTAAGGATTCATCCAAAGGACAAATCCTTGCAGGTGGATTAATAATGTGACAGCGCATGGTCTTCCCACTCTCAGAAAGGCATTCTGAATCCGCCCCGTTTCCCCATCCGGGGCATTTTGCCGCTCATCATGCCGGGCATTTGCTTCATCATCTTCCTTGCCTGCTCGAACTGCTTGACCAGGCGATTGACCTCTGAAATATCAACGGCCGCGCCTTTTGCAATCCTGCGCTTGCGAGAAACATTGAGGATGTCGGGATTCGCCCTCTCCTCCGGCGTCATAGAGAGAATGATTGCCTCCGTCCTCTTCATCTGGTTCTCATCAATCATCCCCTGGATGTCTTTCATCCTCGTACCCATGCCGGGGAGCATGGACAGGATGCTCTCAAGGCCGCCCATCTTCTTCATCTGGTTCATGCTGTCGAGATAATCATCAAATCCGAAAGAAGCCTTCTTAATCTTCTCCGTCATCTCGAACGCTTTTTCCTCATCGATCTGTTCCTGCGCCCGTTCGATGAGGCTCATGACGTCGCCCATTCCCAGAATCCGGCTCGCCATGCGGTCGGGATAGAACTGTTCCAGATCCCTGAGCTTTTCGCCCATGCCTATGTAAAGAATCGGAGTTCCCGTAATGGCCTTGATGGAAAGAGCCGCGCCGCCTCTTGTATCACCATCGCATTTGGTGAGGATAACGCCATCGATTCCGACCTTTTCTGTGAAAGTCTTGGCAACATTTACGGCTTCCTGGCCGGTCATGGCATCGACTACGAGAATCGTCTGATCCACCTGAACCGCCGCCTTGATGTCCCGGAGTTCCTGCATCATCTTCTCATCAATTTGCAGACGGCCCGCCGTATCGATCAGGACGATGTTGTTCCCGTTCTCTTTCGCATAGGAGATGCCGGCTTTCACGATATCGACAGGATTCTTCTTGTCGCCCATGGAAAAGACCGGCACGCCGACCTTCTCGCCATTGACCTGAAGCTGCTTGATGGCCGCCGGCCGGTAAACGTCTCCGGCGATGAGCAAGGGTCTCTTGCCTTTGGCCTTGTACTTTCCTGCCAGTTTTGCAGCGGTCGTCGTCTTGCCGGCGCCTTGGAGACCGGCCATCATGATGACGGTCATCCCATTGGAATTGATCTTGATTTCCGTCGTCTCGGAGCCCATCAGCTCAACGAGCTTGTCATGCACGATCTTGATGACCATTTGGCCCGGGTTCAAGCCGTTCATAACGTCCTCGCCGATAGCGATTTCCGTGACGTCATTTGTAAACATTTTTACAACTTTAAAGTTGACATCCGCCTCGAGGAGGGCCATCTTGACCTCTTTCATGGCATCCCTGACGTCCTTCTCGGTCAGCCTGCCCTTCGAGCGGAGGTTTTTAAATACGTTCTGCAGTTTTTCTGTAAGGCTTTCAAATGCCATTCTCTACAGTTCCTCCAGTATTTCTTTTGATAGCCGGCAAATGCGCTCGTCATCCGCCAAAGCCATAATTTCATTGACCCGTTCCCGGACAAATAGGAACTTTCGGACAAGGCCAAGCTTTTGTTCGTAGCGTTCCAGCGTCTTCGTCGTCCTCCTCACCATGTCGTGGATGCCCTGCCTGCTGATATCGTGCCTTTCAGCTACTTCCGCAAGCGTGCAGTCATCGAAGACAACTTCTTCAAATATTTGTTTTTGATGGTCGGTCAGCAGCTCCCCATAGAAGTCATAGAGGAGGGAACGCTCATAAATTTTGTCCATGGTGGCTACTATAACGCAAAGTATCGGGGGTGTCAAGTATTTTTTCTTTACACAGTTTTTTTTGTAAGTCATTTTTGATAATGTCTCATTAA
>JAUMWM010000123.1 GCA_030529705.1 Lachnospiraceae bacterium
ACCCCAATTGCCGCAAAAACAGGCGATTTTGTGCGGAAGTGTGAACAGTAACGATTGCCCTGTCAACATAAAAACTTGTATCGTCCTTTTCTGTAAGATATAATACTTTTAAGGGTATCTGCTTCATTCAGTCAGGATGCACTACAACACTACACACTTGAAAAGCGGCACCTGATGTATTTTAATGCGCACAGAGGAGGAAAAGGATGTTATCGACAAAATCATTCATATCAATAGCGACGATATTGAGTACGGTGCTGTTCACCGGTTGTTCTGCTGTCGGTCAAAATGGCAGGACCGTGCAAGCCGTTTATCTCGGAGTAGAAGGTTACGGACTCCCGGAGACAACCAAGGAAAACAAAGATGAGTTCCTTTACCGGTTCGATGTGGCCGGCGGGGAAAAGAAATATAAAATTGCGAACGGAACCAGGGATGAAAACGGCAACTATGATTACCCTATTCAAAACATATTAAAGGAAGGATATTCCTATACTGTCACCATAGAAGACGAAACAGTTACCGCAGCAGAAGAAATCGGGGAAGATAAGACGGTGTATACGCCGACAGTTACGGGGACACCGGGTGAGCGCACCTTATTGAATTTTCTTAAAACCGCACTGATGCCGGCGGGCACGACGCTATATATCTACGGAGGAGGATGGGACTGGCAGGATGAGGGAACTGCCATACAGGCAAGAACATTAGGCGTATCAAACGATTGGGTCAGTTTTTTTTCGGAACATGATGAAAACTACACATACAAAGAACCGGACGGAGACGAGTCAAAAGCGGATCCGACGCAAAGTTATTATCCTTACGGCGGATACAATGAGTACTATTATGCGGGACTTGACTGTTCGGGATATTTGGGATGGGCGTTATACAATACCTTTGAAACGGAGAGCGGGCAGGCCGGCTATGTCGGGGGATCCACAAAATTTGCAAAGCGGCTTTCCGAAAAAGGCTTCGGGGAGTGGACGCAGGATATCAAGGCGCCGGACGGGAAGAACGGATATGAAATGAAGCCCGGGGATATCATGAGTATCAACGGCCATGTCTGGATATCTCTCGGAACCTGCAAGGATGGAAGCGTTGTCATTATGCACTCGACCCCGTCACGAAGCAGGAGCGGGCAGCCGGGAGGCGGGGTGCAGATAAGCGCAATCGGAGCGGATATAAATTGCGAAGCCTACGGTCTGGCAGATCAGTATATGTCAGAATATTATCCTGAATGGTACAAAAGATACCCTATTTATCTTTGCGATCCCGACACCTATTTTGCATTTGAAGGCGAAGATGCCGGAAGATTCACCTGGGATGCAGACGAAGAAAACTCAAGGATCAAGGATCCTGACGGACTACAGAACATGACTCCGGAAATAGTCTTAGATCTGTTGTTCAATGAAAGCGCCTGATGACCGGAAGCCTTTGCGCGTTTCCCGGTTTTGTACTGTTCAAAATCATAAACCCGTAACTTCTCGGCAGCATGTCTGTGTATTTGTCATCCTGAGGGTACAAGCAGAATCTTAAACACAAGACTTATGTTCCCAATAAGAATTCTTCTCTAACGCTCAGGATGACGGAAGGGAGGCCGTATGACAAAAGAGAGTGCGTAGTAACGCAGTTTTAGCCTGCATCATGCCGCTTCCGGGCACATACCGCCGATTGGCAATGCCGCGGGGATAAAGACATATCAAAAAGCGAAGTTATTATTTAATATATTTACCTTTGTATGTATAACGCACAATTTCTTCTTCATATGGTGCTACATTTATACTTCTATATTCGTATACCCGTGCATACCCCATCGCTTTCATGATTTCGTTTGCCTGACCGTGGTCATACCTTACCCCGTCTTTGATAAATACATCTTTAGCAAAAAAGTTATATTCGCATTTAAAGCCGGCCATCTCATATATCTCTCTGGGAAAGTCATTACCCGTAAAAGTCCCGCCGTTGACCACATCCAGTTTCTTCTCCTCAATGGCCCTATTGCTTTCGTCAAAACCATTCATCGAATCACTCATCATTTTCTCCTTTCACTTTCAGAAATGATAATAAACCCTTTAATTTTTCTGTAACTGTTATTCTTTTCTGTCATACAGTTAATACCTCCTCCCCTAACCTGCATAAAAGCAGAAAAGCCACCTCCATGTAAAGATCCTTCGCTGCGCTCAGGATGACACGGACGAAACTTTTGCCATTTTGCGCATAAATTTGTTCTTAAGTGCCTAAAACACTTTTCAGATGCCCGGCTTGCCTCCCTGCGGGGCAGCACACTTTGTCTCCTTCCCGTAACGAAGAAAAGGGATATTTTCCGCGATACACCATCGCTTCGGAACATATCTCTGCTCAATCCTTGATCAAATCCTCCAGCGTCTCGAACAGCGTCTCCGCCTGCACCGGCTTTGAAAGATGCGCATTCAATCCGGCCTGCATGCTGCGCTGCACGTCCTCGTCGAATGCGTTTGCCGTCAGCGCGATAATCGGTATGCTCTTTGCGTCCGGCCTGTCCATCGCGCGGATCAGTCTCGTTGCCGTGAGCCCGTCCATCTCCGGCATACGCATATCCATCAGGATAGCATCATAGTATCCCGGTTCATGTGCCGCAAACATATCCACCGCGATCCGCCCGTTTTCCGCAGGCTCGGCGACCATTTGCCGCATTTCCAGAACCATCAGCATGATTTCCGTGTTGACCTGCACATCCTCTGCCAGCAGGATCCGGCGCCCCGTCAGATCGGCCTTGTTTGCCGCCTTCTTCTCCTTCACTTCCTTGCACTTCATGGCCGACCTGAACTCTTCCATGACAGCCGCCGCAAAGATCGGCTTCGCAAGAAAACTGTCAACACCCGCAGTGACAGCCTCATCCAGCACATCATCCCAGTGATAAGCCGTCAGGATAATGATGGCAGATTCGTTCCCGACGATCTCCCTGATGCGCCGGGTCGTCTCCACCCCATCCATCTCCGGCATCTTCCAGTCAATCAGAATCAGGTTGTAAGGATCCATCCTCGCGTTCCGGAGCATAACCATCTCAATGGCCTCGGAACCGGACGCGGCAATCTCAGAGGCGATTCCCGCCTTTTCCAGCACCAGTTTTGCATGCTCACAGGCTATCGGATCGTCATCGACAACCAGGACGCTCATTTCATGGAGATGGATTTCGGAGGCGTATGCATCCGTCTGTTCAATTTTCGAATCCATCAAAGTCACGGTCACGGTAAAAACAGACCCCTTGCCCTTCTCGCTCTCCACCTCGATCTTACCGTTCATCATCTCCACGATGTTCTTCGCGATGGCCAGACCAAGCCCGGAAGATCCGTATTTATTGGTGGATGAGGCATCCTCTTGGCTGAAAGTGTCAAAAATCCGCGGCAAATATTCCGCGCTTATACCGATGCCGGTATCCGCAATCCGAAAGCAAAGGGTACTGTGACCATCGAACTGTGCCATACGCCTGACAGTCAGGGTAACCTTGCCGCCCGCAGGCGTAAACTTCACCGCATTGCTCAAAATGTTGATCAGGACCTGGCGCAGTTTCATATCGTCGCCGATATAGTAATCATCCACTTCTCCCTCTATACGGCACAGATAATCCAACCCTTTTTCGCTGCACTGGCTACTCACCAGCGTATTGATAGCCTGCAGAAATTCAGGGAATAAGAACTCCTCGTTCTTGAGGGTCAGCCGTCCCGATTCGATACGGCTCATGTCCAGAATATCATTGATGAGATTCAGCAAATGCGTTGCGGACGAGTTGATTTTGACCAAATATCCTCGTGTCGTATCGGATATGGTATCATCGTTCAGGGCTATGGTATCCAGCCCGATGATGGCGTTCAGCGGTGTCCGTATCTCATGGCTCATATTGGACAGGAACACGGTCTTGGCCTTACTTGCCTCCTCAGCCGTCGTCAGCGCATCACTGAGCGCCTGGCTCTGCTGTTCCAGTTTTTCCTGCAGGATAATCCGCTGCTCAATCTCCTCCTCTTTTCCCCGGATTTCCGCCTGAGCCGACACTGTCTCCAATGTCAGCACCGCATTCTTCCGCGTCTGCATAAAAATGAAAATAAACATAGCCAGCAGCACCGCCATCGTCAGCGCAGATTGAATAAGGCTCCTTCTGGTGATACCGGCAGATACGGAACTGATTTTCTCACTGATCAGGCTCTCGCGAACCAGGTATGTCAAAAGCCAGTCCGTGGCCGTTACGGGTATGTAGGTGAGGGTCTCATGAATGCCGTTATAGGTAAAGGAAACCTCGCGCTCATTGCCTTCCGCAAAATCGGAGACGACCTGGTCATAGGAATATCCCTCGTCAAAATCCGCATTTTTCATGGCTTCCAGCAGATTATCCTCAACTGCCAGCCCTCCCAAAACCGTGTCGCTGAGGGCGATGCCGTCTGCCGTATAAATATTACAGAAAGTCACATCAGATTCCTGGGCTTCCATGGATACGCCGGCCAGCATCTCTTCCATATCAATTTCCATGAAACAGACGTTCAGCTCTTCTCCCTGAAAGGCCATCGGCTCAATCGGCACGGCGATGATGGCTTTTTTATCTTTTGCCCTGGGGTTCAATACAGATATGGCAGGTTCCGTGAGCGTCCTGTAATCAAAATCATAGTCATCTATATTTGTCTGCGTACCTTTGGAGGTGTAAATCAACCCGTTTTTGTCAACAAATGCAAACTTCTCCAGCTTGAATAACGCCTTCATTCTGGCCTGGTAGGCTTGCAAATGCTCCTCGTCGCTCAAATCATCCTCCGTCATCAGGGAAACCGCGATGTGGATGACGTCCACCTTCTCCCGGAGGTTGTTTGCGACCACCTGTTCCCGCCGGCCCGCAAGTTCGTCCAGATAAAGGAGGCTGACGGAGTGGACGGCTTCTTCCGTCCCCTTTCTTGCGCTTTGGCCCATCCAGATCGTGCCGAGGACCAGGAGCAGGGCTACGATGGCGCCGCCCGCAATGGCGATGACCGCCTGATTGCCCCTCTTGCTCTTCATCATGTATCATGCCCTCCTCTTTGGAAACACTTTTTTAGTAACTACTCAGCACCTCTTGTCATTCTGAGCGCAAGCGAAGAATCTTTGTTTTTTTGAGTATGTCTTACGTTTAAGACCCTTACACCCTTGCCGCTATAAATTCCTCAAACTCGTCCTCCGGCAGCGGGCGGGAAAAATAATAGCCCTGCACAATGTCGCAGCCCATCTTTTTGAGCGCGAGCATTTGCTCCATCGTCTCCACTCCCTCCGCAATCGTCGGAACCTCAAAACTCACGGCAAGCTGAATCATTGCTTTCAGCAGCCTGGTGTCTTTCTTCTCCCTGAAAGCATCTCTGATGAACTGCATGTCCAGCTTCAGCGCATCAATGGGGAGGGATGACAGCATGGAGAGGGATGAGTAACCGGATCCGAAATCGTCCATCTCGATTAAGAAGCCAAGCTGCCGGAGCTGCTTCACCTTCTCAATAATCTGCTCGGCATCCTTCGTATAGGCGGATTCCGTGATTTCAAGGAGCAGTTCCCCATGACCCAAACCATTTTCCGCCACGATGCCCAAAAGCCTCTCCACGATGAGCGGATCCAGCAAATCCACCCTTGAAACATTGACCGACACGGGCAGTGCCTTGCCGAAACGGTCTTTCCATGCGCGCACATGTGCGGCGGCATCCGACCAGACATACTGGTCCAATGCCTGGATCAGCCCGTTGTCCTCAAAGAGCGGGATAAAGATGCCGGGGCTTATCATCCCTAAGTCCGGATGCTTCCACCTTACCAGCGCCTCGGCGCTTGTAAGGACTGGCTCATCGACCCGTATGTCGAACTTGGGCTGGTAATATACCTGAAACTGCTTCTCGGAAATGGCGACCGGGAAGTCCTCAAGCAGCTGCTCCGAGAGCAGTTCCGCCTCACGAAGCTTATTGTCGTAAAGACCGATTGCATTTGCAAAAATGCCCCTGACCGAATCGGCCGCCATCTTGGCCCGATCAAAACGGCGTTCGATATCCAGCGATTTGTCTGCATTTGCATAAACCCCCATCCGGATGCGAATCCGGCTTTCGGACTGCCCTTCCACGGGCGCGCATATGGCCGCCGCATCCAAAACCGCCTGGTAGTCTTCGCAGTGGGGGCAGTAAATCAAAAACGAATCGGCCTCGCTGCGGCATACGATTCCCCCCGTCTTCTTGACAATCTCCAGCATGCGCTCCGCCATGCACCGCAACACTTCATCGCCGTAACTCTTGCCGTAACGGTCATTGAGGGTATGGAAACGGTTGATGTTCAAAATGATGGCATCCGTCGGGGTGTCCTTATGATAGACGTCAAGCTGGTCCGCATAGCGATAAAAGAATTCCTTATTGTACAAGCCCGTCAGGTGGTCGCGCTCCGTAAAGCGCAGGATGTCCCTGTCCTCCGACAACTCTATCGTGCGGAGGATGCGGGCGAGAATGATCTTCGGCTGCGGATAAGGCTTGGGGATAAAGTCGATGGCTCCCAGCGTCAGGCTCTCCACCTCCGCCCCGCTATCTGCGGTCAATACAATCACGGGAAGATGGGCAAATGCAGCCTCCTCCCTGATTTTCCGCAGCACGTTAAGGCCATGGATATCCGGCAAATTCAAATCCAAAAGAATCAAGCTGAGCGTTTCATGTTGGGAATTGACGATATCCAGCGCTTCCGTCCCGGTAAACGCCGAAACGACCTCATAGAAATCGCCGATAGTTGCCTTCAAAATCTCCTGATTGATAAGCTCATCTTCCACAATCAGGATACGTCTCTTTTCAACTGAGGGTCGAAACACATATTCTGCTTCTGAAATCATTCAAAACCTCCGCTCTTTTCTGCCAATTCAATGCTTTTTCGCTTCCTCTGCGAGCAAAGCCTCTAATATCGCCCGGTCTTTGGAGTCAATATCATCGCTTGCCCGGTCGAAGAAATTCTCAATAACGCCCAGATGGACTCCGGTCTTGTAGTTGATCTTGTAATTGATAATGCCCAGACTCTCTTTCAGGTCTCTCAATTCCTGATTATTCATATTTTCCTCTTTTCTAGTCCCACACACATGCGCGGGTGCTGTTAATAGTAACTTTGAGGTGGAGGTTATTCCACCTCAATCTGCTTAATATTCATCTCATTGCCTTGCATAAGCCATGTCCGACCGCTGCCGCAGCGAGGGCAAATCCTGCCGTATTGCACGGTCGGATAAGTCTTCTTGCAGTCATCGCACCAGGTGACGGCGGGAATCGTCTCGCACAGCAGCTTCGCGCCATCAAACAGGGGAAACTTCTTGGTATACCAGTCCCAGTAGCTGTAGAGGTAGGATGGCACGATGCCCGAAACTTCGCCGAACTCCAATGTGACGGAACACACTTTTTCCACCTCGTTCTCCTCAGCGATCTTAGTCACTTGCTTGACCACATAATTCACCAGGCCTAGTTCATGCATAGCGCCCCCCTCATTATCCCTGCAACTGCTCAATGTCTCTCCAACTGCTCAA
>JAUMWM010000124.1 GCA_030529705.1 Lachnospiraceae bacterium
TGTCATTCTGAGCGCCCCCCATGTCATTCTGAGCGTCAGCGAAGAATCTTTACCATCAACGCATGTTTTACGTTTAAGATCCTTCGCTTGCGCTCAGGATGACAAGGCATAGGGACGTAATGATGGCCTTACTTTCCAGCCCTAATCTCTCTCTTCTTCTTTATAATCTTCAAGCCTCTCTTAGCGGCGTATGCGCCGATTGCCTTGAACTTGTCCTCCGCTGGAACCATCTTCGAGTAAGCGTCCCCCATGTTGCGGACAAGGTGGATCGCGTCGAATTTGCACTGGACGGTACACATGCCGCAGCCCAGGCACTTGTTCGTATCCACCACGCTCCGGCCGCAGCCAAGGCAGCGGGAAGCCTCGGACTTAATCTGCTCCTCCGTGAAGATGAGGCGCTCATCGCTCATCGTGCGGACCTTGGCCGCATCCACGCCCTTGACGGCGCGGGCGGGCTTCCTATAGTCGTCCACAGGCAGGACCACGTCGTCCTTGTTGAGGGGCACAAAGTGCCTGGTATTGCGGTGAATGGTCAGCGACTGGCCCTCGTTGACAAATCTATGTAAAGATACCGCGCCCTCTCGGCCCTGTGCCAGCGCATCCACCACGAACTTCTGGCCCGCATAGGCATCACCGCCCGCAAATATATCGGGCTCGGCAGTCTGAAGAGTCACGGGGTCGGCCTTGATCGTGCCGTTGCGGTTGAATTCCACCTTGGTACCCGCAAGCAGGTTCTTCCACTCGGTCCTCTGGCCGATGCAGTAGAGGACAGCGGTGCATTCCTCGAAAGCCGTCTCGCCATCGTCAAACTGAGGATCAAAGCGGCCTTCCGCATTTTTGACGCTGACGCATTTTCGGAAAGCGATCCCGGCGCATTTGCCATCCTCTGCGACAATCTCGGTCGGGCCCCAGCCGGCATGGATCTCCACGCCGTCCGCCTTGCACAGTTCCTGGTCCTCTTCGCCCATGGGCATATCCTCATAGGCCTCCAGGCAATACAGCCTCACAGACTCAGCGCCCTGGCGGATGGCGGTACGGGCTACGTCGGCCCCGATGTTGCCGCCGCCGATGACCACCACGTTGCCGCTAAGCGGCGCAGCAGTCCCAAGATTCACCATCTTCACGTAATCCACGCCTGGCATGACTCCCATGGCTTCCTCTCCGGGAACGTTCAACTTGCCGCCGGCCTGAAGGCCGACCGCCACGAAGAAGCCCTTAAAGCCCTCGTCCCGAAGCTGCTGGATGGTGACATCCGCCCCGACCTCCACGCCGCAGCGGAACTGGACTCCCATTTCCCTTAAAATATCGATCTCCGCATTGACCACGTCCTTTTCCAGCCTAAAGTTCGGAATGCCGAGCGTCATCATGCCGCCGGGGACGGCTTCCTTCTCGAATACCACGGGGGAATAGCCCTCGATGGCCAGGAAATAGGAGCAGGAAAGTCCGGCGGGACCGGATCCGATTATGGCAATCTTCTGGTCAAATGGCTCCCTGGTGCAGGAACTCATTGGCGGCACGTACCGATGCTCAGAGTTTAAATCTTGGGCTGCGATAAACTGCTTTATGTCGTCAATGGCCAGAGCCTCGTCCACGGTGCCGCGGGTACACTCATCCTCGCAATATTTCCGGCAAATGGCTCCGCACACTGCCGGGAATGGATTATCCCGCTTGATCAGCTCAAGGGCTTCCCGATACTTGCCCTCGCTGGCCATCTTGATATATCCCTGGATAGCGATGTGAAGCGGACAGGCCGCCTTGCATGGAGCCGTGCCGGTGGGCCAGGTCTGAATAATGCCGTTTTCGTTCTTATAATTCCAGTTCCATTTGTCCTCGCCCCAAATGGTATCGTCCGGAAGCTCCGCCTTCGGATACTCGATTTCTCCGCTCTTGGTGCACAGCTTCTGGCCCAGACGGACTGCGCCTGCGGGACAGACTTCCACGCATTTGCCGCAGGCTACGCATTTGTCCGGATCGACCTCCGAAGTATAAGCGGACCTGGACATGTTCGGAGTATTGAACAACTGGCTGGTCCTAAGGGCGTTGCATACGCCGACGGCGCAGTTGCACAGGCCGAAGATTTTATTCTCGCCATCGATATTTGTAATCTGATGGACATAGCCCTTCTCCTCCGCCTTCCGGAGTATATCCATAGCCTCGTCGTACGTGATGTCGTGGCCCATGCCGGTCTCCCGGCAGTAGTCGGCAAAGTCGCCCACGCCAATGCACCAGTACTGCTCGATGTCGCCGGAACCCTCGCCCCGAATCCGCTGCTGCTTGCGGCATGAGCAGATGCCCACGCCAATCTGACCCTCGTACTTTTTCAGCCAGTGGCTTATGTGCTCAATGTCCAGAGATTCGCACTCGGCCGGGATAGCCTGTTCCACCGGGATGACGTGCATGCCGATGCCGCCGCCTCCGGGCGGAACCATCTGGGTGATGCCGGCAAGGGGCAGATAAGTCATCCGCTCGAAGAAATCGGCCACCTGGGGCGTCACCGGAGAAATCTCCGGCCGCATGGTCATGATTTCGGCGCTGCCGGGCACGAACATGTCAAGGACCCAGCGTTTCTCATGGTTAGGGTTCTTGCCATCCAGGTTCTCGAAGTGCCACTCCACCAGGCTGGCCTGGCACAGAGCTTCCAGCACGACAGTCAAGTGCTCATCGTCATATCCGCTTAGCTTTTTCAATTGGGCGAACGTCTTGGGCTTGCGCTTGCCCATTTTCAGCGCCAGGTCGAGACAATGGTCGGCGACTTCTTTGCCGTAACGCCGCTCGGCGTACTGTATGCCGCAATCGATGCCCCAGTATTCCGGGGCTTCCGTGGTCATCTTCTCAAGGCCCAGCAGAATTTCCTTGCGGTCTGTGATGATTTTGCCCAGCTTGAAGATTTTCTCATCGCGGGTCAGTTTCTTTGGATTCCTCATACATATTTCCTCCCTGCGGTTTCTGTTTACACGCATTTTTCACTAGTCCTATACTAACACGAAACATGCAAATATTCAATTCGCCTGATTCGGATTAAAGGGTTGTTTCGTTACTGTTCACACCTCATGTACTGCCCTTGTCATCCTGAGCGTAAGCGAAGGATCTTTTACCATCTGCAGCGGCTTTATGTAAAAGATCCTTCGCTTACGCTCAGGATGACACCCCAATTGCCGCAAAAACAGGCGATTTTGTGCGGAAGTGTGAACAGTAACGTTGTTTCATTAGTTACTCTGTACACACATCCGTTATCGCCAATGTCACCTGAGCGTATAGTAAGGTCTTTTTCCATCTACAGCGGCTTTCTGCAAAAGATCCTTCGCTACGCTCAGGATGACGCCCAATACACCATGGGTACAAACGATTTTGGTGTGGATGAAAGTTGCACAATTGTATTTTCATGTTATACTAGTACACACACTGTTTTAAACCAATAAAAAAAAAGGGGAAAACAAATGGCAGAGAAAAAACTACCGGTCATAACCATCAACAGGCTTTATGCGGCATACGGGACAACGATTGCAGAAATTTTGTCGGACAGGCTCGGCATTCCGTACTATGACAAGGACTTCGTGCGGAAGACGGCCGCCGAGAGCGACTATGAACTCGAAGAGGTGGAGTTTCGGGGCGAGGAAATCAGTTCCAGAAGCAAGCTGATCAACATGATCCTAAACACCACTGTCGGGACCTACCCGGACATGGTCAGGGATTTGTACGTGATTCAGAGGAAGGTCATCATAGAACTCGCCCAGAACGAGTGCATCCTTCTCGGAAGATGCGCAAACCACATCCTGCGGGAAATCGGCGTACCGACCTTCGATATTTTCCTCTACGCCGATATCGAACACAGGCGGATGCATGCGGCGGAACTGGAAGAGACGCAGGATAAGAAAGATCTGGACAAATACATTGCCCAGAGGGATACCTTCCGAAACAACTATTACAGGACATTCGTGGGCACGGATATCGATGACTGCCGGAACTACCATATCTGCCTTGACACCGGAAGAATCACTCCTAATCAGTGCGCGGACATTATCATCGGCCTGCTTGAAAACTGGAAATAAGAATCCATACCTTCCTGCAATTACAAACTTAACGTGACTGCTCAGTTCCCCCCTGTCATCCTGAGCGAAGCGAAGGATCTTTACTCTTAGCATTTGTTTTACGTATAAGATCCTTCGCTTACGCTCAGGATGACAAGGATTTAGGTAACTCACTAAGTAGTAGTTGCAAAAAATAATAGAAAGGAGAACTTCAAGTAATGACAAACTGGCTAAAGAAACTAATCACTCTTCTTTCCATATCCTGCCTCGTCCTGGGACTCTTGACAGGGTGTGGAAACACGCAAACAGAAATCGGCACTGCCGACTCATCAGGCGGCACGTCGCAGGCCGAATCCTCACAGGACGTCTCAACAAGTGACGCATCCACAGATGCCTCCGTTCCCGATGACGCATCTAAGGAGACTGCCCCATCGGGCGAAAAGCAGTCTGACATCATCATCCTTTACACCAACGACGTCCACTGCGCCATAGATGACAACATCGGCTACGCCGGCCTCGTCGCATACAGGAAATCGCTGGAAGATGAGGGGTACGAAGTCATCACCGTGGATGCCGGCGACCATATCCAGGGCGGGACCTACGGCAGCCTGTCAAAGGGAGAACTGATCGTCAATCTAATGGGGAAAGCAGGCTATGACGTGGCAACTCTGGGCAACCATGAATTTGACTATGGTATGGACAAGCTCTTTGAACTGACTGACATGGCAAGCTACTCTTATGTCTCCTGCAATTTCATTGACCTGGAAACCGGCAGCACGGTCTACGACCCTTATGTAATCCTGGAAAAAGGCGGGAAGAAATTTGCATTCATCGGCGTATCGACCCCGGAATCTTTTGCCACCTCGACGCCCACGTACTTCCAGGACGAGGAGGGCAATTATATTTACGATTTCTGCCAGGATTCGGACGGAACGAAGCTTAAGGAAACAGTCCAGGCATCCGTAGACAAGGCAAGGGAGGAAGGAGCGGACTATGTCCTCCTGCTCACCCATCTCGGAGTCTCCGAGGGTTCCTCCCCCTATTGCTCCACAGATCTGATTTCCGGAATCAGCGGCGTTGATGCCGTCATCGACGGCCATTCCCACAGCATTGTAGAGATGGAAAAGGTCAAAGATAAAGAGGGCAAAGAAGTCCTTCTCACCCAGACAGGAACCAAGCTGGCGAATATCGGCAAGCTGACTGTCAGCGAAAGCGGCGAGATGAAATCGGAGCTGATTTCGGATTATGAAGACAAAGACCCGGAAATGTCCCAGTACATAGAAGATGAAGAAGCCCCTTATGACGAAATCCTGTCCCAGGTCATCGGCCATACGGATTACGAGCTCTGCATCAGCGATGAAAACGGAAACCGCATCGTGCGAAACACGGAGACGAATCTAGGGGATTTTGCAGCAGACGCGGTCAGATATGTCACCAACGCCGAAATTGGCTTCCAGAACAGCGGTTCTGTCCGGGTAGACATCCCGGCCGGCGATATAACGGTCAACGACTTCCTCAACGTGAGTCCGTTTGCCGGCCAGATTATCTGCGTGAAAGTGACAGGGCAGGAAATTGCCGATGCTCTGGAATTCGTCGTCCGCAAAGAGCCGGAAGAGAGCGGCGGCTTCCTGCAAGTTTCCGGCCTCTCCTTTACGATCAATATGGATAAGACCGCAGACATTACGGTCGATGAAAACGGCATGCTCCTTGGCATAAATGACGGCGAGCGCAGGGTTGAGAACATCATGGTGGGCGATGAGCCGCTAGACCTTGAACGCACCTACACGGTAGGCGGCTCGGATTACTTTATAACGGAAGGCGGCGACGGCCAGACAGCTCTGAAAAACGGCGAGAAAGTCGACATGTCCTATATCGAGGAAAACCAAGCTCTGGAGATATACCTACAGGAAGGGCTTGATGGCGTAATCCCGGAAACATATGCAAATCGTTACGGCGAAGGCCGCATAACAATCATCAACTCGGACAGCCAGGAGGCGGACTCTCAGGAGTCTTAACTACAGATGCCACCTTTCCTTCCACGTTAGGATTCTGACATTAACTTATCTAAGAATGACCGGTTTTCGCCGTTCTTCCCTGTCGCACCGGGAAGAACGGCGATTCAAAGTGGCTGTTCACGCATCCTGTATCGCCCATGTCCTACTGAGCGTAAGACAAGGTCTTTACCATAAAGCATCTGTTTTGGCAAAAGAGTGCGCAGTTCCTGACACAATCAGGAACTGCGCTATTTTTTATCTATGATGAACGCCTGTTTTTTCAGTAAACGTTGGTTTTTACAGTTCTTTACTGTCGTACTGAACCGCTTGCGTGTCAAATTGGCTACCATGCAAGGATAGTGCCGGATACCTTACACCGCATCTTCCTTCAGCGCCTCGATGATGCTGTCATCCTTAATCATGATGAATGTCTATCCTTCTGTCCTTAAAATAGTACTCCCGGTCATGCTCGTTTATCGGCCTCATGACCCTGCACGGATTTCCGACAGCCACGACATCCGTAGGGATATCTCTTGTCACAACGCTCCCGGCTCCAATCACGGTATTATCCCCGATTGTTACGCCAGGCATGATGATCGCTCCCGCACCGATCCAGCAGCATTTTCCGATATGGACGGGCATATTGTACTGATACAATTCCATCCTAAGTTCCGGAAGGATCGGATGGCCTGCCGTAGCTATCGTGACATTCGGTCCGATCATGGTATAGTCGCCCACATAAATATGCGTGTCATCCACGCAGGTAAGATGATAGTTTGCATAGACCATCTTTCCGAAATGACAATGATGCCCGCCAAAATTTGCATAGAAGGGTGCCTCTATATACACCCCCTCTCCGCAGTCTCCAAGCATTTTTTTAAGAAGTTCCGACCTCTTCTCAAACTCCGACGGTTTCGTCAGATTATATTCGCAGAGCAGGTCCTGATATACCACCTGCTCCTTCACGATCTCCTCGTCTCCCGGGAGATAAAGCTCGCCGGTATGCATTTTCTCTTTCATCTCGCTCATATCAAAACCTCCTCCCTGAAAATACTTTTCAGATGCTCGTCTTACCGTTACCTGTGTGCAACACACTTTGTCTCCTTTTGGGCAATCGTTTCGCCTAAACTGACATACTGTGCCGCTTTTCGGGCGAACCACAACTATCTCCTGATTCACCCATTCATAAACGATTTAAATTGCTTGTCTTTTTTCCCGGTTGCACTCGCCCAAATAGCTTGCATGGCAAGCCACATGGCAGTCAGAAAACCTGCTCCGCCATCCGGACGACCACCGCGCAGACAAATCCCGTCACTGCCCCGCCAAGCACGTCGCTTAAATAATGTGAAAAAGGAGTTTTTCATCCGCATTTCCCATTGCCGCCCCTTCCTCAGAGAAACTTCCCAATCGTATAGATGATTCCAGTGCAAAATG
>JAUMWM010000375.1 GCA_030529705.1 Lachnospiraceae bacterium
TTGGCTGTCATCCTGAGCGTAGCGAAGGATCTTTTACCATCTACAGCGGTTTTATATAAAAGCTCCTTCGCTACGCTCAGGATGACATCTACTATTACATCCACTATTTCACAAAAAAGGCGGTTGCTTTAGCAGTAGCGTAAAATAGAAACCGAAATACTTTCACTCAATCCTCTTCAAGCCGGCAATATCCGGAACGGCCATCATAGAATAGTTGGTATGGTAAGTGACAAATCCCGGCTTTCCCCCGTTCTTCTTATGAAGGTTCTTCCGCTGGGTATAATCTATCTCCACTTTGGGAGCCTTCCTGCCGGAGGAATACCAGGCGGCAAGAGCCGCAGCCTCCTCGTAAGCGCGGTCAGGGAGTTCCCCTTTTCCATTCCCCTTTATGATTACATGGCTTCCGGGCATCCCTTTTGCGTGAAACCACCAGTCATTCCCATTCCCGATTTTGAAAGTGACTTCCTCGTTCTGATAATTATTCCTGCCGACATACATGGTATAACCATCAGAAGACAAGTAGGCAAGCGGTTTCTGCTTAGCTTCCCTCGACCGCCCTTTCTGGGAGGATTTCCTCTGCGCAAAGCCGTAATCCGCCAGTTCCCTTCTTATCTCCGCAAGATCCTGTTCGCTCTCGGCCAAATCGATTGCCATGAGGCAGGATTCGAGCTGCTCTCGGTCGTCATTTGTCTCCTCAATCTGCGTTCCCAGGGCGTCCGCAGTTCTTTTTAGCTTATTATATCGCTCAAAATACTTCTGCGCATTCATCGCCGGCGTGAGCGTCGGGTCAAGCGGAATCGTAATCGGCTCGCCCGTGTAATAATTGACGGCGCGAAGTTCCTTATCTCCCTCCTTCGCTTCATAGCCATAGGTGTTCAGCAGTTCCCCGTAGATTCGGTATTTGTCTTTCTTCTCCGTGTCCGCCATTTGCTTTTCCTGAATCAGGAATTTTTTGTTCGTCCTGTCCAGGGCGGTGGAAACGAGGTGCCGAAGGTCAGCCGACTTTTGACGAATCCGGGTAGATGCCTCCCGGTCGGAATAGAACTTCCGCAGCATCTCGCTGACGCTGGCAACATTTTCAACATTCCCGCCGAAAATGGTCAGCGGAAAGACTCCGAACTCTTTCGGCTCGCCGTCCCGATAGATGATGTTCGGGGCAAATTCCCCCCTCGCAACATCCTCCATATGACGGACAAAGACTTCCGCAAGACGGGCAATTTCACCCTCATTCAGATCCGCCGGTCCCTTTCTCGGCTCGATGCCGGCCTCATAGACGAATTCCTCCGCCACGATCGGGGCAATCCCGGTATAACACATATAGATTGCCTTCACTATATTATACGAGCTTTCCCGGATGGTGGCGATAAAACTTTTCGCATCGGCTTCCAACGGATTTTTTTTCAGATCAGCCCCCGGGATAAAGTAGGGCCTGCCCGGCAGGACCTCCCGGACGGAGCTGACCGACGAGGGGATGCGCTTAATGCTGTCGAGAATGACGTCCCGCTCATCCGTCACGATGATGTTGCTGTGCTTGCCCATGATTTCAATGATGAGTTTTTTCAGGCAAATGTCGCCCAGCTCATTCCTATGCGATATCTCAAAGCACAAAACCCTTTCGAGGGAGGGCTGCGTGATCCGGAGGATTTGCCCGCCCTGCAAATGCTTCCTTAGCAGCATGCAGAAATTCGGCGCCGTGAGCGGAGCCTGCCGGTTCTCCGGAACCAGGTAAATCAGCGGCAGGGAGGGCGATGCGCTCATCAGCAGCCTGTACGTCACTTTATTGTTTTTTATCGTGAGCAGCAGTTCATCCTTCTCGGACTGGACGATCCTGCTGATTCCTCCTCCCGTGAGGCAGGCATCCAGTTCGTGACGGATGGCCGCCGTGGTGATGCCGTCAAATGCCATCGTAATATCCTCCCATCAAAAATTCGCCCAATCGCCAGTCCGTTTGAATGGTTTCGGCTCGATCGCCGGT
>JAUMWM010000376.1 GCA_030529705.1 Lachnospiraceae bacterium
AAAAGGACCGTCCCCACGGACCGAAAAAATTCGGTCCAAAAGGACCGTCCCCGCGGGAAAAACCTGATGAGGTAATGCCATGACTAAATATATTTTCGTGACAGGAGGCGTCGTATCGGGGCTTGGAAAAGGAATCACGGCGGCCTCCCTGGGCAGGCTGTTAAAAGCGAGGGGGCTGAAAGTTGCCGCCCAGAAACTGGACCCCTATATCAATGTCGATCCCGGCACCATGAGTCCCTTCCAGCACGGGGAAGTCTATGTGACGGAGGACGGCGCGGAGACGGACCTGGATTTGGGCCATTATGAGCGCTTTATAGACGAGGACTTAAACCGCTACTCCAACCTGACGTCCGGGAAGGTCTACTGGAACGTGCTGAATAAGGAGCGGCGGGGGGAATATCTGGGCTCCACGGTCCAGGTCATCCCGCATATCACAAATGAAATCAAAGCTTTCGTCTACCGCGTCGGCCGTCAGACGGACGCAGATATCGTCATCACAGAAATCGGCGGAACGATCGGCGATATCGAGTCGCAGCCTTTCCTCGAAGCCGTCCGGCAAATATCGCTGGAAGTCGGCCGGGAGAACAGCCTGTTCATCCATGTCACGCTGGTTCCATATCTGCACGGGTCAAATGAACACAAGTCCAAGCCGACCCAGCACTCGGTGAAAGAACTTCAAGGCATGGGAATCGCGCCTGACATCATCGTGCTTCGCTGCAACGAGCCGCTGGAAGAGAGCATTTTCAGGAAGATATCCATGTTCTGCAACGTGAAGGAGGACTGCGTCATCGAGAATCGGACCCTGGAGAGCCTGTATGAGGCGCCCCTCATGTTGGAACGCTCGAACTTTTCGGGCGTGGTCTGCAGGGAACTTCGGATTGAAGCCCCGAAACCGGACCTTGCAGAGTGGGAGGAGATGGTTCGCAATATAAAAGGAAGAAACCGGGAGGTGACGATTGGGCTCGTTGGCAAATACGTCCAGCTCCATGATGCCTATCTGTCCGTTGCGGAGGCCTTGGCGCATGCGGGATTTGCCCTGAACGCCCATGTGAAAATCAATTGGATTGATTCCGAGGAACTCACTCCGGCAAATGTGGAAGAGGCGCTGGGGAAGGTGCAAGGCATCTTAGTGCCGGGCGGATTCGGAGACAGGGGCATCGAGGGCATGATCTTGGCGGCGGAATTTGCAAGAACCCACGGCGTCCCATTCTTCGGGATATGCTTGGGGATGCAAATAGCGGTGATTGAATTTGCAAGAAACGTGGCCGGTATAAAGGATGCCTGCTCGGGAGAGTTCCAGAACAACAGCCATCCTGCACATGCGGACAGCCATTCAGATCAAGAGAACAGCCATCCTGCACAGGAGGACAGCCATTCAGATCAAGAGAACAGCAATCCTGCACGGGAAGACAGACATTCCGAGCAGGCAGACGGTCATCTTGAGCAGGGGGTCAGCTATCCCGAGCAGGGGAATTGTCATCCTGAGCGAAGCGAAGGATCTTTACCTCCCGCCTCGCCCCACAAGGTCATCGATTTCATGCCCGGCCAATCCGATGAGGTCGACAAGGGCGGAACGCTGCGCCTCGGCAAATACCCCTGCCGCATCACTCCCGGCACCCTGATGGAGAGATGCTATGGGACGACGGAGATCAGCGAGCGGCATCGCCACCGCTATGAGTTCAACAACGAGTACAGGGAGATTTTGACCGGCTTCGGGCTTGTCCTCTCCGGGATTTCGCCGGACGGGGAGCTGGTGGAGACAGTGGAGCTTCGCGACCATCCGTTCTTCCTCGGGGTGCAGTATCATCCGGAGTTCAAGTCGAGGCCTATAAGGCCGCATCCTGTGTTCCGGGCATTTGTGGAGGCATCGCTTAAGCGAGTATAACGATTCGGCCCGCGGGGACGGTCCTTTTGGGTCAAGTTTTTTCGGCCCGTGGGGACGGTCCTTTTGGGTCAAAAATTTTTGACCCAAAA
>JAUMWM010000125.1 GCA_030529705.1 Lachnospiraceae bacterium
AAAGGACCGTCCCCACGGGCCGAAAAATTTTGACCCAAAAGGACCGTCCCCACGGGCCGAAAAAAAAGCAGGAGAAGGAACGTCCCTCTCCTGCGACTTAGAATCCTTATTTATGCCTTCTCCTCCTCCAGCCGGTCGAGCAGATCCCATACGCCGAGCATGTACTGGATGCCGAGCGCGCGGTCGTACTTGCCGTAGCCGGGACGGCAGGAACCGGGGCCCTCTTCCCAGAGCTGGCGGCCATGGTCCGGCCTGATATAGCCATCGAAACCGCAGTCATGGTAAGCCCGAAGAACCTCAATAATGCCCGTCTCTCCGCAGCAATCCCTGTGGGCCGCCTCCGAGAAGTCGCCATTCGGGAAATGCTTGATGTTGCGGATATGGCCAAATGCAATCCTGTCGCAATGCTTTCTCACGATGTCCGCACAGTTGTTGTCCGGATTCGCATTCAGGCTGCCCGTACACAGCGTCAGGCAGTTATGCGGATCATCGACCATCGTAAGAAGCTTATTGCAGGCGGCCTCGTCGACCATGAGGCGCGGAAGCCCGAAGATATCCCATGGCGGATCGTCCATGTGGATTGCCATCTTGATGTCCGCCTCCTGGCAGGCCGGCATGATTCCTTCAAGGAAATATTTCAGATTCTCCCAGAGAACTTCTTTGGTGACCGGCGCATAGGCCTTGAAGAGTTCATCCAGCTTAGCCATGCGTTCCGGCTCCCAGCCTGGGAAGGTCATATTGTACTTCTCGGTAAAGCTCATGATGTAATCCGCCATGGCCTTATAGTCGTCTTTGATCATGTCCTTCTGGTAGAACAGGGCTGTCGAGCCGTCTCCTACCGGGTGGAAGAGATCCGTGCGGGTCCAGTCAAAAATCGGCATGAAATTATAGCAGATAACCTTGACGCCAAACTTGCCGAGATTCAGAATGCACTGTTTGTAGTTCTCAATCAATGCGTCTCTAGTCGGCAGGCCGATCTTGATGTCGTCATGCACGTTCACCGACTCTACGACCTCAGCGTCAAAGCCATATGCATGAATCTGGTCCACGACTTCCTTGATCTCGTCCTCCTCCCAGATTTCGCCCGGCATCTTGTGGTGAAGGGCCCACACGATGCTGGTCACGCCCGGAATCTGCTTGATGTCAGCCAGCGTGACCGGGTCATTCCCTTCGCCATACCAGCGCCATCCCATTTTCATTGGCATAGAAACACCTCCTGTAAATTATTTTTATTGTTAGTTGAATTGTTATGACCCATATTGTAAATGTTACCCGAACTCCTTCTCCGCCGCTATAAGCGCCGCCGCAATCACCTTGTCCATATCGTAATACTTGTAGGTCCCGAGCCTCCCGCCGAAAATGACGTTCTCTTCCTTGGCGGCCTTGTCCTTGTATTTCTCATACAGCGCATTATTCCTCTCATTATTAATAGGATAATACGGCTCCACGCCCGGCTTCCACTCGCTCGGATACTCCTTGGAAATGATCGTGGTCGGCTGCGTTCCGAACGCAAAATGCTTGTGTTCAATAATCCTCGTGTACGGCACGGCGCTCTCCGTGTAATTCACCACGGCATTGCCCTGGTAGTTGTCCGTCTCCAAGTGCTCGTCCTCGAACCGGACGCTCCTGTACTCCAGATTGCCGAAGCAGAAGTCATAGTACTCGTCTATCATGCCCGTATAGACCGTCTTTGCGGCTATATCCGGATTTGCCGCATGGAAATCCCGATAATCCGTACTTAGGACGACCTCTGTGCCACATAGCAGCTTTTCGACAAGCACGTTATATCCCTCAATCGGGATTCCCTGATACCGGTCGCTAAAATAATTGTTGTCATAGAGGAAGCGGAGCGGAAGCCGCTTGATAATGAAAGCCGGCAGCTCCGTGCAGGGCCGTCCCCACTGCTTCTCCGTATAGCCCTTGATAAGTTTCTCGTACACGTCCCGGCCAACGAGCTTTAAAGCCTGCTCCTCCAGATTCTTCGGCTCCTGAATGTCCAGATCCCGGATTTGCCGCTCGATAATCTCCTTCGCTTCCGCCGGCGTGCGGATGCCCCACATTTTCGAGAACGTGTTCATGTTGAAAGGCAGATTATAGAGTTCGTCCTTGTAAACGGCCACCGGGCTGTTGATGAAATGATTGAATGTGACAAATTGATTCACATATTTCCACACTTTCTCGTCAGACGTATGGAAAATGTGGGCGCCGTAGCGATGAATCAGGATTCCTTCTTCCTCGGCGCAGTAAATGTTTCCCGCAATGTGGTTTCTCTTGTCAATCACAATGCATGTCTTCCCCTGCTTTCGGGCTTCATGTGCAAATGTCGCCCCGAAAAGCCCTGCGCCTACTATGAGATAATCGTACTTCATGATGTGTTCTTCTCCTTTTTATGTCAAATGCGGCCGTGCCTCCCCTGGTGGACGCCAAACTCTCCAGCGCCCTTAATCGTAACAGTTCACCCTTTGCATCAAAATAACTGTTTTGAGTACGAAGGGTGAACGATTACCCTTAATCCGTATTGTCCGCCTCTTCCCCGTCAAATACGATCGGCGGCTCCGCCGGCACAAACCTCCTCGCTTCGATCGCACTTTCCGAGACCGGTACCCGCGCCCAGGCTTCCTCGCAGAATGCATCCTGGGAATTGACCTGCTTTTTCCCTCTCTTGTCCGGCTTGACGTAAGTCCCGTCATCCTGCAGCAGATGCGCCTTCACATTATCCTCGAATTCAAGCTGCAGCACATGCTGCACTTCCTTCTTGATGTCTTCTTCGAGCACCGGGAATACGATCTCGACCCGCTTGTCAAGATTCCTCGGCATCCAGTCCGCCGATCCCATAAATACTTCGTCATTATCATCGTTGCAGAACCAGAATATTCTGGAATGCTCAAGGAAATTGCCAACGATGGACCTCACATGAATCGTCTCCGAAACGCCCGGTATTCCCGTTTTCAGGCAGCAAATTCCCCGAATCAGAAGGTCAATCTCAACGCCGGCGTGGGAAGCCTGATACAGGGCTTCAATGATGTCCGGGTCGCACAGGGAGTTCATCTTGGCCTTAATGAACGCTTTCTTCCCGGCGGCGGCATTTGCCCTCTCCCTCTCAATCATATATAGAAAGCTTTTCTTCATCCAGATTGGAGCGACCAGAAGCCGGAACCATTTTTCCGGCTCCGAATAGCCGGAAAGCATGTTGAAGACAGCCGTGGCATCCGCCCCGATCTGCGCGTCGCATGTGAAAATGCCGCAGTCCGTGTACAGCTTGGCCGTGGAGTCGTTATAATTGCCGGTCCCTAAGTGGACGTATCTGCGGATTCCGTCTTCCTCCCGCCGGATCACCATGGTGATCTTGCTATGAACCTTGAGGCCCAGGAGGCCATAGATGACATGGCAGCCGGATTTTTCAAGCATTTTCGCCCAGACGATATTATGTTCCTCGTCAAAACGGGCTTTTAACTCGACGAGGACCGTGACCTGCTTCCCGCTCTCAGCCGCCCTGGCAAGGGCCGCGACAATGGGCGAATCCCCGCTCACCCGATAAAGGGTCTGCTTGATTGCAAGCACGTCCGGATCGGCGGCCGCTTTCTGGACGAACCGCACCACCGGATCAAAGCTCATATACGGATGGTGGACGAACACGTCCTTCTTTCGGATGACTTCAAACACGTCATCCGTGTCTGCAAATTCCCGTACCGGCGCCGGCGTGTATCTCGGGGTCTTATAAGCTTCAAATCCCGACAGGCCGTAGAGCTTCATCAGGAAGGTCAGGTCAATCGGGCCCGGAATGAAGAACACGTCTTCATGGGAAACGTGGAATTCCTTCACCAGGATTTTCAGGAGCCGCTTATCGACGCCTTCCTCGATTTCAAGGCGGATAACTTCCCCCCACTGCCTCTTTTTAAGCTGTTTCTGGATTTCTTTCAGGAGATCTTCCGCCTCGTCCTCGTCCACGTCCAGTTCCGCATTTCTCATAATCCGATACGGATATGCGCACAGCACATGGTAATGCTGGAAGAGCTTCCCGATATATTTGCGGATCACTTCTTCCAGAAGAATGATGACTTTATGGCCATCCTGGGCGTCCGGGAGGCTGATCAGCCTGGGAAGGACGGCCGGAACCTGGACGGTGGCAAATTCCACCGTGTCCTTCTTTTTCTTCGTCTCTTTCGGCTCTTTCTGGGAAATCAGAGCGCCGATATTCAGCGTCTTGTTCCGCACAAGCGGGAAAGGCCGGGAGGAATCCATGGCCATCGGGGTCAGGATTGGATAGATGTTCTCCTCAAAATAAGTATCCAGATAGGCGCACTGGTCCTGGGTCAGATCCTCGTAATCCTCGATGAGGATGAGTCCGGCTTTTTCAAATGACGGGATCAGCGACCTGTTCAAAGTATTATACTGGTCCCGCACGAACTCATGCATCTTTTCAGAAATAGCGGCCAACTGCTCGGAGGCCGTCATGCCCGCTATGTCCCTCTTCGCATATCCGGCATGGACCTGGTCCTTGAGGGAAGCCACGCGGACCATATTGAACTCGTCCAGATTGGAGGCCGTGATGCTGAGGAACTTCGCCCGCTCAAAGAGGGGAACCAACTGCCTGTCCCTGGCTTCCGAAAGGCACCTCTCATCGAATGCCAGCCAGGAAAGCTCCCGATTCCTGTAGTATGCCGGGTTCCTGTAATCCGTCTGCGGTTCATTTGCAGACACTGTTCCATTCGGCTGTCCGTTAGCCGTCTTTTTGGCCGGGTCGGCCTGCAGGACGGGCGCAGTTTTCTTCTCGGCCTTGGAACCGGTTTTCTTTGCAGACGTGCCGGCGGCTCCGGCTTTTGCCGCCGCAGTGCTTTTCTTCACGGACTTTGCGGCGGCCTTCTTTGCGGAATCTCCCGAGGCTGCGGTTTTCGTGTCAGCCTGGGCTTTCTTTTCGGTTTTTAATGCGACTTTTTTGGATTCAGCCTTGCTGTCTTTTCCCTGATCGCTTTTCGGCGCCATATTTAACCCTCCACTCTTCGAACTTTTAACTCCGGCTTAATATCAAACATGTCCTCGAAGAACTCGATATTTGCTTCAAACAGACCCCGCTCCAGCGTGAAGTCTTCCTTCACCGTCACATCTATCGTCAGCCTGTCATCTTTCTTCAAAGTACGGATATCCGTGATTTTCTGCAGATAGCTCTGGTCCATGCTATTTGCCAGACGAAGGATGGCAGTAAGCTGGGCTACCCGGAGGAAGTCATACTCCGTCAGGCCATCGCTGTTTTCACCATAGAATTGGAACGGTACCGTGTTGTACTTTACTGTATTTGCAATAATCTTCCGCTCGTTGTCCGAAAGGCCGATGATCTCCGTCGAAATGATGATGTTATAGGAACACTCGGCGACATTGACCAAGCTGATGTATTTGCCGCAGTCATTGAGCTGGCAGGCAACTTTCAGAAGCAGGCGGTCGCGGGGACCAAGGACGGATTCCCTTCGGACGGCTTTGAAAATAGCGTCCGCAATCTCCATGATTTTCTCCGTGTGCGGCTTGTTCCCCGCATACCTCTTCGCGATGTGCTTTGCCGCCATCAGAATGTCCTTGTCAAAGTCGTGCTGGGTGCGGATGATTTTTGCTTTCAGCGCGTAATCGTAGGCGATACCGTCCGTGAGCTGGATGCCCGGCAGCCAGATATTATCGACGCCGAGAACCTCGATCAGGCGGCGGTAGAGAACGGCCATGGGGATGATTGCATTTGCAACTTCCGTGCCGACGCCCAAAAAAGCGGCTGCGTCGTGCGGGGACATGCGGATAATCTTCTCATACCAGCGGTAGTACTCTTCGCGGGTCTCGATTTTGTTCATATCCAGCCGGTTCTGGAACACGAGATTCGTGAAGTAGCTGCCAACGAGGATAATCGTGTCTATATTCCGATCCTTCAAATGCATCCTTTTGAAATTCAGGATATCTTTGCGTATGAACTGGTCGATGATGCGCTCCGGATGAGTCGTCTGATTCTCCACTGCGGCCAGGCGGGTCGAGATGCTGAGCAGCCCGAGGCGCAGGTTCTGGGCGGTGATTAGCGTGTCCTTGTCGAAAAGCGAGATCTGAATGCTCCCGCCGCTGACGTCGATGATGGCGGTCCCTTTCGCTATGATTTTCTCAAATTCCTCGCCCCGGGAGGCGATGGACTTGTAGCTTAGGAACCTCTGCTCGGAATTGGATAGGATTTCTAATAAGATTCCGGTTTTGTTGCGTATGTGCTCGCGGACCAGCAAATAATTCCTGGCCTCGCGGACCGCGGTTTTGGCGCACGCCCTGTACGCGGTCACCCCATACTCTTTCATGATGCGGCTGTAATCCAGGAGTATGAGCGTCAGTTCGTCCAGAACTTCGGGCGACACCATTTTCCTCGTGTACGTGTCCTTGCCGAGTTCCAGCCGCTTCCTGACAACATTCAGGGATTTCAGCCCGTTCTTCTTCGTAATTTCAAATATCTCCATCGTCACATTGTATGAACCGATGTCGATTGCCGCAAATGTCGTCCCTGCCATTTTATAGCTCCCTGCCATTTCTATATTAGTGCACCGTCTCGATCGTAATAGAATCTTTAGCAATCAGCTTATGCTTTGTAAGCAGTATTACCTCTCTATTATAGTATAATTTTTCACAAATACAATGGGTTTTCTGTAAACATCATTGGGCAAACACAACAAGAGATTACTGTTCACACATCCAATACCTGCCCATGTCATTCTGAGCGTAAGCGAAGGATCTTTTACAATCTACAGCGGTTTTATGTAAAAGATCCTTCGCTACGCTCAGGATGACACCAACTTTTTTGCAAGTACAAGCGATTTCTGAGCAGAGGTGTGAACAGCCAATTTGACTCGCTGCTCTCCCCGGTGCAACAGGAAAGAACGGCGAAAAACAGCCATTCTTAGATAAGTAACTAACAAGAACCTATCCATAGACAGAAGAAATCGCAGGAGAAGAAACACCCCCTCTCCTGCGATCTATTATGCCGGCAGAACGATAAGCCGGGTTCTGTCGTGTACGATCATCTATCTAGGCCATCCGTCTCCGAATGGCTCAAGCGACCGGCCCAAGGCACGACGGGCCGCCGTATAGCCTATGTTTGGTCTTGCTCCGGATGGGGCTTGCATATGCCCTGCCTGTTACCAGCCAGGCGGTAGTCTCTTACACTGCCTTTTCACCCTTACCGCCAAAAAGGCGGCGGTTGTTTTCTGTTGCGCTTTCCCTGGGATTGCTCCCGCCGGACGTTATCCGGCATCCTTGCCCTATGGAGCCCGGACTTTCCTCACCTGACGTCTGTCAGCCGCGATCGTATGTCCTGCCGTACATGAAAATCATAGCATGACCAAACGGAACTTGTAAAGACTTATAATCCCTTCATAAATGATTTCAGTGCAAAATGCATCTTTCTCTGTGCGAGGATTTTTGTTCCAG
>JAUMWM010000126.1 GCA_030529705.1 Lachnospiraceae bacterium
CGAGCCGAAACCGCAAGCCGAAGCTGCGGGCCGAAAAATCCCGGAGGGTTCAGATGTAATCCGCTAAAAGGCGGCTCTTTTTCGGGTGCTTCAGCTTGCGGAGGGCTTTCGCCTCGATTTGCCGGATGCGCTCGCGGGTCAGGCCGTACAGCTCCCCGACCTCCTCCAGCGTCATCGGCCGTCCGTTATCAAACCCGACTCTGAGCCGTAGGATTTCCTGCTCGCGCTCCGTGAGGGTGGCGAGTATCTCTTCAAGCTGCTCGCGGAGCAAGGTATCCGCTGTTGCCTCGAAGGGTTCGGCCATATTGCCGTCCGCGATAAAGTCCCCGAGATGGCTGTCGTCCTCATCTCCGACGGGGGAGTCCAAAGACACCGTATCCTGCGATATTTTCCAGAGGTCCTTTACCTCTTCTTCTGATATGTCCATGAGCTCCGCCAGTTCTTCCGAGGTGGCTTCCCGGCCGTGTTCCTGAAGGAATTGTTTGGAAATCCTGCTCAGCTTAGTGTATTTCTCGTGCATGTGAACCGGTATGCGGATCGTCCTGCCGGTATCCGCAAGGTATCTGGTGATTGCCTGCCGGATCCACCAGGAGGCATAAGTCGAGAACTTGTAGCCTTTCCGGTATTCAAATTTGTCCACGGCTTTCATGAGGCCGATATTTCCCTCCTGGATCAGGTCGGCCAGCGGGATGCCAAAGCCCGCATATTTCTTGGCGACCGAGACGACGAGCCTTAAGTTGGATTCCTCAAGCAGGGTTCTTGCCCTTGCGGCTTCCTGTTCAATCTCCCGAAGCTGCGCGCGCGTTTTGCCCGCAAGACGGGAGATTTTGTCCTCTTCTGTGCAAAAGTCGCCGAGATCCTCCGGGACGGAGACGTGTTGCTCATCCTCGTTGGGATAATCCTTAAGGCTGCCTTCCGTCAGGATGCGCGATGCGATAGCGCCGTCTTCCATTTTCCGGCCTATTTCCTGCTCCTGCTGTGCCGTCAGAAGAGGAATGTTGCCGATTTCGCGCAGATACATGCGGAGGGAGTCGGTAACGTCGCCCTCCTCGGCGGCGATGGCGTTATACGGCTCCTGGGTGGCTTTATATTCATCGGACGAAGTATAGTCTTCGGAATCAGAATCATCCGGGCGGATATAAGGATCGTCCGCATCCTCGATTGCAAGAGTTACTCCCTTGTCCGACAGATAGGAGGATATGATATTCAAATGTTCTTCTCGTAGCCTCAGCCCTTCAAACTCCTTGTCGATGTCTGCCCTGTTCAGAATGTTTCCTTTTTTTTCTGCGGCTTCGACCAGGTGATCGAGTTTCTTTTTCAGCAATGGCGTCATTGGCCCGGCGTTATGGGTTTCCTTAGGTGTTTCTGCCATGTTTATTAAGTGTATTCCTTTCAAGAGATATGCAGTCCCTCAATTATAATCTATTACCTATAAGAATACAAACGCTTTTTCGAGGCATTTGGGCGTGGAAGCGTGAACAGCAACGAAACATGGCGCTATAAGCGATGAAAAATATAACTTCCTTTCTTAGGGGGTTTGTTTTATAATATAATCTTAATGGGTTTTCAATTCGGATTCGCGTATAATGCTGGATTCCGGTTGGGATTATTTTGGGGGTAATCAAAATGAAAAGATTCATGGCAGAAAACAGGCGGTATCTGGAATTGCTGGTCGCCAGCATCATAATAATCGGGCTCTTCGCACTACTTTTTGTCAAATCCGACTGGCTTCTTAAGGAACTGGGCAAACTGATTGGAGTTCTTAAGCCCTTTATCTATGGATTTGTCGTCGCATATCTTCTCATGCCGGTGACGGCAGCGATTGAAAAATTGCTGAAAGAGTTTTGGCGCAGATGCCTGCACAAGGAGGCTTCGTCTTTCAGGGCCGTGTCGATCGTCATCACGTTCGTCCTGGTGCTTGCCGTCATCGTCCTCCTAATCTACGCCGTCATTCCCGGTCTCGCAAACAGCATCAAGACGCTCGTACGCGAGATTCCGGGCGCATACCGCAAATTCGAGCGTTGGCTTACGGACCTAGCCAACGAATCGGATAGTTCGATTGTGGACAGTATTGCCGAAGCAATCAAAAGCGCAATATCGGGTCTTTATGGGAAAATCCAGAATTCCCTGCTGCCGAATCTGGAAAACATCCTATCCACGTTGACTTCAGGGTTTGGAGGGCTGATCGGCGCGCTGAAAAATCTCCTCCTAAGCTGCGTCGTGGCTATCTATATGCTGGCAGGCTGGGAAAAATTCGGAGCCCAGGCGAAAATTATGCTGTACGGGCTTGTGTCCGAAAACGCGGCAGACTGGATTTGCAAAGAACTTTCCCTGACGGACAAGCTTTTCGGAGGATTTATCAGCGGAAAGATTATTGATTCGGCGATTATCGGGTTGATTTGCTTTGTGTTCTGCGCGATGGTAAATATGCCGTATGCCCTGCTGGTCAGCGTGATTGTCGGCGTGACAAATATCATTCCCTTCTTCGGTCCCTATATCGGAGCGATTCCGTCGGCTCTCCTGATTCTGATCGAGAGCCCGACCAAATGCGTCATTTTCATTGTATTTATTATCATCCTGCAGCAGATCGATGGCAATGTGATAGGTCCGAAGATTCTGGGAGACAGGGTCGGCATTTCGAGTTTCTGGATATTGTTCGCCATCCTCTTCTTCGGAAGTTACTGGGGCATCATCGGCATGCTGGTCGGCGTGCCTGTCTTCGGGGTAATCTATGACTTTGTAAAGAGGATTATTCGCTTTGGGCTGCAAAAGCGCGGCAAAGTTCAAATGCTTGCGGATTATGAGATGGAATACCCTGAGCCGAAGAAAGAGAAGAAAGAAAAGAAAAAGAAACGTGCAAAGGAATCTCGTGATGAGTAAAAATCTTAGGGACGGGCTTACGCCTATGTTCGACAGATTCATAAAGAAAGACGCAGCTCCCGAACTTCGGAGCCGGGTTTCCAAGGGAGCAAAGGGCAAAGCGGCGAAAGAACGAGCGCCCGGAGGCTACCTTCTTCCGCATGCGGTTCCCGGTTTCCGAAGGGAATTAAATGTTCGTGATCTGGGAGGGTACGAGACGGAGGATGGAAGGAAAGTCCGGGAAGGGCTTCTAATTCGGTGCGCCGCGCCGGGCGAGATGGATGCGGCGGAGGTGGAGGCTTTTGCAGGTCTGGGAATCGTATCGCTCATGGATTTCAGGAGCGGGGATGAACGCGCGAAACTGCCGGATCCAATCGGCGTGAGCGAGGATTACTACCCGATCAGCGCCGTGAAATTCAGCGATGATGCGGAGGTAGACCTCTCGCCGGCCGCCATTATGAAGGCGGCGCTTGGCCAGAAAGGAAGGGACAAAGTAGGCAGCCTTGCCAAAATGTTTTATACGGACGTACTTTTTGACAATGAGGCTTTTCGGAAGATGTTCGACCTGCTGCTGGCCGGGCGCGCGCCTATGGCTATCCATTGCACTGCTGGCAAGGACCGGACGGGCATAGCGGCCATCCTGATCCTGCTCGTGCTGGGCGCAGACAGGGAGACGGCCAAGCGGGACTATGCGCTTACGAACCGATACAGGAGGAAGCTTCTTTACGCCGAGTATGACCGGCACAGGATACTGAACCGCATAAGCAGGAATATGCGGTCTGTGGCGACTCTGTCACAGGGCGTGTTTCCGGAGATGGCGGATGCGGTGTTTGAAGCAGTCGTGAAAAAATACGGTGATTTTGACACGTATTTCGAGAAAGAGTACGGGCTTTTCGAGGCGGAACGGGAGAAGCTGCGGGAGATGTACACGGAGGGGTGATTTGAAAAAAAAGAAGCATACCGGGGCTATTATTTTCTTTACATTGCTGGCAGGCCTGGTTGCTGCCGGTATTGCCTATTTCGGCGTCATGTTCTATGTCAAGACGGGAACTTTCTATCCCCAGTCCCTGTCTGACTTGTCGATGATCACGTCTGAGTTCAAAATTTTCGATACTCTGATAACGGATGAGGCAATGAAGGATGGGACGGATGAGTCTGTTGCAAATGAAGCGGCGGCAGGCAGAGCAGACGGAACGGCGGAAGATGCAGCAGATGATAAGGCTGCAAATGGTGCGGGGGACGGCAGCTCATCCGGGAAGGCTGCAAATGGCCAAGGGGACGGCAACACATCCGGGAAGGCTCAAAAGGACGCATCGGGCAAGGAGGCGGCAACGCCCACTCCGAAAGCGAAGAAGAATAAAAAATCCAAGAAAAAACCGACCCCGACTCCGGCCCCGTCAAAGCCGGAGGACGTCGATGATATCAGCACCCATGACATGAGCAGATATCTCGGGGAGATGCCCGGAGAGGATTCGGATATCGTCAGCACGGCGACGTCTGTTTACACTTATGAGCAGATGGTAAAGGATCTCTATTTCCTTGAGCAGAGGTATCCGGGACTCTTTACCGCCAGCAAGATCGGGGTCACGAAGGACCTGCGCCAAATCTACATGGTCACGCTCGGCAATCCTGATGCGGCAAATCACGTAGTCATCCAGTATACCGTCCATTCGCGGGAGTATATCAACTGCCTGCTGGCCATGAAGCAGATTGAATACTATCTGCAGAATTATGAGGCGGGGAATACATATGGGGAGCGGACCTATCCGGATCTTTTTTCGAACTTCTGCCTGCATGTCATCCCGATGGCCAATCCGGACGGCGTAGCGGTGGCAGAGTTCGGTATCGATTCGATGCGGACGGGTTCCGCCAGGGGCACCATCCAGTTCTGCTGGGAGTCTGACACGCAGCTCGGCAGGACGGCGGCTTCTCTGGAGCAATACCTGACTACGTTTAAGGCAAATGCGAACGGCGTCGACCTGAACAAAAACTTCCCGGTCGGGTGGGAGGGCTACACGGACGGCGTGCCGGTTCCATCGACGGACTGCCATAAGGGCGCATCTCCGGGGTCGGAGGTCGAGACGCAGGCGATTATCGGCGTCGTACATGACCATCCTACGGTGGCCGTGATTTCCTACCATTCAGCAGGCAATCTGATTTACTGGAACTATGGCGTCCAGGATGAGGACCTTCTCGCGGCAGACCGGAACCTGGCCATCAATCTCTGCAACGTGACCGGCTATCCGACGGCGGTTTCGGAGAAGTATGACTCCCATCTGGCCGGCGGGTGTTCCGACTACTTTATGTGGGAGGAAGGGATTCCGGCGGTCACGCTTGAGACCGGGACGGGGACGTGCCCGCTTGACATTGGAGCATTTGCGCCTATCTGGAACGCCAACAAGGACGTTTACCCATTGCTTGCGGCGATGTATGGGTAAGGATCACTTGAGGTGCAGGTCCAGCTGGTTATAGGGTATCGTGATGCCGGCTGCGTCGAATGCCAGCTTGATTCCCTCGTTTACCTCCCACTTGGTCTGTAGGTATCTAGAACCCGCGACGTAGCCCTG
The DNA here is from genome assembly GCA_030529705.1 of Lachnospiraceae bacterium. GTDB lineage: Bacteria > Bacillota > Clostridia > Lachnospirales > Lachnospiraceae > Chordicoccus. Next base: position 5,427 of record JAUMWM010000126.1, read on the forward strand.
GCCGCCCAGAATGATGGCGCTCTCGCCCAGCTCTGACACGAAGACTTTAATCTCGTGTTCTGTGGAGATGTTGGGATTGTCTTTGTATGCCCGGTAGAGGACTTCTTTAGCTTTCTTTATATCCTCATCGTAGCCGATGCTTACGAAAAGGTCCACCCTGCGGAACGGGAAGGAGCTGCAGTTGCGGACGTTGTCGGATGCGAGGGTGCCGTTCGGGATGCTGATCTGACAGTTGTCCAGCGTAGTGATGGTCGTGTATACCAGGCCGATGGCCCGGACAGTCCCTTCGCCGGCGCTGCAGATGATGTAATCCCCGACCTTGAAAGGGTGCATGAACAGGATAAGGATTCCTCCTGCAAAGTGGGAGAGGCTGTCCTTCAAAGCAAGGCCTACCGTCACCATCGCGCTGGTGATGATTGCGATGATCGTGCCGGTGTTGAACCCCATCTGGGCGGCTATGGCGAAGATCAGCAGGATATGCAGGGCGGCGTTCAGGACGGAACTGAAAAAGTGGGCGGCCGTTATGTCTACCCCTGTGCGGGCGGCTGCTTTCTGGAATATTTTCCGAATGACCTGGATGAGCTTGTGGCCGATGAGCAGCGAGCAGACGGCGATGAGAAGTTTGATGCCCAAGGCCTGCAAAGCCGGGAGGTTGGTCTGGAAGTAGGTTGCCGTTTCGGTAACTTCCTCCACGAATTCATTTGCGGCATCGGTCGAAAGCCCTACGGCTTCGCTATTTGCCAGATTTGATGCGAGTGTGATGATAGAGGTCATACGGTACTCCTTTTTGCTTTTGAACGTAACTACTCAGCACCCCTTGTCATTTAAGAGCGTTAGCGAAGAATCTATGTTTTATGCGTATGTGTTACGTTTAAGATCCTTCGCTTACGCTCAGGATGACAGAGATTCAGACTGCTTGCTGAGTAGTTACTTTTGAACTCCTATTGTACAGTATATTTGGAGATTTGGGGAGGTGGAGATGAATTTTTTTGTGATTGATGTCGGCGGAACATTTGTCAAATATGCCGTGATGGACGAGATGGGGGGATTTCTTGACAAAGGGAAGTTCCCGACCATAACGGATGACCGGCAGAAGTATCTGGATTCCGTGGAGAGCCGGTTTCATTCCTGCTGCAAGGAGTACGGGGAGATGGCCGGCATCGCAATCAGCATGGCCGGCATTCTTGATGTCGAAACTGGTTATGCATTTAGCGGCGGCGCGGTAGAGTGCGTTTCCGGGATGAATATCGTGGATTATTTTACGGACAAATGCGGCGTTCCGGTCACGATCGAAAATGATGCCAAGGCCGCGGCGGAGGCCGAGATGTGGAGAGGGAATCTGAAAGACGTAAGGGACGGAGTCGTCATCGTCATCGGGACGGCCATCGGCGGGGCTGTCATCGTGGACCGCAGCGTTGTCCGTGGAAAGGATTTCTTCGCTGGCGAGTTCAGTTATATTATCCGCAAGGAGCCGCTAGGTCCGGGATTTGAGAACTCCTGGGGGACGGACGGCGGCGTCCGGGGCCTGGTCTCTTTGATGGCGGAAAAGAAAGGGATTCCGGCGGAGGAACTGGACGGAATCAAGGCATTTGAATTCATCAACTCCGGAGACGAAGAGGCTATGGAAGTTCTTCGGGCTTATTGCGCGGGAATTGCCACCAGGATTTGGAATCTTCATTGCATCCTCAACCCTGACAGGGTGCTGATTGGCGGCGGGATAAGCGCGCAGCCGGTATTCATAAAGACTGTGCAGGAGGAGGTCGAGAAAATCAGGACTACTTTCCCGGTGGAACTGGCGGCGCCGGAGGTCATGGAGTGCAGGTTCTTTAACGACTCCAATCTAATCGGGGCCCTCTTTGCCCATCTATCAGCCCGGAAAATGCTGTGACCGGGAATTTCGGCCCGCGGGGACGGTCCTTTTGGGTCGAAAAATTTCGACCCAAAAGGGTTACTGTTCACACTTCCGCACAAAATCGCCTGTTTTTGCGGCAATTGGGGTG
>JAUMWM010000127.1:0-5247 GCA_030529705.1 Lachnospiraceae bacterium
AAAAAGAAGGCCGCTATGAGGGGTTGCGGCCTTCCGGGGATGCCGAACGCGTCGGCATTGAAAAAGTGAGTGCTGTTTAGCACATATAATGTATACCACATATGCTTTGGAAATTCAAGAATGAATACCAAAAAAATAGAAGTTTTACCAAAATGTACAAATTCACAAGTAAAAATGCCTAAAATAGTCGCAACGTTGACAAACAGTTACAGTAAATTCGACATGTACGGTTAGGCTGGAAGTTTTGTCATTCTGAGCGTAAGCGAAGAATCTTTATGTGCAACAGATGCTGTTGGTATAAGATCCTTCGCTACGCTCAGGATGACAAGACGACAGTTAACAGTAAAACATGGCAACCGTACAGTTGAAATAATTTATCACAAAATAGAAAAAGGAAAGAAGAGATATGACGTACGAAAATGCATTAAAGAAGCTTGTTTCTTGCGGGCAGGAGCATTTGCTTGCTTTTTATGATGAACTAAGTGACGACTCCAAAGCAGCGCTGTTGGAACAAATCGACGGGACGGATTTCTCAATTGTGGACGCTTTCTCGTGTGAAGAGGCAAATGCCGCCAGAGGAGAGATTTCTCCACTGTCCGCGCTGACTGTGGAAGAGATTTCGGAGAAGGAAGAGGAGTTCCGGAAAGCCGGCCTTCAGGCAATTCAGGACGGGAAGGTCTGCGCGGTCCTTATGGCCGGCGGCATGGGTACCCGCCTGGGGACTGCCGGACCAAAAGGAGCGTACGATATAGGCATCACAAAGCCTGTCTATATATTCCAGCGGCTGGTGGAAAACCTTTTGGATGTCGCCAGGGAGTCCGGGACGTGGATCCGCCTGTTCGTCATGACGAGCGAATTTAATGATGAGCCGACAAGGTGGTTTTTTGAGGAACACTCGTATTTCGGCTACCGCCCGGACAAGGTCGTTTTCTTTAAGCAGGATATGGCGCCGACTGTCGGTTTCGATGGAAAGGTCCTCCTCGAACGGAAGGACCGTATTTCCACGTCTCCGAACGGAAACGGCGGATGGTTCTCCTCGATGATCAGGGCCGGCCTTGGCAGCATTCTGGAAGAGGAGGGCATTGAGTGGCTGAACGTTTTTAACGTGGACAACGTGCTCCAGAGAATTTGCAATCCTGAATTTGTCGGCGCTACGATTTTATCGGGATGCGAAGCTGGCGCCAAGGTCATCCGCAAGGCGGGACCGGACGAAAAGGTGGGGGTCATTTGCAAAGAAGACGGACGGACAGCGGTCGTGGAGTACACGGAGATGACCGATGAGATGCGGAACGCGGTGGACGATAGCGGAGAGTACCTGTATAATTTCGGCGTGATCTCGAACTATCTTTTCAGCTTTAAAGGTCTCATGAGGGGGCTGGACCAGCAGCTTCCGATCCACATTGCCAGGAAGAAAATCGCCTGCATCGATGCGGAAGGGAAAGAAGTGAAGGCGGAGGAGCCGAACGGATGCAAATTTGAGCTGTTTATCTTTGACCTTTTGAGGGCGCTCGAGGGCTGCCTGCCGTACGAGGTCGTGAGGGAGTGTGAATTTGCCCCGATCAAGAATAAGACCGGCGTCGATTCGCTCGAAACGGCCCGGGAGCTGTGCAAGAAGAACGGAATTGAGTTGTAAAAAATAAAGCATCTTTGTCATCCTGAGCGTAAGCGAAGGATCTTATAGCAAAAGTCAGAGATGGCACTGAGTAGATAAAAAACGGGGGATTTATGGAAGAGAGAGAGAGGAAACTGGCCCTGCTGATCGATTCGGACAACGTGTCCGCGAAATACCTGAACGGGATTTTCGATGAGCTGGCCCAGTATGGGATTATTACATATCGGAGGATTTACGGCGATTTCACAACGCAGGCAAATGCCAGGTGGAGTGACAGGCTTCTCGAAAAGTCGATTATTCCGATTCAGCAGTTCTCGAATACGTCCGGAAAAAATGCGACGGATTCCGCGCTCATTATCGATGCGATGGACCTGCTCTACAATTCCAACGTGGACGGGTTCTGCATCGTGTCTTCGGACAGCGACTTTACCCGCCTGGCCAGCCGGCTCCGCGAATCCGGCAAGATTGTCATCGGCATGGGGGAGAAGAAGACGCCGGATTCCTTCCGGGCCGCCTGCACGGTATTTACCGAGCTGGAAAATCTTCTTGAAAATGAAAATGCGACCAGCGGGACGGACAAGGAAGCCATCGAGAAGGACATCATCAATATCATCACCCAGAATGACAATAAGGGGAAGCCGACCGGGTCTGGCGAGATTGGCAGCAAGCTGCAGAACAAATATCCGGATTTCGACATCCGGACCTTCGGCTACAGCCAGCTTTCCAAGTTCCTGGAGGATATGGATGCGATTGAGGTCCTCAAGGAAAACAACGCGATCACGGTGAGGCTGAAGGATGAGGATACGGAGTACGACCAGACGATCCATGATATCATCGAGATTGTCAGGAGGCGGGGGAAGCCGATGGCGCTGGCGACCCTGGGGCAGGAAATTAAGAAGATTCATCGGGGCTTTAACGTGAAGCTGTACGGTTACAGCCAGCTTTACAAGTTCATCGACAGCATACCGGAACTCTCGGTCAAGGGAGACAAGAATGACCGGAAGGTGTCCTATATCGGAAAGAAAAAGAAGTAGGGGTAATCCCCTGCTTCTCCTTTCCTTTAACTTTAATTCTGACTGCGGAACACCAGCCCGTCATCCGTCATGCTCTCGATGATTGCCAGGGAACGGACATCGATGCCGTGGTCCCGAAGCTCCTTGCCTCCGCTCTGGAAGCCCTTCTCGATGACGATGCCGACCCCCTCCAGGGTGGCGCCGGCATTTTCAATGATGCTGATGAGACCTTTGGCGGCGCAGCCATTTGCAAGAAAATCATCCAGAATCAGGACGTGGTCGTCTTTTGAAAGGAACTTTTTCGAGAGGATCACATCGTAAGTCGTCTGGTGCGTGAAGGAAGGAACTTTCGCGGAATACAGGCTGCCGTCGAGGTTGATGCTCTGCGATTTTTTCGCAAATACGATGGGGACCTCGAAATACTGGGCTGCGATGGCCGCGATGGCGATGCCGGAGGCCTCGATTGTCATGATCTTCGTGACGTGCTTGTCGGCAAAGACCCTCTTGAATTCTTTTCCGATTTCATTCATGAACTGGATGTCAATCTGATGGTTGAGGAAATTGTCTACCTTCAAAATGTTGCCCGGCCTTACCTGGCCGTCTTTCAGAATCCTCTCTTCAAGTGCTTTCATACAGAACCTCCGATTTGAAATGAATTCATGATTTCGGCGCAAGCTTCGGAATCATCCGCTGATAAACGATTATGCCGGAATCACCCATGCGAAACGATGCAAAATGAAATCACATTTGTGGTATAATTATAGAGGTTTTCGGATAATTTGAAAAGATACAAGAATGGTTCTTTTGGGACGCGAATATGTCGAAAAATAATATAAGCATTTCAGTTCGGACGCTCGTCGAGTTTATTCTCCGGAGTGGGGATATTGATAACCGGAGCGGCGGGGGTTTTGATCAGGAAGCCATGCTGGCCGGCGGACGCATACACCGCAAAATCCAGAAAGGGATGGCGGGCGATTATCGGCCGGAAGCAGCCCTGGCAGATGAAATAGACTGCGGGACGTATGTCCTGAAGGTGGAGGGTCGGGCGGACGGGGTCTTTACGGATGACGGGTCCGGCAAAGGGGCAGTCAAAGCGGAAGGCGCGGCAGCAAATGCTCCGCTTGTCGTGGTGGATGAAATAAAAGGGATCTACATGGAGCCTGAAGAACTGGAGGGACCCGTCCCTGTCCACCTGGCACAGGCCAAGTGCTACGGGGCCATCCTCCTCAGTCGCTACCTTGATGAAGGATGGAATGGGAACCCCTGCCGGACGGATATGATTGGCATTCGCATGACGTATGTGAATCTGGAAAATGACAGTCGCATGCGCTATTTTACCAGCGTATATACCAGGGACGAGATCCTGTCATGGTATGGGGAACTCTGTTCGCAGTATCGCAAGTGGACCGACTGGCAGAATTACTGGCAGGGAGTCAGGGATTCGTCCATGGAACAGCTGCGGTTTCCGTTTGCGTATCGGAAAGGGCAGAAAGGGCTGGTTTCCTCCGTGTATCACACGATCCTTGAGGAGAAGGAATTGTTCCTCATGGCTCCGACGGGGGTCGGGAAGACCATGGCGGTCGTCTATCCTTCCGTGCGGGCTGTTGGGCAGGGGCTTGCGGACAAGGTATTTTATCTGACGGCGAAGAATCAGACTCTGACCGTCGGTGCGGAAGCTTTTCGCGTCCTGAACGGGAAGGGGCTGCGGATGAAGACGATTCTCCTGACTTCAAAGGAGAAGATCTGTCCCTTTAGCGAGCCGTCCTGCAACCCGGATGACTGTCCTTATGCTAAGGGGCATTTTGACCGGGTCAATGACGCGGTATTTGAGCTTCTGGGAAAATCCGGTTTTTCTGACCTGGGTGATGGATGTGCAGTACAGGGGGCATTTGTCAAAGATGGCAAATGCGTAATGCAGGACTCATTTGACAAGGACAGCAAAAGTGCTGCACAGGGATTGACTGACAAGACTTGCAGACATGTCGTGCCGGGCTCGTTCGACAAGGAAGGCAAATGCGAGGTGCCGGAATCATTTGACAGGGATGCGGGCCATGTGCAGCCGGACTTCTATGACAGAGATACCATTCGGGCGCATGCGGACAAATGGAAGGTATGTCCGTTTGAACTAAGCCTCGATATCTCCACCTGGTGTGACGCAGTGCTGTGCGATTACAATTATGCATTTGACCCGAATGCCAGGCTGCGCCGCTTTTTCGGAGAAGGGGTGAAAGGCAGGTACATCTTACTGGTCGACGAAGCCCACAATCTGGTGGACAGGACCAGGGAGATGTATAGCGCGGAACTGGTCAAGGAAGACGTGCTGGCGGCGAAAAATGCCATAAAGGGAGCAAGCCCGAAAATAGCGAGGCAGATTGAGAGGCTGAACAGATTAATGCTGCAAATGCGGAAAAAACTGACTGCTAAAGAGGATGGGGAATCGGACAGGCTTGGCAGATATGTGAAAATCGACGAGCTGGATGAAAAATTTGTCTGGGAGACGCTTGGAACCTACGGCATGATGCAGGAGTATTTCAAGGAGCGGAGCGGTCTTGAGAGGAATGGAGAAGCAGAGGATTCAGTCGATGATGGCAGCAGCATGCCGCATATTTCTGAACCCGGCAG
>JAUMWM010000127.1:5347-7402 GCA_030529705.1 Lachnospiraceae bacterium
ACGGACCGACCGGCGGAAAAGGCGGATACTCTCCTGGATTTTTATTTCGAATTACGGGACTTTGTATCTACCTTTGATGTTATGGCGGATGATTATGTCATCTATTCATATATGGACGGGGAGAAGCATTTCCATCTGAAGCTTTTTTGCATGTCTCCTGCCAGGCGGCTCCAGGAAATCGTGGATAAGGGGCGGGCAGCGGTCTTTTTTTCGGCATCTTTTCTGCCGGCAGCTTATTATAAGGAATTGCTTAGCCGGAGAGAGGACATTTATGCGGCATACGCGGAGAGTCCGTTTGACGATGAACGAAAGATAATTCTGATCGGCCGGGATGTAAGTACCAGATATAGGAGCCGGGGAGATACCATGTACCGGCGGATTGCTTTCTACATTCACGAAACCGTTATGGCAAAAAGAGGGAATTACATGGCATTCTTCCCTTCCTACAGGTTTATGCAGGATGTCCTTCGTATCTATCAGGCGGAATATGACGAGGATGAAGTGGATTATGTCGCTCAGAGCAGATATATGGGCGAAATGGACCGAGAGATATTTTTGGAGAATTTTTATGAGGATCCGGGGAGGACATTGGTCGGGTTCTGCGTGATGGGCGGGGTGTTCGCGGAAGGGATTGATCTTACAGGGTCGAAGCTCATAGGCGCGGTTATAGTCGGGTGCGGGCTTCCGCAGGTTTCTGCGGAGACGGAACTTATTCGCGAATATTATGACGGAAGGACCGGAACGGCATCTCAAAAGAAAGGCTATGCTTATGCCTATCTGATCCCCGGCATGAACAAAGTGCTGCAGTCGGCTGGCCGGGTCATCCGGACGGCGGCCGACCGGGGCGTGATTCTGCTGCTTGACGACAGATTCCTGACGGGGGAATGTCGAAGATTGTTTCCGAGGGAGTGGAAGTCATATATTCCCTGCCGGGCGGAGCAGGTGAGGGAGATACTCGCCGGATTCTGGGAATCGTAATTCCGTACAGAATATCTATTGAAGGGAAAGATTCTTCGCTTACGCTCAGAATGATAAAGGGTGCTGAGCAGTTACCATCGTTTTTTTACACGCTGATTAGCGGTACAACAGTTTTTCATTGTAATAGTATTGCTTTCATGCTAAACTTTAATATAAGGTGACAGGCGTTCTGATTGACAGGGGATCTCGCGTCTTGCGAGCAGTTTCCGAGTTTTTTAATTGTGTTTTTCCATGTAAGCAACATATCATATATTTAAGAAAGGAGAAAGTGAGATGAAGAAGAAATGGAAAAAAGTGTCCGCCTTCTTTCTGGTTCTGGCAATGGTTCTGAACCTGTCCGGTATCGTGGTTTTGGCGGCAGACCCGGAAGAACCCCGGGTGGAAGTGGGGGAAGCTTTCGCGGAGGATCCTGAAGGGGAGGATACTCCGGAAGCGATAGAGGAAATCATCCCTGAAGAAGTATCTTCGGAGGCGGAAGCCGGATCTGAGGAGCAACTGGAACAGAAGGACGTCTCTGAGGGATTGTCAGTTGACGTAGATTCAGTCCTTGCGGAACAACCGGAAGAGAACTCTCTCTCTGAAGATCCGGTTGGGGATGCAGTCCCTTTCCTTTCGGAACAGCCGGAGGAGGAGTCCTTTGCCGCCGGGGAGATTCCGGTCGGTGACATGTCCGGCATATATGTCGGAGATCCGGCGAGCGGCAGCAGCTCTCCGTATTTGCCTGAATTCAGTTATTACAATTATTCCATGACCCAACAAATCTATCTGGCAGACGAGATTGAATGCAGCGGCACCATTTCATCCCTGACTTTCTATAAGATGAAAGGAGTTGGAGTTGGAAGGACCAGAACGGTTGAATTCTACCTGCGTCATACCGACAAGGAATCATTTGATGAAAAAACTGACTGGGTACCTATGACGGCTGATGATTTGGTATACGAAGGAAATCTTGTCATTCCGGCGGGAAATGGCAGGGAAAATGGTAGAGTTACCGTACAGCTGGATAAGCCGTTTGAATACAACGGCACTGATAACCTGTTACTGTGCTGCTATGACAAGACAGGTACATATGTAGGC
>JAUMWM010000128.1 GCA_030529705.1 Lachnospiraceae bacterium
AGCTTTCCAACGAGGAAGTCGTCGTCAAGGTCATCCATGGCGGCGTTGGAAATATCAACGAGTCCGACGTGTCTCTTGCTTCCGCTTCCAATGCGATCATCATCGGCTTCAATGTCAAGCCGGACGCGCTGGCGAAGCAGATGGCTGAGACGCAGAAAGTCGATGTCCATCTCTACAGCGTTATTTACGAGGCAATAGAGGACGTCGAGAGGGCCATAAGCGGGATGCGCGCCGCCGTCTACGAGGAGAAGATTCTCGGGCATGCCGAAATCAGGCAGATTTTCAAGGCTTCCGGCGTTGGAAATATCGCGGGCGCGTATGTCAAGGACGGCGTCTTCCAGCGGAATTGCAGCGTTCGCGTCTTCCGCGGAGAAGAGAAGCTGTATGAGGGATCCCTTGCTTCCCTTAAGAGGTTCAAGGACGATGTCAAGGAAGTCCGCGAGGGCTTCGAGTGCGGCTTCGTTTTCAAGGACTTCGGCGACTTCGAGGTCGAGGATACGGTCGAGGCTTACACCATGGTCGAGGTTCCGAGGACATAAGGATAGGCTGTGGATTTGAAGACGGCAAGATGAAAAAGTAAGGGGGACCCTGATATCAGACGAAAGGTTCCGAGAGTATGAGAAAAAACAGTATGAAAAACCTTCGGGTGAATGAAGAAGTGCAGCATGAGATTTCCCGAATCATCCGCGAACTGAAGGATCCTAGAATTGCCATGATGACGACGGTCACGGAGGTTATCGTTGCAACGGATCTTAAGACGTGCAAGGCTTACATCAGCGTGCTTGGTGATGAAAAAGAACGGAAAGACACGATGGAGGGCCTTCGCAGTGCGGCAGGATATATTCGCAGGGAGCTTGCACATTCGCTGAACATGCGCAACACGCCCGAAATAACGTTTAAAGAGGATATGTCGATCGAGCGGGGCGTGGAGATGTCCCGGAAGATTGACGAGGTGATTCGGAGGGATGAGGAGAATTCCAGCCGTTCATAAGAAGGCAGACGTGGTTCGGTTGAATGCGGCACGGTATTTCGGTTCAGGCGCATGGAGCCTTAGAGGAGCCAATTTGATCCGTAAGCGGCGGCTCGGTACGGCAGGAGAGAACGTCAGAAAAACCGACATTCTTAGCTAAGTGAAGTCGCAGGGGAGGGGCGTTCCTTCCCCTGCGATTCTTTCGATATGCATGGATGGCGTGGTACTATGAAATTTGCGTTCACTCTTTAACACCAAAACGTCTGTACCCATGGTGTATTGGGTGTCATCCTGAGCGTAGCGAAGGATCTTTTACATAAAGCTACTTCGCTATCGCTCAGAATGACAGGGAGGTACGGAGAGTATGAAAAAGAATATCGATGATTTTTTTACAAATGAAATCCGCACGGTTGCGATTGCCGGACACGTCAATCCGGATGGGGATTGCGTGGGCTCCGTAACTGCGCTTTTTCTATATATTCAGAAGCATTTTCCGGATATCAGCGTGAAGCTGTATCTGGAACAGCCGAAGGAGGATCTCATGTTTCTCGTGAAGCCGATTAGGGCTATTTTTGAAAAGCCCGCGGCACAGAAGGTAGATTTGTTTGTGACTTGCGATGTGAGTTCATTTGACCGAATCGGATTGGCGGGAGAACTCTTTGAGGAGGCCGGTCGTACGCTCTGCATAGATCACCATGTGAGCAATACCGGATTTGCAGAAGAGACAGTTTTGGTTCCGGATGTCAGTTCCTGCGCGGAGGTGCTCTTCTATATGATGGAAGAGGGGAAAATTGACTTAGGAATCGCCGAGGCGCTCTATACGGGGATGATTCATGATTCCGGGGTCTTCCAGTACAAGAATACCCGTCCGGAAACGCTGGAGGCCGCCGCAGCTTTGCTTCGCAAGGGAATCGATTTCAGTTCGATTATTGACAACTCCTTCAATACCAGGACATATGTGCAGAACCGCGTCATGGGTCACGTGCTTGAGGGATGCAGGATGTACGGGGACGGATTGATTGTCGCCGGCAGCATCACGTATGAAGAGATGGATCAGTTCGGCGCTACGAAGAAGGATCTGGATATGATCGTGGCCCAGCTCAGGCTTACGAAGGGCGTGGAGGCTGCGGTATTTGTCTACCAGACCGATGAAAACGAATTCAAGGTCTCGCTTCGCAGCAACAATGTCCTGAACGTGGCGAATGTAGCCGGGAAGTTTGGCGGCGGCGGGCATGTCCGCGCGGCGGGCTGCACGATAGAGGGAGATGTCGACTATGCCGAACGTGTGATTGTTGCGGCTATCATGGCTGAACTTGGGGTTTCGTGAGCGGCTCGCGGGTCGAGTTTTTTCGGCCCGCGGGGACGGTCCTTTTGGGCCAAAAATTTTTGGTCCAAAAGGACCGTCCCCATGGGCTGAACCCACGGGCTGAAGGGGGGTATAGGATGGTCAATGGTGTTATTGTTGTCCGAAAAGAGAAGGGGATGACCTCTTTTGACGTGGTTGCCAGGCTCAGGCGGATTTTCGGGCAGAAAAAAATCGGTCACACGGGAACATTGGACCCGGATGCGGAGGGCGTGCTCGTCGTGTGTATCGGGAAAGCCACTAAGCTGGTGGACGACCTGAGCGACGGGACGAAGACTTATGAAGCCGAGCTGCTGTTGGGGCGGGTCACGGATACGCAGGATATTTCCGGAACGGTTCTGGAAGAGCATGAAGTGCGCGTTGGCCGGGAGGAGGTGCGTGAGGCGCTTCTTTCATTTGGAGGGAAGCAGTATCAAGTGCCGCCGATGTATTCCGCCATCAAAATCGGCGGGAAAAAGCTTGTGGACCTGGCCAGGAAGGGAAAAGTGGTTGACAGGACTCCGCGGGAAGTGGAATTTACAGACATTGTTATTCTTGCAAATGAACCCCCCTCCGTCAGATTCCGCGTAACCTGTTCCAAGGGGGCGTATATACGAACGCTGTGCGAGGACGTCGGGCGAAAGCTCGGGTGCGGAGGCTGCATGGCTTCCCTCCTCCGCACGAGGGTCAGGCAGTTTGATTTATCTGAGGCAAGAACTTTGGCGGAGATAGCCAGGCTTAAGGCATTTGAAGATGCCGAGGGCAGGGCAGAGTACAGCTTCGTGTACCCGATTCAGAACTTTTTCCCGGGGCGGCCTTCCCTGACCGTCCCCTCCGGCATTGACAAAGCCGTTTATAACGGAAACAAGTTCTATCTGAAAGAGGGGAGGATTCCTGACATGCCGACAGAGGATGGGGAGGTACTCGTCTATTCTTCGTCAGGCGAGTTCATCGGGGTTTATGGCAAATGTGGTGAAAAGTACTCTCCTCTCAGAATCTTTTACAGTCCGCCGCCGCGCATGAATGAGGAGGCTCCATGGAAATAATCAAGGATACATTTGATTTTTCGGTAGAGGGCAGAACCGTCATCACGCTCGGTAAATTTGACGGCGTGCACAGAGGCCATCAAGCCCTGATCTGCCGGGCGCGGGACTATGCCGCATCTGGCCAAATGAACGGGCAGGCGCTTTACACCGTCCTGTTTTCTTTTATGATTGGGAACTTCATGCTGCTCACCGTGCCTGAACGCAGGGAACTGGTGGAGCGGATGGGGGTTGATATACTCGTTGAGTGTCCATTTGTCCCGCAGATTATAACCATGGAGGCGGAGGCATTTGTCAAAGATGTACTGGTAGGACAAATGCACGCCCGCCATCTGGTCGTTGGTGATGATTACCGGTTCGGCTACGGAAGGCGCGGCGATGTCAGCCTTCTCCGCAAGATGGGGGAGGAGTACGGTTTTTCCGTTGAAACGGTCCCCAAGGTTAAGGATGGGGACAGCCGCGTGTCCAGCTCGAGGATAAGGGAGGCCCTGGATAGAGGGGACATGGAGACGGTGAACCGCCTGCTGGGCTACGACTATTTCGTGGAAGGTCCGGTAATTCATGGAAGGCGGATCGGAAGGAGGATAGGCTTTCCCACGACGAACCTGATTCCGGACGGGTCGAAGAGGCTTCCGCCTAATGGGGTGTACTTCGTTCGGACGGAGATTGGGGACAGGGTTTATAACGGCGTGACAAATATCGGAACAAAGCCGACGGTTGACGGGCATTTTCTCGGAGTCGAGACATATCTGTATGACTGCGAGGAAGGGGCTGACCTTTACGGACAGAAACAGAAAGTGGAGCTTCTGCATTTCTCGAGGCCGGAGATGAAGTTTTCCACGGTTGAGGAGCTAAGGGAGCAGATATCGGTGGACCGGAAGGCGGGGTTGCATTTTTTTGAAAAGCACAGTTTTTAAAACTCTCGCTTTTCCTGTTGCAATACAACAGAGATCCTTCTCTTGTGTCATCCTGAGCGTAGCGAAGGATCTTTTACCATCTGCAGCGTCTTTAAATAAAAGATCCTTCGCTACGTTCAGGATGACGCCCATTTTATCACCAATATAGACGGTTTCAATGCAGAAGTGTGAACAGTATACTATTGCCGTTACTGTTCACACCTCATGTACTGCCCTTGTCATCCTGAGCGTAAGCGAAGGATCTTTTACCATCTGCAGCGGCTTTATGTAAAAGATCCTTCGCTTACGCTCAGGATGACACCCCAATTGCCGCAAAAACAGGCGATTTTGTGCAGAAGTGTGAACAGTATACTATTGCCGCCATGGTCGCTTTGTGATTAAAAATAGAACTTGACTAGCGGAAATTCTCCATGCTATACTAACATGCGTTGCGAAAGCTACTCACCCCCACCCGGTGGACGGAATCTCCAACCGCCGCTTGATGGGAGGCAGGAAAATTAATATTTTACAAGGAGGAAACACAGATGATTACGAAAGAGCAGAAGCAGTCAATCATAGCCGAGTACGGCCGCACGGAAGGCGACACGGGTTCGCCGGAAGTCCAGGTAGCCCTTCTCACGGCCAACATCAGGTCCCTCACGGAGCATATGAAGAGGAATCCGAAAGATTTCCACTCCAACAGAGGACTTCTCAAGATGGTCGGTGCCAGAAGGAGCCTTCTTTCTTATCTGAAGAAGAAGGACATCAACCGTTATCGTACCCTTATCGAGAGGCTTGGTCTGAGAAAGTAATTGCTTATGCGGGGCAGGATTTCCTGCCCCTGTTTTACGTGATTTCTTGAATCATCGTAATTACTTATTATTATTTTTAGGCCAATCGGCCAGAAGGAGAAGAATGGGAGATTATAAAAGTTATTCAATGGAACTGGGCGGCAAGACGCTCACGATCGACATCGGCAGGGTTGGGAAGCAGGCAAATGGCTGCTGCTTCATGCACTACGGAGATACCGTCGTTCTCTCCACTGCCACGGCTTCCAAAGCGCCGAGGGAGGGCATTGACTTCTTCCCGCTTTCTGTAGAGTTCGAGGAGAAAATGTACGCAGTAGGCAAGATCCCGGGCGGCTTCAACAAACGGGAAGGCAAGGCCAGCACGCATGCCGTTCTGACCAGCCGCGTCATCGACCGGCCGATGCGCCCCCTGTTCCCGAAGGACTACAGGAATGACGTTACGCTGAACAACCTCGTAATGTCCGTAGACCCGGAATGCGATCCGGAAGTCGTCGCCATGCTCGGTTCTGCGCTTGCGACCAGCATCTCGGACATTCCGTTCGACGGTCCATGCGCGATGACGCAGCTTGGCCTCATTGACGGCAATTTCGTCATCAATCCGGGCTATGAGCAGAAACAGAAATCGGAGCTTGCCCTCACGGTCGCATCGACGAGGGAAAAGGTCATCATGATCGAGGCCGGGGCAAATGAAATCTCGGACGAGAAGATGATTGAAGCCATCTACAAGTGCGACGAGGTCAATAAGGAAATCATTGCTTTCTTCGATAAGATCATCGCCGAGGTCGGCAAGGAAAAACATGACTATGTGCATTACGAGATTCCGCAGGAACTGAATAATGCGCTTTATGAAATTTGCCCGCCGGAAGAGATGGAGAAGGCTGTCTTTACGGACGACAAGCAGACGAGAGAGGAAAATGTGGCTGCGGTCCGGGCTGCATTTGAAGAAAAATACGGTGACAACGAAGAGTGGATGGCTCTGATAGGCGATGCCCTGTACCAGTATGAGAAGAAGACGGTCCGGAAGATGATCCTTGTGGACAAGAAGCGTCCGGACGGCCGTGCGCTGAAAGAAATCCGTCCGCTTGCTGCTGAAATCGATCTGATTCCGAGGGCGCACGGGTCCGCCATGTTCACGCGCGGGCAGACGCAGATCTGCGACGTCGTCACACTGGCTCCGCTCTCCGATGCCCAGCGCATCGAGGGCCTTGATCCGTACATTACGGAGGCCAGATATATGCATCAGTACAATTTCCCGTCCTATTCGGTCGGCGAGACAAAGCCCTCCAGAGGTCCGGGACGCCGGGAAATCGGCCACGGCGCGCTTGCCGAGAAGGCCCTCGTCCCGATGCTTCCTTCCAAGGAAGAGTTTCCGTATGCGATTCGCGCGGTCTCCGAGACATTTGAATCGAACGGGTCTACTTCCCAGGCATCGGTCTGCGCTTCCTCCATGGCACTCATGGCGGCGGGCGTTCCGATTAAAAAATCCGTTGCCGGCATTTCCTGCGGCCTTGTCACGGGCGAGACGGATGACGATTACATCGTCCTCACGGATATCCAGGGCCTCGAGGATTTCTTCGGCGACATGGATTTCAAGGTTGCCGGTACGCATGACGGCATAACCGCCATCCAGATGGACATCAAGATTCATGGACTTACCCGCCAGATCGTGGAGGAGGCAATCCGCAATACCCATGAAGCCCGCGAGTATATCCTGACAAATGTCATGGAACCCGTCATCGCCGCACCCCGCGCGTCCGTCTCCAAGTGGGCGCCGAAGATTGTCCAGATCAAGATTGATCCGGAAAAGATTGGCGACGTCGTCGGCCAGAAGGGCAAGAATATCAATGCGATTATCGCTGCCTACGATGTTTCGATTGACATCGAGGAAGACGGCTCCGTATCCATTTGCGGCCGCGACATGGACAAGATGGATCAGGCTATCGAGACGATCCGCATCATCACGACGGAATTCGAGAAGGGCATGATCCTCACCGGCAAGGTCGTTTCCATCAAGGAATTCGGCGCTTTCCTCGAGTTCGCTCCTGGCAAGGAGGCCATGGTCCACATCTCGAAGATTGCCAATACGCGCATCAACCGCGTGGAGGACGTCCTGCAGATTGGCGATATCGTGAGGGCAATCTGCCTCGGCAAGGACAAGATGGGCCGCATAAGCTTCTCCATCAAGGACTGCCCGAAGGATGCGCGTGACATGGGACGCGTCGTTGCATCTGCCGATCCGAACTAAGAATTTCGGTCCGCGGGGACGGTCCTTTTGGGTCGAATTTTTTCGACCCAAAAGGACCGTCCCCGCGGG
>JAUMWM010000129.1 GCA_030529705.1 Lachnospiraceae bacterium
CCCGCGGGGACGGTCCTTTTGGGTCAAAAATTTTCGGCCCAAAAGGACCGTCCCCGCGGGCGAAACTAGAGGGTGGAGTATGAAACGATTTACGATTCTTCGCAACACGGACAAAGATAAGAGGGGAACCTTCACGAAACGGGTGTACAGATATCTTGCGGCGAGAGGAGCCGAGTGCTTTGTCAGCGATGATGGAAATGAGATTACGGAGGACGTGGATTGCGTGATCGTCCTGGGCGGCGACGGCACGCTGCTTCGGGCTGCAAAAAAAGTCGTTGACAGGCAGATTCCGCTTCTCGGCATTAACCTGGGAACCCTTGGCTATCTTGCCGAGGTAGACCGGGGTGGCGCGGAGAAAGCCATGGACTGCCTGCTGAACGACCGTTTTTCCATAGAAAAGAGAATGATGCTCCAGGGTACGATCATTCACAACGATGAAATAATCGCCAGCGATATCGCCCTGAATGACGTCGTCATCGTCAGGCAGGGGCATCTTCGGGTCGTGAATTTTATGAATCATGTGAATGACGCATATCTGAATTCCTACAAGGCTGACGGCATCATCCTTTCAACGGCCACGGGCTCGACCGGCTACAGCCTCTCCGCCGGCGGTCCGATTGTCTCCCCGGAAGCGGAAATCATTCTCATGACGGCCATCTCGCCGCATACGCTGAATACCAGGAGCATCGTGTTCCAGCGGGACGACCGGATTACGGTCGAGATCGGCCAGGGGAATGTGTCTGGAATTGCCGAGGCAAATGTATCGTTTGACGGAGGTGCCTACATCTCCGTGGACGCGGGCGATAGGGTAATCGTGGAGAGGTCTGAAAAGCAGACAAATATTATTAAGATCAGCGACATAAGTTTTCTTGAAGTTCTTCGGAAGAAGATGACGGGCAACTAACGCTCATAACCACGGTGGTTGGCGTATCATTTTCACCATGAGCGTATTCTTTACGTACAAGATCCTTCGCTGACGCTCAGGATGACAGGTATTCCGGCAAATCGATGAACAGCCAATTAGACCCGCAAGCGATTCGGTACGACAGTAAAGAACGGTGAAAAAACAGTCCTTCTTGGATAAGTTATAACTATGATAGATAGCGATCGGACGTATATATGAAAAATGCAAGACATGAAAAGATACTCGATATCATAAATGAA
Organism: Lachnospiraceae bacterium; assembly: GCA_030529705.1. Classification (GTDB taxonomy): domain Bacteria; phylum Bacillota; class Clostridia; order Lachnospirales; family Lachnospiraceae; genus Chordicoccus. The sequence continues at coordinate 1,165 of JAUMWM010000129.1, forward strand.
TATGAGATTGAGACGCAGGAGGATCTGGCGGCCAGGCTGCGGGAAGCGGGATTTGACGTGACGCAGGCGACCGTGTCGAGGGACATCAGGCAGCTCCGTCTCGGGAAAATTATCACGGAGGACGGAAAGCTGAGATATGCCCCGCATCCTGCCGGAAAGGAATACGCTAGTCATCCGATTCATTCCCAGGAGGACGGAAAGCTGAGGCTTTCTTCGGATTCTGCCGGAAAGGAATATGCCGGTCATCCAATGCTTTCTGGGGAGGACGGAGTGCAAAGGCCCGCCTTAGATTCTGCCTTCGATTCCAGGGCGGGCAGGGCGCTGGATTTGAAATATGTGAGGGCGCTTCGGGACGCATTTGTCTCGGCGGAGTGCGCCGGAAATATCCTGGTGGTCCACACTGTTTCAGGCATGGCCATGGCCGCCGCTGCCGCGATTGACAGCCTGGACTGGCCGGAAGTCTTGGGATGCATCGGAGGGGATGACACGGTCATGGCGGCCGTGCGGACGCCGGAGGCGGCGCCTGAAATCATTGAGCGTCTGAACGCAATCGCGGCTCTGTAACAAGGGGAGGGGACATTAAGGAACGTCCACGTTCTGCGAATTTCTAACAGGAGGAAGCATGCTTAGGAATCTGCACATTAAAAATCTAGCCCTCATCCGCGAAATTGACGTCGATTTCGCGGAAGGGCTGAACATTCTGACCGGCGAGACCGGCGCAGGAAAATCCATCATCATCGATTCCATCACGATGGCGCTCGGCGGAAAAGCGCAGCGGAGCCTTGTCCGGGATGATGCGCCCTATGGGCTCGTCGAGCTTGTATTTGAAATTAATGATCCGGAGACGCTGGGATTGCTTGAAAAAATCGGGGTGACTCCGGAGGAGGAAGGCGTCATCTTCATTTCCAGAAAGATACAGGGAAACCGGAGTATCAGCCGGATCAATGGAGAGACGCGTCCCGCAGCCGAAGTGCGGGAATGCGCATCGCTCCTTCTTGACATCCATGGGCAGAGCGAACATCAGAAACTGCTTCGGAGCGAGCACCAACTCGAACTCTTGGATGCATTCGGCGGGGAAAAGCTGCAAAGCCTTCGAGATGACGTGGCTGAAAAATACCGTAAGTTTGCCGCGCTAAGGCATAAGATGGGGAAAGAGGAACTGAGCGAGGAAGAACGCCTGCGCAGGATTTCTTTTCTGGAATTCGAGATTAACGAGATTGAAGATGCCAATCTCCGGGCGGGTGAAGACGAGGAGCTTGAGAAAAACTACAGGAAATTGGCAAATGCGCGGAAAATCGTCGTTGCCGCCGGCAATGCCCACGAACTGACGGGTTATGACAATGCCGAAAGCGCGGGAGAGACCATCGGCCGGGCGGCGGGACTTCTGGATAGCGTCAGCGAATACGACGAGCAAATAGGGGAACTTAGCAGCCGGCTCACGGAAATTGAGGATTTGCTCAACGATTTCAACCGCGACCTGGCTGATTATCTGGGCAGCCTCAGTTTTGCGGATGAGGAATTTGCGGAGTGCGAAGAACGCCTCAATACGGTCAATCATCTTAAAGCCAAATATGGCCGCACGATTGACGCCGTCTTGGATTTGCTCGATGCCAAGAAGGAAGAACTCGCGGGCCTCATGGATTATGAGGAGGGGAGAAAAAGGCTTGTCAGGGAGTACGAGACGGCTGAGAAAGACCTGTCGGGGGCGTGCGATGCCCTCTCGATGACCAGGAAAGAGGCGGCCATTGCATTTGCAAAAGAAGTAAGAGAGCAGCTTCTGGACCTGAATTTCGCCAGGGCGGATTTCGACATCGCGTTCCACAAATCGACATATTCGGAGAAGGGCAGCGATGCGGTGGAATATATGATTGCGACAAATCCGGGCGAAAGCCCGAAGCCGCTAGGCAGGGTGGTATCCGGCGGCGAGCTTTCCAGGATCATGCTCGGCATCAAGACGATGTTCGCTAAGGAGGACAAGACAGACACCCTGATTTTCGATGAGGTCGATACCGGAATTTCGGGAAGGACGGCCCAGAAAGTCGCAGAGAAGATGGCGGTGATTTCCCAGGGGAGGCAGGTTATCTGCATCACCCATCTTCCGCAGATTGCGGCGATGGCGGACACGCATTACGGCATCACGAAGGATGTCACCGACACGGCGGCGATCACGCGCATAGAGGCCCTCAGCGATGCGGAATCTATAGACGAGCTGGCGAGGCTGATTGGCGGCGCGGAGATTACCCTGAATACGCAGAACTCCGCCAGGGAGATGCAGGAGATGTGCAGGGAGTACAAAGACTCGTTGCCATAAGTTTGCAGCCACGAGGCAGAATTTTCGACAAAGCCATTGTAAAAAAACACGAAAAAAAGCGTAAATATGCACAATTCATAGTAGATTTTGTCGAAAAAGTGTTTTATAATAGGAATAACTTATATGCATTATTAACAACCAGGGAGGTTGGAGAAAAGATGAAAAACATACTTTTTGTAGCATCAGAGGTTGTGCCGTTCATTAAGACCGGCGGTCTTGCAGACGTTGTCGGGTCTCTTCCGAAGTGTCTTGACAAGAAATATTATGACTGCAGGGTTATCCTTCCGATGTACTCCTGCATGCACCAGAAATGGAAAGACATGCTGGAATACAAAACGCATTTTTACATGGACTTCAATTGGAACAGCTATTATGTCGGCGTGATGGAGTGCGTGTATGACGGCGTTCACTTCTATTTCATCGACAATCAGGATTTCTTCACCTGCGACAAGCCGTATGCGGGAATGCCTTATGATATCGGCCGTTTCGCATTCTTCAGCAAGGCAGCTCTTTCTATTCTGCCTTCCATCGAGTTCCGTCCCGACATTATCCACTGCCACGACTGGCAGACGGGCCTCATCCCGGTTTATCTGAATGACGCATTCCAGGCAAATGAGTTCTTCCGCGGCATCAAGTCCATCATGACAATCCATAACCTGAAGTTCCAGGGCGTATGGGACGTCAAGACGATGAAAGATATCGTCGGTCTGCCGGATTACTATTTCACGCCGGATAAGATGGAATTCAATCGTGACGCCAATATGTTAAAGGGCGGCCTTGTTTATGCAAATGCCATCACGACCGTTTCCAAGACATATGCTGAAGAAATCAAGATGCCGTATTACGGCGAAGGCCTTGACGGCCTTATGAGGGCCCGTCAGAATGATCTCCGCGGCATCGTGAATGGTATCGACTATGTAGCATGGGATCCGAGCAAAGACCCGCTTATTGAAGCAAACTATACGATAAAGGACGTCAAGGAAAAGAAAACCGAGAACAAGGTAGCTTTGCAGAAAGAACTCGGCCTCAATGTCGATCCGGACGCCATGCTGATCGGCATCGTCTCCCGTCTGACAGACCAGAAGGGCTTTGACCTCATTGCCTATGTCATGGATGAGCTTTGCCAGGATGCCGTCCAGTTCGTCATCCTTGGTACGGGCGAGGAGAGGTATGAGAATATGTTCCGCCATTTCGAGTGGAAATATGGCGGCAGGGTTTCTGCCCAGATTTACTTCAACGAGGCGCTTGCCCATAAGATTTATGCTTCCAGCGATGCGTTCCTCATGCCGTCCCAGTTCGAGCCGTGCGGGCTTTCACAGCTCATCTCCCTCCGCTACGGCTGCCTTCCGATCGTCCGCGAGACGGGCGGCCTGAAAGATACGGTCATTCCGTACAACGAATATGAGGGCACCGGAACCGGCTTCTCCTTCACGAACTATAATGCGCATGAGATGATGGGAACGGTCCGTTATGCTGAGAAAATCTTCTATGATGACAGGTCGGAGTGGGACAAGATGGTCGTCCGCGCCATGAAGGAAGATTTCTCCTGGGAGAATTCCGCTCTCCAGTATCAGGAACTGTATGACTGGCTGATTGGCTGATTATCCATCCGATCATAAAAGATTAGGCAATCATTTTTCGTAGCTTTTCGGAACTGCCGCATAGGTTGCGGCAGTTCCATTCCTAAACTTAGGCTTCCTCCATAAATAAATGACTCAGCTTGCAGGGCATTCGTTTATGTCAGAATCCTTACCCTCTATATCCGGTTTCTCCGGATTCCGGCAGATTATCTTCTGCCGATCTTCATTGATTTGTTATCATAAAATGCACAGCGCCCCCGTGGCGTGAAAAACAACGAGGAAAGGTTATTGTTCACGTTTCCACACCATAATCGTCTGTACCCGTTGTATATTGGGTGTCATCCTGAGCGTAGCGAAGGATCTTTTACATAAAGCCGCTGTAGATGGAAAAGACCTTGTCATATGCTCAGGATGGCAAGGACGCTATCGGATTGTGAACAGTAACCAAGGTTAGAACATATTTTCGTTTTTTTGAAAAAATTCGTTGACAATGTGCTCTTTGCGTAGTATTGTAACTATAGATGTGCGAACGAGTGTTCGCAAAAGAATAAAGGAGAAAATATTTTGAAAAATCAGAAGAATACAATGAATGCAGAAAACAGCCGCTCTGACAAGGAACGCGCCCTCGAGGCGGCAATCGGCCATCTGGAAAAAGAATTCGGTAAAGGCGCAGTGATGAAGCTTGGCGAGTCTCAGGCGAATATGAATGTGGAGGTTGTTCCGACAGGTTCCCTGTCTCTTGACATAGCGCTCGGCCTTGGAGGCATCCCGAAGGGGCGCATTATAGAAATCTATGGACCGGAATCAAGCGGCAAGACTACGGTTGCGCTGCATATGGTATCGGAGGTTCAGAAAAGGGGCGGGATAGCCGGCTTCGTTGATGCTGAACATGCGCTTGACCCTGTATACGCTAAAAATATCGGGGTGGATATTGACAACCTGTATATTTCCCAGCCGGATTCAGGGGAGCAGGCTCTTGAGATAACCGAAACCATGGTTCGGTCGGGCGCGATTGACATTATCGTTGTTGACTCGGTGGCCGCCCTTACGCCGCAGGCCGAGATCGATGGCGAGATGGGCGATTCCCATGTGGGCCTCCAGGCAAGGCTCATGAGCCAGGCTCTAAGGAAGCTCACGGCTACAGTCAGCAAGACGAAGTGCATAGTTATCTTCATCAACCAGCTTCGCGAGAAAATCGGCGTCATGTTTGGGAATCCCGAGACGACGACGGGAGGCCGCGCCCTCAAGTTTTATGCCTCTGTTCGCATGGATGTCAGAAGGACGGAAACCCTGAAAGCCGGGGGCGAGGTTACCGGGAACAGGACGAGGATCAAAGTAGTCAAGAACAAAGTCGCTCCGCCATTCAAGGAAGCCCAGTTTGACATCATGTTCGGAAGGGGAATTTCCAAATCCGGAGACATTCTTGATCTTGCAGTCAATAACGACATCGTGGAAAAGAGCGGAGCCTGGTTTTCCTACAATAACGAAAAAATCGGGCAAGGCCGGGAAAATGCCAAAGCCTATCTTGAGAGGAATCCCGAGATCATGTATGAGGTGGAGCAGAAGGTCCGCATGGCGTATGGATTGCCCTCAGATGCATCTGCACAGGCGGATGGCATGCAGGAAGCAGATGGCAGCATCGCTTTATCGGATGATTTAAGCTGATATGGAAGAACTAACCAGGGCGAAGAAGCGGGCGCTGTATATCCTTGCGGACTGCGACAAGACGGAGAAGCAGCTCTATGACAAGCTGAAAAAGACCGGTTACAGCGATGAAGCAATCATGGGCGCGATGGACTATGTAAGAGGGTTCGGCTATCTGGATGATGGGAAATATGCGGTGCGCTATATCCTGTATTATCGGGAAAAGAAGAGCCGGGCCCGTCTTAAGTATGACCTTGCAAAGAAAGGCTTGTCGCAGGCTCTGATTGCAGAAGCCTTTGAAGAAGCGGGGGAATGGGACGAGAGGCCCGCAATCCGAGTTCTGGCAGAGAAGAAGCTCTCTAAGATGGACAGGACTGATCCGAAGGCTTATCGGAAGCTTGCCGCTTTCCTTAGCGGCCGGGGGTATAGGACGGACGACGTCATGGCGGTGCTCGGGCAGTTGGCAGAGGGGCTGCCAAAGAGTAGCGGAGCGTAAATGAGGTTGCGATTCATTACTTCGCCCTTGTCATCCTGAGCGCAGCGAAGGATCTTTTACATAAAACCGCTGTAGAAGGTGAAAGATCCTTCGCTACGCTCAGGATGACAAGGATGCTCTCGGATGTATGAACAATAACATTCCCTTACAAATTGTAAGAAAATACAACT
>JAUMWM010000130.1 GCA_030529705.1 Lachnospiraceae bacterium
GATCATCCGTATCCCGATTTTCGGGATGCGGGTTTTCCGTCCCCCGACCATCCGTATCCCGAATTTTGGGATATGGGTTTTCCACTTTGGAGGGTTCAATATCTGCCCCTTCCTCCGCAACGTAATAATCAACAGCCTTATAATCATCAGATTTCTGCATTTCCCGTGGCATCTCATAGATGATGTACATCATTTGACCAAGCTTCCCTTTCCCGTCCCGAAGCTGTCTAGTCTCGAGGTATCCGGCCTCCTTCAATTCCTTCATTGCCCGTTCAACAGATGCTTTTCCATCCTTGATAATCGCAGCCGTCCCCCTGACGCTGAATTTCCAGTCCTCCGGAAGGCTGAGGAATATCGAGAGAAGGCCGATGGCCTTCAGGCTCAGATTTTTATCCCGCAAATGATAATTGCACATCGTCGTATAATTCCTGTTTTCACCACTCGGTAAATGCTCATAACTCCACCTGTTTATGTCCTTTCTCTCCCCAAAAGTTCAAATGGCAGAGGGGAATCTTTCTCCCTCTACCCTCGCTATCTGCGTCCTGGCTGTAAGCCGGAAAAAGTCATTACGTTGCCCTTTGAAACATCGTAGGGACATGTTCCGAAGAAGCATGTCCCGTCCATCATAAGATACCTGCATGACCGGCATTCTTCAAAACTGCCGTCAATTCCCCTGTCAATGTGCTGTGCGTCCGGTCCTTCCCTCATCAGTGCCTCTATTGCTCCTGACGCCCCTGATAAAAAGCCCATATTAACGCTCCGTCATCAAAGCGACACTTCGTCCCTGGGTTTCACATGGGAGGGTTTTGGCGGCCTGTTCCTGACCTCCTCCTTCTTCTGGGAAAGCTGCTCAGAAAGGCTCGGACGCTCTGCATCCCGCTTCGTCTCCAAATCCTTCTCTCTCTTTACGGCATTGACAAGAACGCCCGTTTCCCTGTCATAATAATGCACCTTGTTCGAGAGTACCTCCTCTGGCAGTACTTCCGTTTCATTAATCGACGTAACCATGTCAACTAAATCTGCTGCGGATGCGCCATTTGACTCAGGAACAATCATCAGTTTATGGATAGATGAAGGAAGCACAAAATAATTTTCCCCCAAGGCTTCACCGACTTGCTGCAGGATGCTTTCATTTGCAAGAAGGGATGCGCCGTATGCCTTATCATCCACTGACAGGCAATAGAGGGCCAATGCAGAAGAACTGTCAAATGTCGGGATTTCACCTCCCAGGAATGCAAATGGATTGACGTTTTTCGGAGTTTCGCCTTTCAGGAGATTTGCAGCTTTACTGCCGTCCCTATATTCCATCAGTAGGTCCGTTACCGAGTTCAGAGCAGGAGTCCTTGCTACATCGGCAGCCAGCGCATCCGCATGGAGTTCCTCAGCTGTCACGCCCCATATTTCCATTAATTCCGGAGTTACCGATAGAGTTCCGAGATTTTCTGTCTCGTTTTCCAGCTTTACGATATAGGTGGCAGCGTAATCCCCTACAGGGGTTGATACGAGTCCGCTCAGCCTGTCTTTATTGGTTTCCGGGTCACAGAGCCGGATCTGAAGATACGGTCTCACGAACTCATAGTCCTTCAGCATCTCAGGGCTTATCGAAATGCTGTCTCTGTTATACTCAATTCTTGTATCTGCGACGTCCCCTACCAGCTTATCAAGATCCTCCCCGCTCTTATACTTGTCATAATAGGACTCGAGGTAGATGTTCGGGACTATGGCTTCCCCCTCGCGCCGAATGAGCATACCGGTCAGCTTGATATCATTTGCCTTTGTGATTACTTTGAGTTCGATTTCTGCCCCCTCAAATGACGGAGGTAGAAATCCCAAAACATGATCCTTCACATAATCGCAAAACTGTTCTTTCGTGAACTGCTCCATTATTCTTTCCCTCCATTCTTTGCTGTTGCCTTGTGTGAGTCTTTCCCGGCCATCTTCTTTTCAAAGGCCTTCCAATATTCGGAGATCCTCCGAGAAGGCTTCTGCTTGCGCTCGAAATCGTAATTGCCAATAATCTTTTCCATCATCGTATCTTCCATCATTGTTCCTTTCCGGGCTGCGCCCTTATTGTATTCATGACCGAATTTATCAAGAAGGGCTGAGGGATATGTGTCGGCCTCCACCCTTTCTCACGAATCTTTTTCTCGAAAAACCGTATGATACTATTCCAATCAGAATCCCTTTTTCTTCTTGACCAGCATGATTCCTCCGATTACACATACAGCGCCTAGAAGAAGCGCGGTCGGGAGTATCACGTTCTGCGTGTCGCCCGTCTTTACAGGGTTGGAACGGGATACCGTTGTGCCGCCGGACGTTGATGGATTGGCCGTCCTCGCTGCGGTCGGCGTGGTATTCTTCGGCGTCGGTGTTCCGCTCTTTGGAGTCGGCGTAGGTGTGCTGGTCGGCTTCTTGATGCTGACAGTCTGGGATGCATCGTTGATGTCCGTATGGTAGGCAATCAGTTCGCCGTCCTGGTAAAGGTATTCGAATGCCACAACGCCTTTTCCGCTGAGTGCCGAGCAATCAATCTTGAACTCCAGTTCAATGGTCCCCCTCTCCTTATCAGCCGTGAACGTCTTCGCTGCCATGGCCTCCTTGCCGCCTATAACTAGCATTTTATTTGTCGCTTTATCCATCAGGACTCCGCTTGTGGTATATTTCTCTCCTGGCATCAAGCCTTTATAGCTCACCGTGTCAACAAATGTCCTCGGATTGGCCGGTTCTGCCGAATGCCCGCCCGATTCCTTGTTCTTTAGTTCCGTTGAAACCGAAGGGATGTAGACGGTCTGAGCTTCATCGTGAATATCCGCATGGATTGCAACCTCTTTCCCCCCATCGAAAAGCACTTCGAATGCCACGACTGGCCTACCGGCGATTGACAGGCCATTTACCTTAAATTCCAACTCAACCGTTCCATTTGCTTCTGTCGGCGTAAACTCCGTTGTCGCTCGGACTGACTCGTTGTTGACCTTGAATTCCTCGCCCGTCTCCTTATCCATGAGGACCCCATCCACGTTATATGTCTTCCCGACAATGAGGTTTTCATACGTGACGGTATCCACGAGGACGATGGTCGCATCTGCCAGGACAATATGGGAACCAGTGGATTTGCTTTTTAGTTCCGTCCGTATCTTCGGATAGTGAATGGTCTGATCCTCGTCCTCCAAGTCTGCATGGGAAGCAATCAGCCTGTCCTCCGAGTACAAGTATTCAAATGCCACAACGGATTGGCCGGCAAGTGCCGAAGCGTCAAATTCAAATACTAAATCGACCATGCCCTCCGGCTTTTCCGCCTTGAACGTAAGCACGGCTGTCACCTCTTGGCCATGGTCAAGAATCGTCTCGCCGCTTTCCTTATCGACAAGCGTTCCCTTCACGGTATATTCATTCCCGACAATGAGGCCTCTGTACCGCACATGGTCTACGTGCGTCACTTTGTTTGTGGCATAAGCCGTGTGGCTTCCCGTCCTATCATCAAGCAGTTCCGTGCTTACAGCCGGGAATACTACCGTCTGGTCCGCATCATTTATGTCCTCATGGGATGCGACTGCCTCCCCGATGGCTTTTCCGTTCTCGTCTGCGGCAAAGGCTCTCTCGAACACAACCAGGGATGTCCCGCTCAGTTCATCTGCGTTGATGCTGAACTTTATATCGACCGATCCGGCGTTTCCGTTTGACGTGAACATGGCAGACGACAGAACACTTTTCCCATCATTTCCTCTTAAAGGCTTGCCTGTTGATTTGTCCATGAGCGTCCCCTGCATCACGTAACGTCCCTCTGGCAAGGATTCGTAGGAAACCCGGTCGATTAGGATCTTTTCCCCTGATGCCTCCATCTCCTTAGCGGCGGTATCCATTTCCGCTGCGGAAGTGCAGATTTTCGGCACATAAAGGGTCTGGTCTTCATCGTTGATGTCAGCATGGGTCATGATTTCGACTCCGTTTATGGACACTTTTTCAAATGCCACCATGACCGTTCCTTGCAGCTTGAGGCCTGAAAACTCGAAGAGGACTTCCACGCTTCCATACGCTTCATCCAGCACATACTTGGAGGCATTCGCGGCTGCATATGCTTTCCCGGCCTCGTACACGGATGTAAGGCCGGCCTGTTCAAGCCAGTGCGGGTTGTTCACGCTGGGCGAATTGTCGCCGACTGCCAATGCCCACACTGCCCTCTGCGTTAATCCTCTCGCCTGGTCGGTGCTGACACCCGATACATAAAAGAAGTAGTGTTGCATAATGCCGACCCGAAGGGCTTCTTCCTCAGTTATGACTGTTCCCTGTAAAGTCGATCCGACAAGGTTCACTCTAGAATGCGCTCCTGCACCGAAATGCATATCTACTTCGCCGCAGTAGACAATCACATCGCCGTTTGAATTGCCGACTGTCTGATAAACGTGGTTTACGTATACAGAGCCGAATGAGCCGGAGATGCAATCGACTGTGCCATCAATTCTAGGTCCAGCACCGACAATCTCCTCTTCAGCGGATTCTGTTTCTATTGCTTCTTCTTTTGCCTCCTCTTGCGCAGTTTCATCATCAGGTGCAAAGTAGCTTCTGATTTTGTCTAAGATGGAAGACTCTGCTAAACTGTCATCCGATAGATTGCCCGCCTTGGATGATTTGTCAGCGTCAATGGTACTGCCCTTATCACCTGAACTACCAGTGGCTCTTGGAACAGGACTTCCACCCGATTGGTCAACCCAAATCATTTCGGAATCATCATCTCTTGGCGGAATAAATGTATCTCCCCCACCCGCATTATTTTGCGAGTCATCATCCGAACTTCCATCTCCAACATCTTTACTTGAATCGGACTTGGAATCTCCCTCCCCAGATGAAGAAGAACTGTTCGGAGATGTCCCAACTACCGCCTTTCCATCGTTACTCGATGTGCTTTTGTTCGGTTTTTCTGCCTCCTTCACACGAACATTGCGACTCACCTGATATACCGGATGCCCGCTCACAGGCTCAACATGGTAGTTTGCCTTATACTTGTCAGCATGATCCGTTGAGAAATACTCCCCTTTCTCGTTGTATGCGCCATCGAAATATATGTTCACCTTCATCCAATTGGGTACATTGAAATTGGTGAAGTCCAAACTAATATCCAAATCACTTCCTACGGTTACTTCATAATCATCAGGCTGAACAATCTCGTCCTCGTCCAGCTGGTCAATTATTTCCTCAAGCGTAGGATATCCCACCTCAACCTCAGTCTCTTCGGACGATGCCATAACCATTCCTGTCGTACAGGACGAAATGACTGTCATGGCCGCAAGAATGCCGGAAAACAATCTTTTCCATTTTTTCATTTTCATTACAATCTCCATTTTTAGATTTCTATGTATTCTGTTGTCCTTTCTCCTTAAAACGCAAAAAGACACCTATCGAATAAAATCCAATAGGTGCCGTGTGCATATTAAATATTCAGTTGTTCAGAATGCCAGTCGGCATTCTGGGGAGTGGATAGTTTTTCATTTCAATTTCCTTTCCTGCTGTCTCCAAGGCGTAAAAAAAGACTACCACATAAATGATAGTCTTACCGTTGTCTTACATCCATATTTTATACTGTTTTCTGAAGTTGCTTTGCTATGACAGCACGATTTTTTCCTGTGATGTTTAGAGCATTAAGTGCTTCTTCCAACGAACATTTAAAGTAATCCATCATATGCCTAATATCATCAATTTTAGTCTGCTCCGCTGCCTGTTCTGCAACCTTATCCGCCAATCTCTCAAACGATTCGCACATAATCTCACGTCCTTCCTTCGTTTCCTTGAAGTGTCTAACACCATCCGCAAAAGGTTCGAGAAAAAGGCTACCACACAAGTGATAGCCCTTTCGTAAACTCTTTTAGATGTTCATTTCTATGGAATATCGAGTGAAACCCATGTCATAAACTATCTATTTTCAATTATTTCGCCTGCTTGATCGCCGCCTGCGCAGCTGCAAGCCTTGCGATCGGTACGCGGAACGGTGAGCAGGATACATAGTCGAGGCCGATGCTGTTGCAGAACTCGATGGAAGCCGGGTCGCCGCCGTGCTCGCCGCAGATGCCGCAGTGGAGATACGGATTGGTCTTGCGTCCGCCCTCGACGGCGATCTTCATGATCTTGCCGACGCCTGCCTGATCCAGTTTTGCGAACGGATCGTTGTCGAGGATCTTGGCGTTCATGTAAGCTTCCAGGAACTTGCCGGAGTCGTCGCGGGAGTAACCGAACATCATCTGGGTCAGGTCATTTGTTCCGAAGCAGAAGAAGTCAGCTTCCTTGGCGATATTGTCAGCCATCAGGGCGGCTCTCGGAATCTCAATCATGGTTCCGATCGTGTACTGAAGCTTGATGTTTGCACGTCTGATCTCCTCGTCAGCAGTATCCTTGACGATCTTGCGGACATAGCGGAGTTCGCGCTTTGCGCCGATAAGCGGGATCATGATTTCCGGAATCAGCTTCCAATCCGGATGCTCGGAGCGGACCTTGATAGCCGCGCGGATGACGGCCTTTGTCTGCATGATGGCGATTTCCGGATAAAGGACTGCCAGACGGCATCCTCTAAGGCCCATCATCGGGTTGAACTCATGGAGGCCGGAGATGATGTCCTTGATATCCTGTACGCTCTTGCCCTTGCGAGCCGCAAGCGCCTCGATATCCTCTTCGGTCGTCGGAACGAACTCATGGAGAGGCGGATCCAGGAAGCGGATGGTAACCGGCTTGCCTTCAAGGGCCTCGTAGAGCTGCTCAAAGTCGCCCTGCTGCAGCGGAAGGATCTTGGCGAGAGCTTCTTCTCTCTCTTCCACTGTATCGGAGCAAATCATGTCGCGGAAGTAATCAATCCTGTTGCCCTCGAAGAACATATGCTCCGTACGGCAGAGGCCGATGCCTTCTGCGCCGAGCTCGACAGCTTTCTTCGCGTCTGCCGGGGTGTCGGCATTTGTACGGACCTTGAGCGTGCGAATCTCGTCTGCCCAGTCCATGATGTTCTTGAAATCATCGTCATCGATGGAGCCTGCGATGACCGGGAGCTCGCCGTCATAGATGTTGCCGGTGGAGCCGTCGAAGGAGATGATGTCGCCTTCCTTGTACTCATGGCCGCCGAGCTTGATGGTCTTGTTGTCCTCGTCAACGATGAGTTCCTGGCATCCGGATACGCAGCAGCTGCCCATGCCGCGGGCAACGACGGCTGCGTGGGAGGTCATGCCGCCGCGGGCGGTAAGGATGCCCTGGGCTGCCTTCATGCCTTCGATGTCTTCCGGGGAAGTCTCAAGGCGGACAAGGACGACCTTCTCGCCTCTCTCTGCCCATTCCTTGGCTTCGTCAGCCGTGAAGACGATCTTGCCGGAAGCGGC
>JAUMWM010000131.1 GCA_030529705.1 Lachnospiraceae bacterium
TTCAATGTACAAATATTTCTCTTTACATCTACCGAAAGTGCAGAAGAGCCTCTTTATCTAAGCTTAATAATCTCCGCCTCCGAATCTGTCACGACAAAATACCTGTTTTTCCCAGTCTTTATCACGTTGGAAATCATCCCCTCATCCAGGGATCCGCTGAACCGGACGTGCCCATTATGGGTATAAATCGCCATCTCGTTATTATTGCAGAATATAATCTCCCCATCACTGAAATGGCCCTTATCGTAAATGATGTCAACATATTCGGCTTCAACCTGTTTTCCGTTATGTTTGTATACATCCATCCTGTAGCGATGGCCGACCTCATTGCACCGGAAAACGAACGCAATCCGGGATTCGTCGCAAAACACCGAAACGATCTCTTCGTCAAATTTAACCGTTTCCCTCCTCTTGGGATTCGTCTTGCCCTTATAAGTCGTGAAGCCGTCATCGAAGAAAACCAGCAACTCGCTTTTTCCCGAGAACCTGAGTTCGGGGATTAACTTGCCCTTGAACTCTTCCATAGCCACGACGTGGTCTTCCTTGTCCTGGCCTGCCGCCCCGAAATTGTAGAACGTAAGGCGCGAACCAATCACGCCGCCATCCGCAGCCACATAGGCAACGGCCAGCATGGTCCCGTCAAGGGAGACTGCCATGGAGAGCGGGTAACCGTATTTCTGGGCAGACGGGGAAATGGCCGCGATTTCCTCGCCCTGGCTGTTGTAATAGACAATCTCAGTCCCCTCGCCATCCTCCACTGCGACGGCGACATTCCCATTGCCGGCAGCCCGCGCGAAAAGAATGGGGCTGGTCGTGGCAAATACCCCCAGCCTTTCCTCCATATTATACACATGTATTTCGGTTCCGCGCTTGTCGTAGAGTACGACGGCATCCCCCATCGTCTCGGCAACCGGCTGCGTCAGGCTAAAGGACTCTTCCCAGACTTCCTCTTTCATCTCGGCATCTGTCAGCCGGGCGCCATCCGGAGAATACCGCAGGACTTTCCCATTCATAGCGACGTACTCAGAAACGCTGTCGTACACCTCTTCCGCCTCTATCACCTTATAGGACCTATAACGCCAGTGAGACCGGATATGGATGAACAGGAAAACAAGCGCCGCCGCAAGCACGACAAGAAGGACCGTGCGTATATACATGGTCCTTTTGTGCCTCCGCAGCCTCGTGCCATATTCGTCCTCCTCTAAATCGGCTGGACGAAAAGTTTCCGGCATGCTGACGATCCATTCTCTGATTCTTTTGAAAAGTCCTCGCATATATTGACTAGTTTAAAATTTCTGCTCCATAAATGACCTGACCTGTTTGCAAATGCCCTCCGCGTCAAGCCCGTACATTTTATACAGGTCCAGAGCCGGGCCTGAAACGCCAAACTGGTCCTGAATGCCAATTCTGCATACTGGAACCGGAGCTATCCCCGAAAGAGCCTCGCAAACGGCGCTTCCGAAACCGCCAATCACGGAATGCTCCTCAATCGTGACAATCCTCCCGGTCTCCTTGGCGGCCTTCACGATAATATCGGTATCAAGAGGCTTGATTGTATGGATATTGATAACCCTGGCGCGGATTCCGTATCCGGCAAGCATCTCCGCCGCTTCCAATGTCGCAGTGACCGGAAGTCCCGTCGCAAGGAGGGTCACATCGCATCCGTCCCGAAGCATCACGCCCTTGCCGACCTCGAACTTGTAATCCTCCGAATTGAATACCGGGGAAGCCAGTCTTGCAAGCCGCAGATAGACGGGACCCTTATGCTCATACGCCGCCTTCACCGCCTGCCTGGCCTCCACGTCGTCGGCCGGCTGGATGACAAGCATGTTCGGCAGCACTCTCATGAGCGCAATATCCTCTATGCACTGGTGCGTGGCTCCGTCCTCCCCGACCGAGACGCCGGCATGGGAAGCGCAGATCTTCACGTTCAGCCTGGGATAAGCGACCGAATTGCGGATAATTTCATATGCCCGCCCGGTCGCGAACATCGCAAAAGAACTGCAAAACACCGTCTTTCCCGTCGTAGCAAGGCCTGCCGCAACGCCGACCATGTTGCCTTCCTGGATTCCCACATCAAAAAAGCGGTCCGGAAAGCGTTTTCCGAAGATAGCCGTCTGTGTGGAAGCGGCAAGATCCGCATCAAGCACGCATATGTCCTTATGGATTTCCCCGAGTTCTGCGAGCGCGTTGCCATAGCTGACGCGCGTGGCTATCTTTTTTATTTCTGACATAACAATTCCCCCGCCTTTGTAAGCTCATCCATAGCAACTTTATACAAATCTTCCTTCGGCGCCTGCCCATGCCAGCCCACGGCATTTTCCATGTAGGAAACGCCCTTGCCTTTGAGGGTCTTCATAACGATCACGGTCGGACGGCCTTTGGCCATGCGGGCATTTGCAAATGCCTCCTCGAGCTGGCCGAAATCGTTCCCATCCGGAATCTCGATGACGTGGAATCCAAATGCTGCAAATTTCTCCCCGATCGGATAAGGCGCATTGACCTCCTCAAGCGTCCCGTCTATCTGGAGATTGTTGTTGTCAACGATGAGGCAGAGATTGTCCAGCTTCCGGTTGCCGGCAAGCATGGCCGCCTCCCAGACCTGGCCCTCCTCCAGTTCGCCGTCGCCCAGAAGGGCGTAGGTCCTGTATGCCTTTCCATCTATTCTGGCCGCAAGAGCCATTCCGACTGCCGCCGACACGCCCTGGCCGAGAGACCCGGTCGCCATATCGACTCCGGGGATGTCAATTGCCGGATGGCCCTGGAGCATGGATCCGATATGCCGGAGGTTCTCCATCTCCGCCATCGGGAAATAGCCCCGCAGCGCGAGCGTGGCGTAAAGTGCGGGAGCCGCATGCCCTTTGGACAGGACGAACCTGTCCCGGTCTCCATTGTCCGGATCCGCCGGATTAATATTCATTTCCTTAAAATAAAGATAGGTGAGGCACTCTGTAGCGGAAAGCGACCCGCCCGGATGTCCTGACTTTGCGTTATAGACGCCAACAATAATCCCTTTGCGAATCTCATTGGCAGCAATCTGCAGCTCCTTTTCATTCATAACTGTGTTCTCCCTTCAAGCGCTCTGAGCAGAGTAACTTCGTCTATATTCTCAAGGTCTCCTCCGACCGGAACGCCGCTGGCGATTCTCGTCACCTTGATTCCCGTCGGTTTGATCAGCTTGCTGATGTACATCGCCGTCGTCTCTCCCTCCAGGGAGGAATTTGTTGCGATGATGACTTCCTTTACATCCCCTGCAAGCCTCTTCATCAGTTCCCGAAGCCTGATATCATCCGGTCCGATGCCAAGCATCGGGGAGATCGCGCCGTGCAGCACATGATAAACGCCCTCGTATTTGCCCGTTTTCTCATATGCGGCGAGATCCCTCGGTGTCTCGACGACCATGATGGTCTGCTTGTCCCGCCGGGAATTGCTGCAAATCGGGCAAATTTCCGCATCCGTCAACGTGCAGCACTCCTTGCAGTAACGGACATTTTTGCGGGCTTCCAGAATGCTGCCCGCCAGCCGTTTCGCCTTCTCCTCCGGCTGGCTTACGATATGGAAAGCCAGCCGCTGGGCCGTCTTCGTCCCGATTCCGGGGAGCTGGGAGAGCTGTTCGATGAGGGCGCTGATGTATCCGCTAAAATAGTCCACCGCCGAGGCCTCCTATGCCGCCGGTCATCTTTCCGACAAAGCTCGCCTGCTCTTCATCCACTTTTTTGAAAGCCTCATTGAGCGCCGCAATCACGAGGTCCTCCAGGGTCTCGACGTCTTCCGGGTCAACGACTTCCGGATCGATCTCAAGCCTTATGACCTCCTTGCTGCCGTTTACGACCGCCGTCACGACTCCGCCTCCGGCCGTGGCCGTGAACTCTTTCTCCTGCAGGGCTTTCTGCTGCTCTTCCATCTGGCGCTGCATCCTCTGGGCCTGCTTCATGATATTGTTCATGTTTCCCGGCATGCCGCCGCCATAGCCACCTCTTTTAGCCACTTCATTTCTCCTTCCTGCCGTATCCCCGGCCCTAATCCTCAAAGTCGCTCTCGTCCACCTCTACCGGCATGCCGATTTTGGAAGAATCCTTCAGGATGTCATCCGCCGATATTTCATGCAAATTCGCCGCATTTTTGCCCGGGGATCCGATCACCACGTCAACATGCCTGTTATAAAGGCGCTCAATCACCCCTTCCAGCTCGGCAGCGTATTCATCGTATTTGTTTTTATTCCTGCCTGCGTCTGAATAGCCAAGTTCGGCGCCCGGACCTTTTTGGATTGGCAAATACAGTTTCCCGTCCATCTGCTCGGCATCGTACTTGGGAACCATATCCTTCAAAATGGTCTTTAATACGCCGCCGCGGACATGAGAGACGACCGTCGCCCACTCGCTCCGGATCGCCCTAAGTTCTTCCGGCGCCGCATTTGGAGGAGGCGCGTCATCCTCTACCGCCGAATCATATCCCCTTGCCACGGAATCTGTCAAGCCATTTGTAGGGCTTGGCGGTTCATCTCGTTGCATTTGCACAAAATTTCCTGCTTCAAATGCCTCAAATTTGCTCTCCAAAACCCGCATCCGGTCTAAAATGGCATCCTCCGTCCGTTCCATCTGCGGCCTGCACAGCTTCACGAGGGCCACTTCCGCAAGAACCCTGCGATTTGTTGAAAAGCGCATCGTATTCTGGAGTTCGGACAGGATGCGGATATAGCGCATGGCCGTCTCGGGCTCGGTCCGTCCGGAGAGGGCGAGGAGGGTTTGCATTTGCTCAGAAGAGATATCTATCATCTCGGACGCATCATCGGAAGTCTGGGCTAGCAGCAGATTCCGCAGATACCATATGAAATCGCCGACGAACTGGCCTACCTCGCGGCCCCGTTCCATCATTTTTTCAAATATCCGAATCGCCCGGCCCGCGTCCCCCCGTGCGACCACGGAGAGCAGCTCTCCGTAGACGTCCGTGTCGACGGCTCCGAGCGCGTCGAGGGCTTTCTCATAAGTCAGCTTCTCGCCCATGTAGAAGGCCATGCACTGGTCGAGCAGGGAGAGGGCGTCTCGCATGGACCCGTCCGCCTGCCTGGCCACGAATCGGAGCGCGCGTTCCTCGCAGTCCACCCCTTCCTGCACGGTCAGATATTTCATCCGGGCCATGAGCGTATCCATGTCGATCCGGCGGAAATCATAGCGCTGGCAACGTGAGAGAATCGTGGTCGGTATCTTCCCGGATTCCGTGGTTGCGAGGATAAAAATGACATAGGAAGGAGGTTCCTCAAGCGTCTTTAGGAGCGCATTGAATGCGCCCGTAGACAGCATGTGAACCTCGTCAATAATATAGACTTTGTAATTGCCCTGGGCCGGGCGGTAACGGACTTCCTCCACAATTTCTCGAATGTTATCGACGCCGTTGTTCGATGCCGCATCGATTTCGATGACATTCATGGAATTTCCTGCCGCGATGGCGCGGCAGGAAGCGCACTCATTGCAAGGATTCCCATCAACCGGATGCTCGCAGTTGACGGCCCTGGACATAATTTTTGCTATCGATGTCTTTCCCGTTCCCCTGGTACCGCAGAAAAGGTACGCGTGCTGCAGTTTTCCCGCCCTGACCTGGTTTTTCAGGGTCTTCACGATATGATCCTGTCCGCTGACTTCTTCGAATGTCTGGGGGCGGGCCTTGCGATATAGGGCAACGTATGACATAGATTAATCTCCGTACCTTGCGCCCTCGGGAGCAGGCCCGGGGCAACCTAAAAAATCAGTCTCCGAAACTGATGCCGATGTATTTGGCGAGCTGCACGGTCTGGTCATTCGGGTCGACGCCCTTCAGCTGGCCGGCGCTCTCCTCGAGCGGCACCTTGACAATCTGGTTATTGACAGTGGCAACCATGTATCCGTATTCGTCGTTCACGATGAGCTGGGCCGCATAGGCGCCGAGCTTTGTCGACAGAACCCTGTCGAACGGATCCGGCGATCCGCCGCGCTGCACATGTCCCGGAACCGTCACGCGGACTTCGGAACCCGTCCTCTCCGTGATGTCGGCCGCCAGCTTGTAGGACACGGACGGATACTTTTCAAGCATTTTCTCCATGGCCTTCTTGCGGTCCTTCTTCTTGAGTTCCGCCATTTCCTTCGAGATGGCGCCCTCCGCGACTGCCAGGATGGTGAACTTCTTGCCGCGGCTGTGCCGTTTCTCGATGGCGGCGCAGACTTTATCGAGATCATAGGGAATTTCCGGAAGGAGGATGACATCGGCTCCGGATGCAAGGCCGGCGCTCAGGGTCAGCCAGCCAACTTTGTGGCCCATGACTTCCACGATGAAGACGCGTCCGTGAGAAGATGCCGTGGTATGGATCTGGTCGATGGCGGTCGTCGCGATGTCGATTGCCGACTGGTATCCGAAGGTGAGGTCCGTCCCCCAGATGTCATTGTCAATGGTCTTCGGCAAATGAATGACGTTGAGCCCCTCCTCGCGAAGGAGGTTGGCCGTCTTCTGGGTTCCGTTGCCGCCGAGAATTACGACGCAGTCCAGCCGGAGCTTGTAATAATTCTGCTTCATGGCCTCGACTTTGTCCAGCCCGTTCTCATCCGGAACGCGCATGAGCTTGAACGGCTGTCTCGATGAACCGATAATCGTCCCGCCACGGGTGAGAATACCGGAGAAATCCTCCGATGTGAGGAGACGGTAATTCCCGTAAATCATCCCCTTGTAGCCTTCGATGAAACCGTAGATTTCAACTTCTTTCAAGTTGTTCGTGAGTCCCTTGACGACGCCGCGCATTGTTGCATTGAGCGCCTGGCAGTCCCCGCCGCTGGTCAGCAAACCTATTCTTTTCATGGCATATCCTTTCTTTTTGCAAATGAATAGAAACCCGACAAATATTATGGCAAACGAACAAAATGTTTGCATTTTGTTCATTTGGTGCACCGGATTTTGGCCGCGCAAGCGGCATATCTCCTTACAAATCCGTGTGCTTCATAAATAATATTATACTCTTCAAATTCGCATTTGACAATTCAAGCTTTTTCGGATATACTCTCACTATCCGTGCAGCCGGGGCATTAGCGGGGCCCTGTAACCTGCAGTCCGCTACAGCAGGGGTGATGCCGATCCGAGGGTTTGTCTTTATGGAGCCGCCCTCTCAAAGTGGCGTTGACGTTTGGGTCTTACGCAACGGGAACCTGTGAACCGTGTCAGGGTGGGAACACAGCAGCACTAAGCAGGAGCTCTCGTGTGTCGTAAGGGTGCCTGGGCTGAGTTAACTGGGGAGGTTACGTCTGTGG
>JAUMWM010000132.1 GCA_030529705.1 Lachnospiraceae bacterium
TGTACAAATATTTCTCTTTACATCTACCGAAAGTGCAGAAGAGCCAAAATTTTTGGCCCAAAAGGACCGTCCCCGCGAGCCGAAAACATTTGACAATCTATAACTTCTCTAAATCCTCTGCCAGAGTCTCCGTAAACCTGTCCGCCGCATCCTCGTACATATGCCCGTCCCAGTCTGCGAAGTTCTCCTCTGCCATAATATCCTCTCTCAGGAGAGGTTTCCTGTTATAACACAGATATGCAAACCCATACCGGTCAGATAGCGCATCCATATGCGCATAAGCCGCGTCAAAGCACTCCTTCCCGGCCTCATACGTTCCCAAGGGAAGCGGGGTGGTCACCACGCAAAGCCCGATTCCCTGCTTGCGGCAATACTCCGCAAGCTTGATGAAAAACTGTTCATCATCCTTCTGGATCGTGTCGCGGTTCCACTCGCGGACAATGATATCATCTTCCCATTTGCCGGGCTTGACGGCGATGAACCCGTCGCCCCGCACGGTCTGGTTTTCCCCGTCAAATGTCGCCACGCCGTACTGCCTGTAGTTCTCCGTGCCTTTGGTATAGAGATTGGCGGGGATATCCGCAAATCGCCCGCGGTAGAAATACCACGGAGCCGTCCATGTGCGAAAATCCGCCCCCCACATCTTGTCAAAAAAATACTGGACCTTCACCGGCGACATGCGCATCTCATAGAACATGCCGGCATAAGCCGAGTCGGTTTCCTGCCGGGTCAGCCAATAAGTCGGATCGAATTCGTAAATGACCCGTTTCGGCTTATAATCCATGCAGGCATCCCGGAGCAGATAATAGCTGTCGACCGTATATTGTTCACCCTGGGCCGCATTGAAGCTGTTCTTCCCGGTGAGCTTTCCCAGAAGGGCGGCATCGATATTTGTTGCGGCATGCGACGATCCGAGAATCAGGTTGTCGAATGGTTGCGTCTCCAGCACATGTACCTTCATCCTGGTGAAGGAATACGGAATCAGGAGATAGTTCATAACCAGGTTGAAGACCACCAGTACGGCAGAGAAAATGAGGACGGGAGGCAGCCAACTTAATTTTTTGTCCTTTTTCCCCCCATTTTCCCGCAACTTTTCCTACCTCCAACTCTTAACTGCTCAGAGACCCGTATCATTCTGAACGTTAGCGAAAAATCTTTACCATAAGCATCTGTTTTACCTTTAAGATCCTTCGCTTACGCTCAGGATGACAAAGAAGAAACAGGTGGCGTGAGCAGCAACCAGGCATCTCGCTATCAAACAATTATTCCCTAGAAATTCGCATAAATAAACCCGCCCACCGACAACGGCTGGTTTCCAATCAGAACGAGGCTTGCCAGCAATAGGAACAAGACCGCGCCGCGAACCGGAACCGGCCTCGCCAAAATCGCATCTCTCACATCCACCCCGCATTCGGCAAGAAGGCTGTGGACGAACACTACAAGGCATCCGAACACGATGCATGCAAATGTCACCGCCTGCGATCCGGACCAAGTATCCGCCGCATCGATGACGTTAATCGAAAACTTGAACCGCAGAATGCTGTCTTTAAACATCATGAGGGCCTGGCCCACGCTGCCGGAGCAATCCAGATACCAGCTTATGTTAACCAGCACAAATGTCCTGATAATCTGGAACATGTGAAACCCTGCTGCCTTATCATTGATCTTGAGCCTCTTTTTCCAGTCCCTGAAATTCTTTGCGAGAAGCCCCGAGATGCCAATAATCAGGCCGTTATAAAGACCGTATACGATATAATGCCAAGCGGGACCGTGCCATATGCCGACGATCAGGAAAACGATAATGTTCCCCACGCAAATCGGCATCGCCCGCCCGACGTTTTTTCCGAGACGCTTGCGGCACCATTTGCCGAAAGATCCCATCCAGTTGCTGAGGGAAATCGGATAGAATACGTAATCCTTCATCCAGGTTCCCAGCGTAATATGCCATCGATGCCAGAAATCCCCGATGGATGTCGCAAAGAAGGGCTGACGGAAGTTCTCGGCCAGCGTGATGCCGAGGCATTCCGCTATGCCGATCACGATGTCGATGCCGCCGGAAAAATCCGCATAAAGCTGCGCACTGTACATGAGCACGCCGAGCAGGCCATAGCCCCGCAGGGTCGTATATTGGTCAAATACCGCAGACACGTACAAGGCCGCATTGTCAGCGATGACCATCTTCTTGAAGAAACCCCATGCAATGCGGTACATCCCGCCCTCGATTCTGCGCAAATCCAGGTCATGCTCCGCATAAAGCTGCCCTGCAAGCTGCCCGTATCTTGAAATCGGGCCCTGCATGATCTGCGGGAAAAAGGATGCAAAAAGCATGAAGCGCGGAAAGCTCCGCTCCGCCTTGCAGCGTTTCCAGTAGACATCCAGCAGGTAGCCTGCCGTCTGAAACGTGTAGAAAGAGATGCCCAGCGGGAGCAGAATTTTCAATTCGCGGAATTCACGTCCAAGGATGCCGGCGAAGGACCCGAGAACGAAGTTGGTGTATTTGACAAATGCCAGCGCGCCGAAATCGAGCAGCAGCACGACGGGCACCGCCGCCTTTGACCCCATCTCAGCCCTCAGTCCCCCGAAGAACGTGATGGCGGTCGAAAAAAGCAGGAAGAATACGTATGCGGGCCCGGCTGCGAGGTAATAGATATAGGAAAAAACGAGCAGCCAGACCCACTGATATTGTTTCGGGATCAGGTAATATCCTGCTATGCAGATGATTGCAAAGGTAATAAACGCTGTCGATACAAATGACATTATTTCCTCTTAAGTATCTTCATTACAGTTCACACCACCTATTTCTTTGTCATCCTGAGCGTATGACAAGGCCTTTTTTCATAAAGCATCTGTTTTTGCTAAAAGATCCTTCGCTTCGCTCAGGATGACGCTCAATTTGTCACAAACACAGTTGACTTCGATGCAGAAATGTGAACAGCAAAGTTTCCTCTCTCAGCCCTGCAGTCTCTTCACCATGGCGTAGATAGCCTTGGCAGAATTGAAGTTGGCCGGAACGATGTCGGCCGGCGTGATGCGTATGTCATAGGCATCCTGCAGCTCGGTGATGATGGAGAGAATCGCAAAGGAATCCAGGATTCCGTCATCGATCAGCGTCTCGCATGTCTCATAGTCTGCATCCGGCTGAATGTCTTCCAGTATCTCAATAAGTTCTTCCATAATTAAAATCCTCCGTCTGAATTTGTTTTCTTATTTCCATAAGGTGAGTCCCGTCTTTCACATAAATCCGGGGAAGGTCGCGGCTCAGGAAAAGGCTGATGCCCTCTGTCACAGAATAGGCCCCTGTCCGCTCAAAAACAAGTATATCGCCTGTTTTCGGATTTGCAAGAGGCAGTTGGCGGATCAGCACGTCGCTCACAGTGCAGAGAGAGCCGCAGATTTCATATTTCTCGGACTCGGCCGCATTTTCTGAATTATCCGGACCACATAGAACCTCTGCCGCCCCGTTTTTCATTTGCATGAAAGGATACTTCATGGCCATCATCTGTCCGTAATAATTCAGTTGATGTATACCGCCGTCCACTATCGCATAGTGTACACCACGGCTGTGCTTGATGTCTACTATTCTTGTGACATAGGACCCGCAGGAAGCCGCAAGAAACCTGCCCATCTCAAGGCTGACGGTTCCCTTGAAGGCCATTTCGTCGATGCACTGCATGACGTGGCCGAGGACTTCCGCATCGTCGACCGGCTCGCTGTCCAGGAAATATCGAACCGGCAGGCCCGGCCCGTACTCGAACTCCCGGACCACAAATCCGCATTCCGCTTTAATCCGGCTTATCAGCGCGTCGATATTCCGCACTTCCCTCTCGATGACTTTTTTCCTCGATTTTTGCGTGCCCGTGTAGAGCTGGAGGCCGATGATGTCGAGATTCGGATACAGGTCGCGCTCGCGGATGATCTTCACGACGTCCTCCGGATCTAGGCCGAACTGGTTGCCGGACGTGACCCGAAGGAGAATTTCGCTCCTGACGGTCCGGTTCAGCATTTCGAGCTGGGACAGGGATTCCACCGTACAGACAGGAAGGCCGGCCTGCTTATCTGCATAGTGAAATGCCCGCTCGAAATCCGTATCCTGCTTGTCCACCCCGGAGAGCACCATCATAGAGGCGGGAATTCCGTACCTCTCGCAGATTCTCTCCTCGCCGGGAGAGCAGATTTCAAATGCATCCACCACGTCCGCCAGGTACGGCACGAGGAACGGGTTGGCTTTTATGGCATAGATGAGGCGGGCTTTTCCATTTGTCATAGACCGGATGAATCCCGCGCGGCTGCGCAAGGCCTCCGCATCAAAGATGTAGGCGGGGGTTTGGGCGGCGTTCGCCTCGCTGTTTCGTTCTCCAAAATACCCAAGATAATCGTTATAATTCATAATTTCTCCAAATCGCAGAAAGGAGACGTTCTTTCGCCTGTGGTAACTGCTCAGCCGGTCACCATAATGCCTGTCATCCTGAGCGTAAGCGAAGGATCTTAAACCCAAAGCATACTTTTATGGTAAAGATTCTTCGCTTACGCTCAGAATGACAGGGGGTGCTGAGTAATTACCGTCTGCGAATCATTTCGCCTTCAGCGCTTTCCTGTCGATCTTCCCGTTTTTTGTAATCGGCAGCTCGCTGAGCTTGCGAAACGCATTTGGAACCATATACTTCGGAATGCGGGTCCCAAGCTTTCGCGCCAGCTCCTTCTTTTCGATGTCTCCGACATAGAAAGCGATGATCTTATTGTTCTCGAATATGCAGCAGGCCCGTTCAATCTCCGGCACCGCGTCCATGGCCGCCTCGATCTCGCCAAGCTCAATTCTGTGGCCCATGTGCTTAATCTGGAAGTCCTTACGGCTGGCGAAACAAATCTGGCCCGCCTCATTGTAATACGCCAGATCCCCGGTCCGGTAAATCGGCTCTATATACTTCTTGTTGAGCGGGTTCTGGACAAATGCCTTCGCCGTCTGTTCCGGATTATTATAGTAGCCGAGGGCCAGCGCCGTCCCGGACACGCAAATCTCCCCATTTACGTTCGGTTCCGTGACCAGATGATCCGCCTCGTCAAGCAGGAAAACCTTTTCGTTTGGGAAGGGAACCCCGCTCGGCAAAACCTCCCCGCGCTCGTACATGCGGTCCACCACGAAATACGTGCAGTTGCAGGTTATCTCGGTCGGACCATAGAGGTTGACAAATGTCGCCTCCGGCAGGGCCTTCTGCCACTCCGTCAAATGGCGGATCGGCATGACCTCCCCGGAAAACAGCACCTTTTTCACATCAACCGGGACCTTATAGTCAAATCCGTTTAGCTGGGAAATGATGCACATAGCGGATACCGCCCAGATAAGGACCGTGCAGTGGCGGTCGCAAATGAAATCCAGCAGGCTAATCGGGATTGAAAAATACTGCGTCGGGATAATCTGCATCGTCGCGCCGACGGCGATCGTCGAGTAGATGTCCTTGACGGAGACATCGAAATCAAACGGAGCCTGGTTGCCGATGACGTCATTTTCCGTGATTCCGAACAAATCTGTGAAGACATCGATGAAGTCGATGACCGACCTGTGGCTTACGACCACGCCCTTCGGAACTCCGGTCGAGCCGGACGTGAAGTTGCAGTAGAGGGGATCAATGTCGAGGGCATTTGCACGGATGCGGGCAAGGACCTCTTCCTCGTCGGCAGTCAGAGAATGCTCTTTGAGACAGCCGTTAGACTCTTCATCGGGAAGGCCGACTGCTGCATTTGCCTCCATATCTTCCAGATAGAAGATGCGGCCCTCGTAGGCGAACTCCGCCAGTTCCTCCTCATATGCGCGGCCAGTCACAATAAAATCCTGTTCCAGCGTGGAAAGGATATCCAGCAGCCTGGCCTTTGGCTGCTTCGTGTCGAGCAGGGAGTAAAAACACCCGGCGTAGACGGACCCGAAAAAGACGCAGATCGTGTCAACGCCCTTGCCCATGAAGACCGGAATGGGCGCTCCGGCTTTTCCCGTGATTTCATGAAGGGATAGGGCTATCCTTTTTGCCCTGCCGACAAGTTCCCTGTATGTGATTTCTTTATCCGGATCGGCAAATGCGATTTTATCAGGGTGCCTCTCCGCCGCCCGTTCCAGATATTCCAGTACATTCTTCACTTTCTTTTCCCCATCCTGTTCCTACAGTATTCCTTATCGTCAACTTCTGATAAAAGGCCTGCAAAGCAAGCTGCATCCAACTCTTAACAATTCGTCCGTTCTAACAGTATAACACACTTATCAATTTCGCACTATGGGGACGTTCCTTTTGGGTACAAAATTTTCACGCCAAAAGGACCGTCCCCATAGTGCGAAATTCGCCCGAATATGATAATATGATTTTTCGGAGGGACTTAGTTATGTCAGAAGAGAACAAACCAAGGCGCAAAAGACGCCTCACAGAAGAACAACGCAGGAAACGGGAAGAGGAACGGCGCCGCCTCCTCATCCTTCGAGCCGCCAGCATCGCGTCGCTCCTTATGATTCTAGGAGTGGCCATCTTTTTTGTTGCAAATGGCCTCATCTCCAGTTCCCGCGCCAGAGCCAAAGCCCGCGCAGAGAAGGAAGCTGAGATCGAGGCGGAAGAAGCTGCGCTGAACGCGAGGCGGTCCTCCATCACCAAAGCGGAAGAACTGGCCAAGACCTACGACTATGATGGCGCAATCTCGCTGCTCATGCAGCAGGACCACTATGACACGGACTCGGATCTCATCAATGCCATAGCGAAATATACCGCCGTCAAATCGACTCTTGAAGCCAAAGACGTCACGAAGGTCCCGCACATCTTCTACCATTCGTTGATCGTAGACCCTTCGCGGACATTTGACACGAACCTCTGGGATTCGGAGACGATTGCCGGCAACAACGCATGGATGACCACCATCGAGGAATTTGACAAAATCACCCAGCAGATGTATGACAACGGCTGGGTTCTGATCCGCATGCGGGACATGGTCACGGAGACTAGGGCGGAGGACGGGACGGTGACATTTGCAAAAAACAAAAACCTCCTGCTGCCGGCAGAAAAGCACCCGTTCGTCCTCTCCATCGACGACTGGAGCTACTACCACTCCTATGACGGGAAGGGCTACGGGGACAAGGCGGTCATCGATGAGAGTGGGCTGGTGAAGATTCAGTACACTGATTTGGACGGAACCGTCACGGTCGGAGACTACGACGTGATGCCCCGGCTCAACACGTTCCTGCGCGAGCATCCGGACGGAGCTTACAAGGGGGC
The DNA here is from genome assembly GCA_030529705.1 of Lachnospiraceae bacterium. Classification (GTDB taxonomy): domain Bacteria; phylum Bacillota; class Clostridia; order Lachnospirales; family Lachnospiraceae; genus Chordicoccus. Next base: position 7,245 of record JAUMWM010000132.1, read on the forward strand.
CCGCGGCATGGCGGCCATGACCGG
>JAUMWM010000377.1 GCA_030529705.1 Lachnospiraceae bacterium
GGCCCCCAACAGCCCCGGCCCCGCGGGCCGAACTTTACCGCCCCAACAGCCCCGGCCCCGCGGGCCGAATTTTTTTGGCCCAAAAGGACCGTCCCCATGGGCTGAAGCCCGGGTCGAACCCTCAAAGCGGGTATTTATTCGATTCCGAAGTAACGTGCTGCGTTCTTGTAGCTGACGCCCTCGACGATCTTCTTCAAAGAAGCCTCGTTGAATGGGTACTCGCCGTCCTCGACCCACTGGCCGATGATGTTGCAGACGATCCTTCTGAAGTAGTCGTGCCTCGTGTAGGACAGGAACGAGCGGGAGTCAGTCAGCATGCCGACGAAATTGCCGATAAGGCCGAGGCGGCCGAGGGACTTAAGCTGCTCCTCCATGCCGTCGCGTGTGTCAAGGAACCACCAGGCGGCACCGAGCTGCATCTTGCCCGGAACCTCGTCGGACTGGAAGCAGCCGAGGATGGTCGTGATCGGGTCGAAGTCGGACGAATTCAGCGAGAAGACGATGGTCTTCGGGAGCTCGCCGGTTGCATCCAGAGCGGAGAAGAGGCGGCCGAGGTCGTCGGTGCAATTTGTCTTCGCGATCGTGTCAAATCCGGTGTCCGGGCCCTCGATGGCGAACATTCTGCCGTTTACGTTTCTCGTGCAGGAGAAGTGGATCTCCATGACGATGTTTTCCTTATGATATTTCCTTGCAAGAGAGAGGAGGATGGTGGTCTGATACTTCTCGGCTTCCTCTACGGTGATGGATTCGCCGGCCATGACTTTGGCAAATGCCTCGTTTGCCTCCTCGATCGGGCACGGACGGAACATGACGTAGTCGATGCCGTGGTCGGATGCGCGGCAGCCGTGCGCCTTGAAGAAGTCGATTCTCTCGTTCAGGGCATCGCAGACATCCTGCGCGGTCTCGAGCTTTCTGCCGACGACTTCGCCGAGTTTTTCGATATATTCTTTGAAACCGGCCTTGTCAATGTTGATGGCCTTGTCGGGACGGAAGGACGGGCGGACTTCGAAGCCGAGGTCGTCGATCTCAGCGAGCTTCTCGTGCCACTCGAGGGTGTCGATCGGGTCGTCGGTCGTGCCGATGAAGCGGACATTTGACTGGCGGATGATGCCGCGGACCGTGAGATTCGGGTCGTTCTGCAGCATGTCGGAGGTCTTATCCCAGATTTCCTTCGCATTTTCAGCAGTCAGGGCTTCCTCGATGCCGAAATATTTGTGAAGTTCGAGATTTGACCAGTGGTACATCGGGTTGCCGATGGCCATCTCGAGGGCTTTTGCAAATTCTACAAATTTGTCAAATGCCTCCGCGTCGCCGGTCACCATATTTTCCGGGACGCCGTTGGAGCGCATGACGCGCCATTTGTAATGATCCCCGAAATAGGAGCCGTCTGCCGCGCGGCCGCCCAGCCAGACTTCCGCGATGTTGTTGTAGCGGCGGTCCTCATAGATTTCCTTCGGCGGGATGTGGCAGTGGTAGTCGATGATTGGAAGGTTTTCCGAATAGGTGTGGAAGAGGTAGCGGGCGGTTTCATTTTTCAGCATGAAGTCCTTGCCCATGAAAGGCTGCGTGTTGATCTTGCGGATAAGGTCTTTCCCGAGAACTTTGCCTTTCTCGAGCGCGCCCTTGCCCTTTTCGATTGCAAATTTGCCCTTTTCAAGTGCCGACATTGTAATCCTCCTTTGTATTGTAAAAGTTTAGCCTGTAAGGTACTTAATTGGGCAAGCGCAAAATGTAAGCGCTTACATATAATAAGATAAACCTATTGGGGGCGCTTGTCAATAAAAGAAATCGCAGGGGAAGGAACGTCCCTCTCCTGCGGTTACTGTTCACACATCCGATAGCGTCCTTGTCATCCTGAGCGTAAGCGAAGGATCTTTACCATCTACAGAGGCTTTCTGTAAAAGATCCTTCGCTACGCTCAGGATGACACC
>JAUMWM010000378.1 GCA_030529705.1 Lachnospiraceae bacterium
GGTCCAAAAGGACCGTCCCCGCAGGCCGAAATTCGACCCAAAAGGACCGTCCCCGCGGGCCGAAAAAACAAAGGAGGTACCATGCCCTTTGCGCATCTTCACGTCCACACGGAGTATTCGCTCCTGGACGGCTCGAACAAGATAACCGAATACGTCGCCCAAGTCAAAAAGCTGGGCATGGACAGCGCCGCCATCACCGACCACGGCGTCATGTACGGCTGCATCGACTTCTACAAGGAGTGCGAGAAGCAGGGAATCAAGCCGATCCTCGGCTGCGAGGTCTACGTCGCGCCGGGAAGCCGCTTCGACCGGGAACCGATCACGAAAGGGGACCGCTACTACCACCTCGTGCTTCTGGCGGAAAACAACCGCGGATACGATAATCTCATGAAAATCGTGTCGGCGGGATTTGTTGACGGCTTCTACTACAAGCCGCGGGTCGACAAGGAAATCCTTCGGACCTACCACGACGGCATTATAGCGCTGTCCGCCTGCCTGGCCGGGGAGGTCCAAAAAGCCATAGGCCGGGGGGACTACGAGGGCGCGAAGCGGATCGCGCATGAATACCAGGACATTTTCGGCGAGGGGAACTTCTTCCTCGAACTGCAGGACCATGGGATTCCGGAGCAGAAGCATGTCAACCGCCAGCTTGTCCGTCTCCATGACGAGGAGAATTTCCCGCTTGTCTGCACAAATGACTGCCACTACACTTACAAAGAAGACGTGGACTCTCACGACATCCTGCTCTGCCTCCAGACCGGCAAGAAGGTCTCGGACGAGGACCGCATGCGTTACGAGGGCGGCCAGTATTATGTCAAATCCCCCGACGAGATGGCATCCCTCTTCCGCTTTGTGCCGGAGGCTATTGCAAATACGGAAAAAATCGCGGAGCGCTGCAACGTCACGATAACATTTGGAGAGCGCAAGCTCCCGAAATACGAGGTGCCGGAAGGCTACAATTCCTGGACTTATCTGAACAAATTATGCCGCGAGGGCCTCGCGGAACGCTATGACCCGATCACTCCGGAGCTTGAAAACCGCCTGGGGTACGAGATGGACACGATCCGGGACATGGGATTTGTCGACTATTTCCTGATCGTCTGGGACTACGTGAAATTTGCAAAAGACCACGGAATCATCGTGGGTCCGGGGCGCGGGTCGGCGGCAGGCTCGGTCGTCTCCTATACATTGGGCATCACGGACCTGGATCCTCTGAAATATAACCTGATCTTTGAGCGCTTCTTAAATCCGGAGCGAGTCACCATGCCCGATATCGACATGGACTTCTGCTTCGAGAGGAGGCAGGAGGTCATTGACTACGTGGTCGGGAAATACGGGCGCGAGTGCGTCGTGCAGATTGTGACATTTGGCACGATGGCGGCCCGCGGCGTGATTCGCGACGTGGCCCGCGTCCTGGACTTCCCCTATGCGGAGGCGGACACGATTGCCAAGATGGTTCCGAGGGAACTGAACATCACGCTGAACAAAGCCCTGGAGATGAATCCGGAACTCAAGGAAAAGTATGACAAGGAAGAGCGGGTGCACTACCTGATCGACATGGCGAAGCGCCTGGAGGGCCTGCCGAGGAACACCTCCATGCACGCGGCGGGCGTTGTGATTTCCGGAAAGCCGGTTGTAGAGTACGTGCCGCTCTCCCGCGCGCAGGACGGGTCCATCACGACCCAGTACACCATGACGACCTTGGAGGAGCTCGGCCTTCTCAAGATGGACTTCCTCGGTCTTCGGACCCTGACCGTTATACAGAATGCGGTGAACCTGGTAAATAACCGGATCGGCAGGGGGGCAGATGCTGCAGGCAAATGCAACGGCCGGAGCGCAGAACATGCCATCGGAAGCGAAGCAACCGCCGCCGAAAGTGGGACAAATGCCATCGGGAGCGAAACGAAAACCGCTGAAAGCGGGG
>JAUMWM010000133.1 GCA_030529705.1 Lachnospiraceae bacterium
GTCGCTTCCCATGTCACTCACTTTCCCCCGGAAGCCCTTCTCAGCATCGCCTTATATTCATCCCTGACCACAAGAGGCCCCTCAACCTCTATTCCGCCGTCAAATTGGAAAACCCAGCCGTAGAATGTCCGGCTCGTGTGAATGGGGATTTTCGCCAGAAAGTGTTCATCCCCGTCCAGTTCCGTCTCGATATCCTCTCCATATCGGTCAATCACGTATTTCATGAGAGGATTCTCGCACCGTATCGTAACAAGCCGTTCTTTCCCGGAAAACATCTGAATCATTTTTTTGTAAAACTCCACGGGGTTGAATCCTTCGTCACGTCTCGCATCGATGTCCGTAATGATCGGCACAGTCATCCGGTCCACCCGAAAAGCAATAATGTCCTTGTGCTTCTCGCAGTAGGCCGGCATATAATACCGGTCATCATTCCAAATAAGGGCATAGGGGCTTGCGGTATATATCTCGCCTCCATGCGCAAACACAATTTCTTTCGTAGGGGAGTAGTCGAAATACTTAAACTGAATCTTTTTATGCATATCCATCGCGAGGTTAATATTGTCAATAATGAGCATGCCTTTGACGTTCGACGCTTTCAGTCGGTCGGCGATGAATATTCTGGCAACGACCTTGTCCCTCTGGTGATACGCTGCCAGAAGTCCCAGCTTTCTAATCAAATCAGAGCTCTTTGACGCAGTAATAAACCGGGCCGAGGAAATGGCGTCGGCGAGAATCCTCAGTTCCGGCACTTCGAATATGCGGTCGGAATAATAATAGCTTTTGCAGCGTCCGGCTTTCGCTTCCATTATTTCAAATCCAGCCATTTTCAGCAGGGCGATATCATCCCGCAGCGTTTTTCTGGATGCTTCAATTCCTTTATCGTGCAGGTACGCAAGGATATCGGGAGTGGAGAGCACATGATCCTCATCTGAATACTCAACCAGATAGCTCAAAAGAGTAAGGATTCGTAGTCTTGCATCTGACATAATATTCAACCTCATATTCGCAATTATGAAAGCCTGTGCGTACGTAATCGCAACACATATTCCCATTCTATTTGTGTTCCAACGAAGAGTACGCAAATATGATTTAATTGTATTTTTCTACGAAAATCAGTATACCTAGAGATGAAATTTTATTCAATCATAAAAAAGGTGGCGAAAGATTGATGAGCCGTTTAGGGCGCATCAATCTGAAAAATTGGCATTTTTTGAAAGCATTTGCGAATTAAAATTCGCCGATACGGATTTCCCAAAGGGAAAGCGTCCCTTGTTCCCGTTCACGATACCACACAAAGATTGCCTAAAAAAGGGGCGTTCTCTGCTGCGAAATTTATCGCTGTAGAAGGAACGTCCCCAATGTGTTAATCACTCCGTCCTCTCCGAAACGATGTACCGAGGCCGCCCCTGCACCCCCTCGTAGATTTTGGAAATGTAATAGCCGATAATCCCCAGGCTTATCATGATGAAGCTGCTTGAAAAGCACTGCAGAATGATGACGGTCGTGAATCCCTCCAAAGCGGATCCTGCGAACCATTTGTACAGAGACTGCACGCTGATGACAACCCCCAGGATGAGCATGAGAATCCCCAGCATCGTGACAATTTGCAAAGGAACCGACGTGTAAGACGTAATGTTGGAAATGGCGTAAAGAATCAGGGATTTCGCGGTCCAGGCGGACTCCCCCGCCTCCCGCTCCCGTACGTCATACGTGATCTGCGTCGCCTTAAAGCCCACCCACGACGACAGGGCGCGGAAAAATGCGTCCCGCTCGGTCATATTTATAAGGGCGTTCACGACTTTGCGGTCCAAAAGCTTGAAATCGGAGGCATTTGACATATCAATCCCCGTCGCGTTGCTGATCATACGGTAGAAGCACCGGGCGGCAAACCCATGCGCCAGGCTCTCCTTTCCCCGGTCCGCCTTGACGCCCTCGACGATCTCATACCCCTCTTCCCAGAGCGCATACATATCCAGGATTTTTTCGGGCGGGTGCTGCAGGTCGCAGTCAATCACGACCGCGCAGTCCCCCTCGCATTCGGTCAGTCCCGCAAATACCGCCGCCTCCTTCCCGAAGTTCCTCGAAAAGGAGATGCCCCGGATGCCGGGATCTGCCTCATGCAATTTGCAGATACACTCCCATGTCGCATCCTTAGACCCGTCATTTACAAATATCAGCTCGCGGCTGATTCCATTGGCATCCAGCAGGCCGGCGATAACTTCGGCCGCCCGGGCAATCATTTTTTCTTCATTATATGCGGGGATGATGACGGATAACATGTGGCAGACGCCCTCTTTCTCGAAGAATAATATAAACAAGGGTATTATAACACACTTCGGCCCGCGGGGACGGTCCTTTTGGACCAAAAAATTTTGGTCCAAAAGGACCGTCCCCGCGGGCCGAAAAATTTCGTCCCAAAAGGACCGTCCCCGCGGGCCGAACCCCCTCGAACCGACCGCGGGCCGAATGATCGGCTCAATTCCAGACCGACGGCCAATAGAACAGCCGGTCTATCAGCGTGTAGTAAGCGAGGAACAGCATGTTCCCGAGCGCCATAATGAACGCAATCTTCTCCTCATAATGCCTGATCTTTCCCTCTACAGGCAGATCCGCAAGCACGATCCCAAGGAGCGGCAAAAACGGAATCAGATACCTGGTCTGCACCCCGTCCACGTCCGTGCTGCCCACAGGCGTGTACCCGACATAAAGCGCCGAAATAATCAGCGCGCACATCACCACCACCGTCAGGAAAGAAACCCAGCGGAAAGCCTTCCGCCGGCGCGGATTTTCCCAACTATATTTGTCCGAGGCCAACACGCCCGACAGCAGGATGACCATGCTGAGCAGATAAGCGATCCCATTGAACTCCCCGAACATATAAATCCCGTAAAACTGCAGCAGGAACTGGCCGGTGAAATAGTGGGCGAGGATGCGGAAAGCCCCGTAGAAATCTCCGAAGACAAATGCCATCTGCCCCGCCACGTCGACCTCCCCGTTTCGAAGCTCGACAAATGGATACGCCTTAAGCAAATACACCTGATAGGCCATCAGAATCACGCCGAGGATAACCCCCGAAATGATGAACCATTTCTTCATGCCCGCCTTTTCAAATCTCTCCTTCGGAATGAAGAAAGCCAGAACAAAGAGCAACGAGTAAATCAGGTATTTGATGGATGCCACGAACACGAAGAGGACAAGGATCCCCACAATCTGCGGTATGCCGATCTTCGATGGGCTGCTCACCTTCGCAAAGCCGCCCAGTTGGGCTGCGGAAGGCTGGCCATGGCCGCCCGCTTTGCCGGCATCCGTTTTCCCGCCGACTTCACCGGACGGGGTTGCATTTGCAGAGGCATCCCCAGACAGAGCCGTCTTTGCAGAAGCTCCACCGGGCTTGGCCGCCTTTGCGGAATCTCCACCAGACAAATCCATATTTGCAGAAGCGTCACCGCTACCCATAGAAAGAGATGCAGCCGCCTTTTCATTCCCGCCATCGTCCGCCCCCAGCGCCGCCCGGACCGCCGCTGCGTCAATATAGCCGGTCTCCGTCCGCACCTCGTTCACATGAGCCGACGGATCCTCGAACACATAGGACAGCAGAAGCGACAGAAACAGGAATGTCGCGGAGATGTGCACCGCATCCTGGCTGCAGGTTCCCGCCAGATAAGTCGCAAGCGGAATCGTCGCCATGGTAAAGAACACGATCTTGTAATACCGGATCCGGCGGATCGCAGCATAGGACAGGGCGATGTAGAAAGCCAGGTCTGTGAACCTGGACAAAAGCACGACCCCTACGATTGGCAGATGCAAAACCGTCCCGATCTTGATTCCGATGGCCGCAATCATATGGTCAAATGGCAGCACCGACGACATGTACGGCGTCCCGTACCATTCGCGGTCATTGGAGTATGCGGCTCCCAGGATGTCTGCATTTGCATAATAATTAATCGGGCTTAAGGTGACGACGAGGGAGTCATCGAAATTGGCGGGCAAATTTGCCCCATAATTCCCCTGCTCATCAACGCCATCATGCCAGTAGCCCTCGCTGATTGCAAATGACCTGAAGTAATGCGTGTTCTCATCGAGGTAATTCCAAAACGGGTTGTAGACCGCAAAGAACACCCCTACGGCAGTCCCGATGACGAGGAAGTTACGGGACGGGCTGTCGCCAAGCAGGAAAATGACCAGATAGGACAGAAGGATCATGACCAGCCACTGGCCGTAATATATTTTCTGGATCGTTCCGTCCCAGATGCCTGCCCGCATGACGACGGCCATGCCGGACCCGGCGCCGTTCAGTTCCGCGGCCGGCTGCGTGCTGGTGAGGCCGGCCTGGTCCGGGAAATAGCCGTAGACGACGAAGCCGGGACCGTTCGGCTTGCTGATGTTCGTGATTTCCAGCGTATAGTCCGTCATGCCGGTCGTGTCCTGATTCATCTCGATGTCGATGATGTTCCAGATTTCATAGGTATCCTGGGAGAAGACCTGCTCGGCAACGACCGTTCCGTCCTTCGTCAACACGCGAAAGCGCAGTTCTTCCCCTTCCGCATCGACTCCGCCAACGAAGCACTTTAGCTGCATGAGGCCGCCGCCCTTGATCGTGAAATCCTGCCGCAATGTTTCCCCACCGTTTACGGGGATGCCGCCCGCATGGGAGATGCCGAAGTAGCGGGTAGCATACTTATGCGTCTCGTGCGGGTTGTGGATCAGGATGAGGCCGACCCAGAAAACTGTGAGAATGAGGCAAAGAACGGCCTTGCCCTTTATAAATTCTGACATAATAACTCCTCTTAGGCGCACTTTTCGCCTAAACCGACATACCGTTCCGCTTTCAGGCGGACCACAACTGTCTCCTCCTACTCCATATTTCAGCACCTAATTTTAACACGTAAGAGCCGCTTTCACAAGCAACGCCGCCACTTTCGGCCCGCGGGGACGGTCCTTTGTTACTGTTCACACCTCATGTACTGCCCTTGTCATCCTGAGCGTAAGCGAAGGATCTTTTACCATCTGCAGCGGCTTTATGTAAAAGATCCTTCGCTTACGCTCAGGATGACACCCCAATTGCCGCAAAAACAGGCGATTTTGTGCGGAAGTGTGAACAGTAACGGTCCTTTTGGGCCGAAAAAATTCGGCCCAAAAGGACCGTCCCCGCGGGCCGAAAGTGTGCTATACTGTTTCAATGATTTATCAAAGGAAGTGACAGATTTTGAAAAGCAAATCCACCGTCCGCGACATGACGGACGGCTCCATCTCAAGGCACCTTATAGCCTTCTCGATCCCGCTGCTGGCCGGCAATGTCTTTCAAATGCTCTACAACACGGTCGATTCCATCGTAGTCGGCAACTTTGTCGGCAAGGAAGCCCTGGCCGCCATCAGCTCCACGACCATGATCGTCAACATCATGATCTTTTTCTTCAGCGGCTTCTCCATCGGAGGCGGCGTCGTCATCAGCCGGTATTTCGGCGCAAAACAAATGGACGACCTCCACAAAACGGTCGAGACGACCATAGCCGTCACGATCCTTTTCGGCATCTTTTTTACATTTGCCGGGTTCATTCTGGTCCCGGTCATGCTGCGCCTGATGCTGACGCCCGACGACGTGTTCCCGCAGGCCGAACTCTACCTCAAAATCTACTTCTCCGGGGCTTTGGGGCTGCTCATCTACAACATGGGGAGCGGCATCCTCCGGGCCGTGGGCGATACCAGGCGGCCTCTGTATTTCCTGATCTTTACAAGCCTTTTGAATACGGTTCTGGACCTGGTCTTCGTCATCGTCTTCAAAGCCGGGATTGCCGGGGCGGCCCTTGCGACGATCCTCTCCCAGTTCCTCTCCGCATTCCTCGTGCTGTGGCTTCTGACGAAGACGGAGGACATCTATAAGCTGACCTGGCACGACCTGCGGGTGGACCTGCCAATATTGAAAATGATATTTGAAATCGGCCTCCCCGCCGGCCTGCAGGCCATGATTACATCCGTCTCCAACACATTTGTCCAGGCCTACATCAACGGGTTTGGTTCCGGCTGCATGGCAGGATGGGGCGCTTACAACAAGCTCGACTCCTTCATTTTCCTGCCAATCAATTCGCTGTCCCAGGCGGCGACGACATTTGTCAGCCAGAATATCGGAGCCGGGAAGAAGGATCGGGCAAATGAAGGCGCTGTCCGGGCCATCCAGTTATCCCTTATCGTGACGGCGGCGATCGCCACAATCCTCGTCGTGACCGCGCCCGCCGCGACCTCCCTCTTTACAAAAGATGCGGAAGTCATCCGGTACGGCGCCCTGTTCATCCGCATGAATACCTATTTCCTGATGTTCAACGCGGTAAACCACGTTCTGGCCGGCGCCCTGCGCGGGCGGGGGCAGTCAAAAATCCCGATGTACTGCATGCTGGCCTGCTTCGTGATCATCCGGCAGATTTACCTGTTTATCGGCAGCCGGGTTGCCTACACTCCTTACGTGGTGGGCTTCGGGTATCCGGTCGGGTGGATGACATGCTGCGCGGCGGAGCTGATCCTGTACGCAAGGCTGCTAAGAAAGGAGACAAGGTATGTTGCCCCACAGGGTAACAAAAAGACGAGCATCTGAAAAGTGTTTTCAGGAAGGAGCGTGGATAAGCCCAAGTCCTGAAACTGCCGATTATGTCATCCTGAGCGTAGCGAAGGATCTTTTACCATCCCCAGCGGCTTTATGTGAAAGATCCTTCGCTTACGCTCAGGATGACAGCTACTTTTTTCGCAAACACAGGCGATTTCTAAGCAGAAGTGATGTGATTTCATATCATCTTAGTGACGGCCACAGCGACCAGCAGAGCATCATCGTCAACTTCCAGGAGAAGATACCGGACGGAGTCGACATCGAAATAGACGGTAGGCCGGCGATACGATGGTTAACGTATCTGCTCTGAACTATGTCAAAATAGCCCTGAGCAAGACGAATCCGGAAGCGACGTATGATGAAAAGCAGGCAATGGGCGCGATATACTACTATGCGAAAGCGGCCGAGGCATATGCCGCGTCTCTGGCAAATGCATGACGGACCGCTGCCGCGCCAAACTGCATTGACAACGGAAAGCATGTGCCGCGTCTCTGGCAAATGCATGACGGACCTTTCGGCACGAAAAACAGGAAGAGGGGGCGTAAGCCTCCCTCTTCCTGTTTTTCATTGCAAGCGTTCAGCGCCCCTGTCATTCAGCATGCCCATCATTGCAAGCGTTCAGCGCCCCTGTCATTCAG
>JAUMWM010000379.1 GCA_030529705.1 Lachnospiraceae bacterium
GGCCCCGATTGACCGCGACCCAAACGGACCGTCCCCGCGGGCCGAATTTTTTCGACCCAAAAGGACCGTCCCCATGGGACGAAATTAGTTAAACGTCACCTGAAGTCCTTCTCCCTGAGCCAGTTCTTGCCGGTGTCCGCCGACGCGTTCTTCCGGAAGAACGATGTAATCTTTAGACCCCTGGCGTGCTCGATCGCGCGGTCCACCATCTTCTTGACCTTGCCGACGACCATCGGCTCGTCATCCTTCTGGTTCTCGCCGATCATGGTGTAAAGCGCCAGCGTCCCCATCTCATCGATCCTGTATCCCTGTTCATTTGCGTAGGTTCTCGCAAATGTCACCAGCTCGTCATTTGTAAACACCGGAACGATGATCGTCGAGGTGAATTTCTTTGCAAATTCCGGATGCTTCTCGAGCATGGCCATCATGTCCGCCTTCTCGTCCTCGAGGATGACGATCAGGTCGTCCGTCCTGAACTCCATGGCCTTGTTCAAATTCTCGACAAATTCATCCCCCATGCTGCCGGCGCCCTCTATCAGCAAAAATCCGCCGGACATCTGATCCACCACCTCGGCGGCATCCTTGCCGTTCAGATCCTCGCCGATTACCTTGGCGATCTTCACCGCCTTGATATGCAGGTCCAGGCACGCCGCCCGAATAAGCCCGTCCGCCAGGCGGGTCTTCCCGGAAAGCTGCCTGCCCATAATCAGCACGTTCCCTGACCGGGAGGTCTTGTCGCCCGCATTATTGTGAATGTCGGCGAGGGCGAGCGAGACTTGCTCGCTGATGCCGGGGATATTTGCGAAATAGGAGAACAGCTCCCGCTCCTCCTCCGTGAGCTTCCGGGGCATAACCTCGACGCGTTCCATAATATCCGGCTCTGCCAGGAGCTTTTCCACGATATCCACATCGCTTTCGGCACTTTCTGCGGCTTCCTGAGCATCACTTTCGCCTTCTGCGCCTTCTCCGGCGTTTCCATCTTCTGCGCCGAGTCCTGCCCCTTCCGATACGCTTTGGGCATTTTCCCCATCGACAGAAGAGTCTCCGGTGCTTCCGGCATTTTCCCCATCGGCAGAAAGGGTGTCGTTGCTTTCGGACGCCTCACCATCCGTCAATTTTCCGTCTTTATCTTTCTCTCCGACTGCGGATCCCGTCAGGTCTTCGCCCGCCTTGATGGCTTTCTGGGCAAATGCCCCCGTCCGCGTTCCCTCGCTCCCTTCATCGTCAGAAGCTGCCAGGACGGAATTAGCCCCGTCCATGGCCTCGAAATCTCCTGCTCCATCTTGAAGAGCCTCCTCGGATGCATCGGTTTCGCCATTTGCTTTCAAATTGGCGGCATCCTCCGGCGATACATACTCAAGGCCGTTCGCCTCCATGACCGTCCGCCTGGCGGCCTCCTCAGGACTTTCGAATTGATCGGTGTCCACTATAATCTGGTTCGCTTCCTCGTAATTTCCGCCAGCCTCCAACGCTTTTTTAAGCTGCTCCTGGAAGCTTTCCGTGCGGGTGAGGCCCAGCGATTCGTCCGTCTCCTTGCCGAGCATCCGCTCCCGGTCCTTCTTCCGGGTCTCCTCCCGGAAAGCCGCCTCTTCTTCCTCCGGGATGACCTCCGTGGTCAGGCGATATTCATCACCGGACTTGGCAAATTCCGTCAGGAACGAGGCCATCATCTCCTGGAGTGCCCGCTCCGCTTCCTCGTCGGCGCTTTTTGCGATTTCTTCCGGCGTTAAAGCGGGAGCTTTCGGCTCCTCCTCATTTTCTCCGTCTTCCTCCGAACCAACTTCTTCCTCAAGCTGCTCTTCCGCATCCTCTGAATCAGCCTCTTCCACAGAGTCCTCGGCAGACGCTTCATCCTCAAGCTGCCCTTCTGTTTGATCTAAATCTGCCTCTTCCTCAGAGTCCTCGGCAGACGCTTCATC
>JAUMWM010000134.1:0-5612 GCA_030529705.1 Lachnospiraceae bacterium
GGGGACGGTCCTTTTGGGTCGAAAAATTTCGACCCAAAAGGACCGTCCCCGCGGGCCGAACTCCCCATTTCCCACTTGACATATGCATAAATCGTGATAGAATAAACTTAAACATATGAATGGTTGTTCATGTGTTTGCAAAAAGGATTATTTGATGCATACGATTAGAGAAAGGAAAACCGCTATGAAAAAGACATACAAAATCGACGTAGACTGTGCAAACTGCGCCAACAAGATGGAAGAAGCGACAAAGAAGACCCCCGGCGTTAAGGATGCGACCGTAAATTTCATGGCTCTCAAGATGAAGGTGGAATTCGAGGACGGCGCCGATGTTGACAGCGTCATGCAGAACGTAATAAAGAACTGCAAGGTCGTGGAGGATGACTGTGAAATATTCATCTGACGCAGAAGAAGGGACGTTCTCTCCTATGATTTTTCGCAGGAGAAGGGACGTCCCTCTCCTATGATTTTTTCGCAGGAGTAGGGACTTCCTTCTTCTGCAATTCCTCCCGTAATTTGAAAGGAGAAAACTCCATGACCAAAAAACAGAAAAACCTCCTGATCCGGGTCATCATCTCAGGCGCGCTCATGGCCATCCTGTGCCTCCTGCCCCTAAAGGACAAACCGCTCCTTAGCTTATCTCTCTTCCTGATTCCCTACCTGACCGTAGGCCACGACATCCTCCGAAAAGCATGGAAAGGAATCAGGAACAGGCAGGTCTTCGATGAGCACTTCCTCATGGCCATCGCCACAATCGGAGCGATGGCTCTCGGGGAATACACGGAAGCCGTAGCCGTTATGTGGTTCTACCAGGTTGGCGAACTCTTCCAGAGCTACGCAGTCGGCAAAAGCCGCCAAAATATCGCCGAACTTATGGACATCCGGCCCGATTATGCAAATATTGAAGATGAGGATGGGAATATCGAAAGAGTCGATCCGGATGACGTCGAAGTCGGAACCATCATCGTCATAAAGCCCGGCGAAAAAATCCCGATAGACGGAATCGTAAGGGAGGGCAGCTCCACGCTGAACACGGCCGCCCTGACCGGCGAGAGCGTCCCCCGCGATGCGGCCATCGGAGACGAAGTCATCTCCGGCTGCATCAACATGTCCGGCCTCATCAAGGTCGAGACGACGAAAGAATTTGACGAATCCACAGCCTCCAAAATTCTGGATCTGGTTGAAAATGCAAGCTCCAGAAAGTCGAAGTCCGAGCAATTCATCACGAAATTTGCGAGAGTGTACACGCCGGCGGTCTGCTATAGCGCACTGGCCCTGGCCTTCCTCCCGCCAATCATCCGGTTCCTTATAGGGCTTGACCCCCTGTGGCTCGACTGGATCTACAGGGCTCTCACGTTCCTCGTCATCAGCTGCCCGTGCGCAATTGTCGTCAGCATCCCGCTTAGCTTTTTCGGCGGAATCGGCGGCGCAAGCAACCAGGGCATTCTGATCAAGGGTTCCAATTATATGGAGACGCTTGCGAGCGTGAAGACGGTGGCATTTGACAAAACAGGCACTATCACAAAGGGCAATTTTGAAGTGAGTGACATCCACCACAGCCCCCTGGCCGATTCGGAGCTGCTGGAAATCGCCGCCCTCGCGGAAAGCCGCTCCACCCACCCGATTTCAAAAAGCCTGTCGACTGCCCATGGCAAAAAGCTGGATATGAGCCGCGTGACGGATGTAAAGGAAATCTCAGGCGAGGGCATTCTGTCCGTGGTGGACGACCATGACGTGGCGGCCGGGAACCTCAAGCTCATGAGCCGCATCGGCATTTCTGCAAATGACTGCCACAGCGCCGGTACGATCGTCCACATGGCGATCGATGGCGAATATGTCGGCCACATCGTCATCGCAGACGAATTGAAGGAAAATTCAAAGGAAGCGATCGCCGAGATGAAGAAGTCGGGCGTGAAGCGGACGGTCATGCTTACCGGCGACAAGGAAAAAGTTGCAAATAAAATCGCCGCGGAAACCGGTATCGATGAATATTATGCGGAACTCCTCCCGGCGGACAAGGTCTCCCATGTCGAAAGGCTCCTTGCGGAGTGCGGGGAAAAGGAGAAGCTGGCATTTGTCGGCGACGGCATCAACGACGCGCCGGTCCTTTCGCGGGCTGACATCGGCATCGCGATGGGCGCACTGGGCTCGGATGCGGCAATCGAAGCTGCGGACGTGGTCCTCATGGATGACGACCCGCTGAAGATTCCAAAGGCCATCAAGATCGCAAAGAAGTGCATCCGGATCGTGTACGAGAACATCTATTTTGCGATTATCGTGAAGCTGGCCTGCCTCATTTTGGGCGCGCTCGGCATTGCGAGCATGTGGCTGGCGATATTTGCGGACGTCGGCGTGATGGTGATTTGCGTGCTGAACGCAATCCGGTGCCTGGCGGTTAAAAACCTGTGAAATATGGCGGTGACAGCAGGGATACTGCTTCACCGCCATTATTTGCGTCTAATTCCTAAAATGTAACTGCTCAGCACCTCATGTCATTTAAGAGCGCAAGCAAAGAATCTTTACCATAACGTTTAAGATCCTTCGCTTACGCTCAGGATGACAAGGATTCAGGCAACCTGCTGAGTAGTTACCCTGAAATTAGTTGTAACGCTCGTCAATCACGCGCTTCGTCTTTTTCTCGCTGCGCGGCAGCAGGCCGTTCTCGACAATCTTGACGATCGGCGTAAAGCCAATCTTGCTCTTGACCCTGTGAGCCATCCTGGTGGCAAGGGACGTGAAATCTACGCTGCCGTCCACAGCCTCGACATAGAGGCGCATCGTATCGCGGCCGTCGAAGTGGGAGATACGGATCTGGTATTCGCTGGAAGCCTCGTCAAATGAATGGATGACCTCCTCAATCTGAGCCGGGAACACGTTGACGCCCTTGATCTTCATCATGTCATCGGTACGGCCCTTTATGACATCGATGCGGGGGTAGGGGCTGCCGCAGTCGCATTTGCCCGGAATAATGCGGGAAAGGTCGTGCGTGCGGTAGCGGATGAGCGGCGCGCCCTCCTTGACCAGCGTCGTGATGACGATCTCGCCCCATTCGCCGTCGGGCAGAACTTCTCCGGTATTCGGGTCGATGATTTCGAGATAGAGGTAGTCGTCCCAGATATGCATATACTCGGAGTTCGGACAGTTGATGCCGATTCCGGGTCCGTAAATCTCTGTCAGCCCGTAAATGTCATAGAGTTCGATGCCGAGGATCCCCTGGATTCTCTCTCGCATGGCTTTTCCCCAGCGTTCGGAACCGATGACGCCTTTTTTCAAATGAATCTTGTCCTTGATGCCGCGCTTCTCAATTTCCTCTGCGAGCAGGAGGGCGTAGGAGGACGTGGAGCAGAGGACGGTGGACTTCATGTCCATCATCATTTGAAGCTGCTTTTCCGTGTTGCCGGGGCCCATCGGGATGACCATGGCGCCGAGCTTTTCAGCTCCGTTCTGGAAGCCGATGCCGGCAGTCCAGAGGCCGTAGCCCGGGGTAATCTGGATGCGGTCTTTATTTGTAATCCCTGCAGTCTCATAGCAGCGCTTGAACATTTCGCCCCAGTCATCGACATCTTTTGCGGTGTAGGGGATGATGACCGGAAGGCCGGTGGTTCCCGATGAGGAGTGGATGCGGACGATCTCATCCTCCGGGGCAGTCATGAGGCCGAGCGGATAGGCGTCGCGAAGGTCGTTTTTCTCGGAGAACGGGAGTTTTTCAAAGTCCTCCGGGGAGGCGACGTGGGTGATGCCGGCTTCGGCGAGCTTTTTGCCGTAGAAGCTGCCTGCGTTCACCAGGGCGTTGATGCGGTCGTTGACTTGGGACAGTTGCTTTTCTGATATTTTCATGGAATGCGTCGGAATCCGGGATGCCGGAGTCCTCTCCTTTCTTGATATTTAATGGTGAAAAATGCGTGCTTTTCGGCCCGCGGGGACGGTCCTTTTGGGTCGTTTTTTTTTGGTCCAAAAGGACCGTCCCCGCGAGCCGAAGCCCGAGGGCGTTGTCACGCGTAGCGGAATGCCCGCTCGTTCAGTTCCAGAAACCTTGGCTTTATTACCTTTGGCATCGAAGATAGGATGTCTTCCTCGGTCAGGCCAATCGCACCGATGCGGACCGCCGCGCCGAGCAGGACCACGTTGAGGCAGCGGGGATTGCCAAGCTCCGCACTTGCCCGCGTCCCATCCACGATAAGGAGATGGTCTGCGTCTATGACTGAATGAAGATAGTCGATCATCTCCTCGCCGTCATAGGCGGAACCCATGAGGGTTGCAGTCGTCGGCTTGACGGGGCGAATATTCGTGATGACGTAGCCGCCCTTTTTCAGGAAAGGCAGCATGCGGACCGTTTCGCCCGGCTCAAAGCCTAAAATCACATCCGCCTGGCCTTTGCCAATCATCGGGGCGTAGAGCTTTCCCTCATCGCTGATTCGGATATTGCTGAATACGTTTCCGCCCCGCTGGGCCATGCCGATGGTCTCGGCGCTCATGACTTCCATTCCCTTTTCCATGGCGGAGGCTGCGATGAGCTTCGAGGCGAGGACGGTTCCCTGCCCGCCTACACCGCAGAGTATGATGTTTTTATTCATTTTGCCCCCTCCCCATCCTGCGGCGCATCTGCGCTCGATGCAGGCCGTTCTCGCATGATGTTTTATTCATTAGGCCCTTCCCCATCCTGCGGCGCATCTGCACCCGATGCAGGCCGTTCTCGTATGATGTTTTATTCATTTTGCCTCACCCCCTATCGCCCCCGTCGGGCACACCTGCGTGCAGAGCGTACAGCCGGTACACAGGGAATCGTCTATTTGCACCTTGCCGTCCTGGATGACGATGCCGGGGCAGCCTATTTCGCGGATACAGAGCTTGCAGCGGATGCATTTGTCCTGATTAATTGCAAGCGGCGCATCCGGCTTCACGATCGCGATGCACGGGGACTTGAAAATGATCGCCTTGACGCCCGGCTCTGCCGCCGCATGTTTCACGGTGTCGATGGCTTTTTTCAAATCCAGCGGGTCGACGGTTTCTACAAATGTCAGCCCGATCCCTCTCAGCACCGCCTCTATGTTGACTTTCGCGACCACGTCGCCCATCATGGTCCGGCCGGTGCCGGGATGGGGCTGGTGGCCGGTCATGGCGGTTGTGGAGTTGTCGAGGATGATGACGGTCATCTCCGCCTGGTTGTATACGGCGTTGATGATGCCCGTAATCGCCGAGGCGAAGAAGGTGGAGTCTCCGACGAATGCAAATGCGCTCGTATCCGGCTCTATCTGCCGCACGCCCTGGGCGATGTTGATGCCGGCGCCCATGCAGAGGCAGGTGTCGCACATGTCGAGAGGCATCGCGTTGCCGAGGGTATAGCAGCCGATGTCGCCGCAGAAAATGGTCTTCCTGCCTTTCATCGCGCGCTTGACCGCATAGAAGGAGGCTCTGTGCGGGCAGCCGGCGCAGAGGACCGGCGGCCGCATCGGGAGGGCCGGAGGCGCGAGCGGCTTTTCGTTCGCCATGCCGGTCGAGGTTTCCCTGTCGCATCCTTCGGTCTTCTGTTTTGCTGAGGCGGACGGATTGATGGCTTTTTCATCGCTCTGGTCCCGGCCGGCTGTTGCTTTGCAAATATTGCGTTCGCCGCA
>JAUMWM010000134.1:5712-7189 GCA_030529705.1 Lachnospiraceae bacterium
CGGCTGTTGCTTTGCAAATATTGCGTTCGCCGCATCCGCCCACAGCCGAATTGGTTTCGGCAGCGTTCTCGGAAAGCACGATATTTGCGTTTAAAGTGCAAATGTTGCATCCGAGGAATTTGTCAATGTACGCCTGTATCAAATCGATGCTGTTCTCGCCCGCATTTTCCGTGTCGTGTGTTAGCTTGCCGCGGATTTTGACGGGGAGATGATATTTGCCTGCTATGTAGGTAAGCTCGCGCTCGATGACCGGATCGAGTTCCTCGATGCAGAGGACTTCGTCAAGACCTTCGAGGAAACGAAGGGCAAGTTTTTCCGGGAAGGGGTGCGGCGTTGCGATCTTGAGGATGCGGGGGGCGGCCTTGCCCATGAGGGCTTCGCGGGTCAGGGCGTAGCTGATGCCGCCGGCAGCGATGCCTCGTTTGAGCGGCAGCGAAGGGGTATTTTTTTTCGCTCCGGTCAGAGCGACCGCATCCTTAATGCTTGCAAGTCCTTGCAGGGTCTCTGCGTGAAAATGTTCTTCTTTAATCTGAGTGATTGCATCCTGCGGATACGCATTTGCCTGCAGGGATTCTGTGTGAGAATTTTTCGTTTCAATCAGGCGGCTTGCGTCCATTTGTCCGCTGCTTTCAAAACAGGGCATCTCCATGAGCAGCTCGTTACGGCCGTATTCGGAAAAAGCATCCGACAGGCGGACGTTTCGATCCTCTATTTTGCGATGGTTTGCATTTGATAAACGAGGGAAGATGACCCAGCGGCGGGAGTCCTTGATGAAGCCTTCGGGGGCATTTGCCTTATACTCGTTCTCGTCCTTCACTTCGATGGAGGCATAGGCGTGGCAAATGCGCGTCGTCGGTCGGAATAGTACCGGCGTGCCGTATTTTTCGGAGATTTCGAAAGCATCCTGGATCATGTAATACGCCTCCTGCACCGATGTCGGGTCGAAGCAGGGGATTTTGGAGAAAGCCGCAAAGTGCCGGGTGTCCTGCTCAGTCTGGGATGAAATCGGACCGGGGTCGTCAGCGACCATGATGACCATGCTGCCCTTCACGCCGATGTATTCGAGGGACATGAGGGGGTCGGAGGCGACGTTGAGGCCGACCTGTTTCATGGTGACCATGGTGCGGGCTCCGGCGTAAGAGGCGCCGGTGGCCACTTCAAGGGCTGCTTTTTCGTTGACGGACCACTCGACGTAAGAGTTGTCGGGGCGGCGCCGGGCGACCGTCTCGAGGACTTCGGTCGAGGGGGTTCCGGGATAGCCGGAGGCGAGGTTTAGGCCCGCCGCAATGGCGCCGAGAGCGATGGCGGCGTTGCCCATGAGGAATTCTTTGTGCATAATAATTGCTCCTTACTTTTGGAAAACCAAATTCCGTATAAGTATAGTGAATTTTGCACTATGTGGCAAGACTTTTGTTGAAGCGGGGCAGCACTGAAGAATAAATTTCAAGAGATGTAGGTATGCACCTATCAATATCTC
>JAUMWM010000380.1 GCA_030529705.1 Lachnospiraceae bacterium
TCGCTGCGCTCAGTATGACACGGACGATACCTAAGCATAAACAATAACTATGAAAGAAAAAAATCCTTCGCTGCGCTCAGGATGACAAGGGTGATACCAAAGCATGAACAATAACTATGAAAGTAGAGGATCTTTCGCTGCGCTCAGGATGACAAGGACGAAAGGACATGACAACTGAATTGTAACTGTAAAAATCTCGGAGGATTACGTATGGATGATACAGCCTTTATCGAAAGCCGCATCAAAGACCTCGCCAATAAAGCCTATCAGAACGACTACGTCACGCACACGGACTTCCTCTCCGTCTCCGACCAGGCCGGCCTGCACGATGCTATGGCAAGGCTCGGCGTTCCCAGAAACTCCTGCCGCTATAACGGAACGGAATTTGTCCTGTGGGGAGGGTACGATGAGGCCGAACGGAAAATCTGCGCCTTTCTGCCCTCATGGCTTGGCGGCGAGAGTTTTCTTTCTCAGGAGACAAATGCGCCAGAAGTCGTCTCCTGCCTTCATATCTCTCCGGTGCAGGCGAAATTTGCAGACAAATTAACCCACCGGGACTATCTCGGTGCTCTGATGAACTTAGGGATTGAGCGCGGCCAGGTAGGAGACATCCTGATTGACAACGCAGACAGTTCTGCCTACTGCTTCATCTTGAAAGGGATGGCTTATTATATTTGCAAAGAACTGTGCCGAGTAAAGCACACGACCGTGCTTGCGAAAGAAGTTCCGCCCACAGAGTGTCTGGTGCGCCCTGAATTCGAGGAACGCGAAGGGTCCGTGGCGTCGGAGAGGCTGGATGCGGTGCTGGCATTTGTCTACCGACTTGCAAGGGGGAAGGCGCAAGAGCTGATCGAGCGGGAGGCGGTCATCGTGAGCGGCCGCACGGCGGTCTCGGGCGGTTATGCCTTGAAGCAGGGAGACCGGGTATCGGTGAGGGGATTTGGAAAATTCATCTACGAGGGCGCGGTTTCCCAGACAAAAAAGGGCCGGCTCTACGTCCGGGTGAGAGTGTATAAATCCTAGTACAGCATTTCATAAGCTCTGTTGCATTAAAACACCTGTCTTTTTCGCCATTGCTTCGTTGTCATCGGTTGGCAATGCCCGTAAACGAACAAAATGTCTGCATTTTTTGTTCGTTTACTTCGCCGGATTTTGGCCGCATAAGCTGCAGACAAGAAACAGGATGGACGTTCCATGCACGTCCATCCTCTCTAGTTGTATTTTCCACATGTGATAAGAAAAGCACGAAGCTCTGCCTATTTATCAGATGACGAACTCGTCCGTTACGGATGCCTTCAGCGCGTAAATCTTTACAGAACCGTTGTCGCTGATGGTGTAATGATGCTCGTCGGCCGTCGGGTAAATGTGGGATGTAAATGTCGCATCCCCGTCATTGATGAAGAGCTCGAAAGAGCATCTGTCAATGAAGATGCGGATGTTTTCCAGGGGCCTCTCAAGCGGAACTTCCAAAACTTCGCCGACGTTCTCGTTGAAGCGGTTGTCCATGCCAGTCTTGTCGACTGTCAGGATCTTGGTCGCATCATCGTACTTCATCGTCACACCGCCTGTCCCGTCAGCCTTAGTGTAGAGGTTCAGGAAGAAATCGCCGCCGGCATTTGCCACTTCCATCTCGCAGAAGTCGGGCAGATTGCCATTTGCTTCTACCTCGCCGTCACGGAGAGATGCGATCTCAGCTACCGGCGCCTGTACGATGTGGCCGTCTTTAATGCGGAGCTCGCGCGGCAGGCACATGCTGCCCTCCCAATCTTCCGGCTCCGTGCAATAGTGATTGTCCGGGAGGCCGATCCAGGCGATCAGGATGGCTTTGTCCGGGTCGCCGACATTTGCCGCAAACTGTGCTGCGTAGAAGTCAAATCCGAAATCGAGATATCTGTAATCGGATTCCGG
>JAUMWM010000381.1 GCA_030529705.1 Lachnospiraceae bacterium
TTAGCACCTTGTCATTCTGAGCGTTAGCGAAGAATCTTTTACCTTCAAAATATTTTATCACTATACGTTTAAGGTCCTTCGCTTGCGCTCAGGATGACAGGCATTTTGCTAATCTGATGCGTTAGTGCAACATCTAATACTTGTGGTCATGTAAACCGTTCCCACAGGCAATTATGAAAGAAGCCTTTCATGCTTGCTTAGGTTCCTCAATCTCTGGGATTATTTTTAAGAATTACGTCGTGACTTCCGCCCTCGACTATAGAGGTCGATGACACGACCGTAAGCCTCGCCTTCTGCTGCAGCTCTGGTATGGACAGAGCCCCGCAGTTGCACATCGTTGACCTTACCTTGTAGAGCGTGATACCGACGCCCTCTGCCAACGGTCCGGCATACGGAACATAACTGTCCACGCCTTCCTCGAAGCTGAGCTTCGTCGCGCCGCCCAGGTCGTATCTCTGCCAGTTGCGCGCGCGGTTGGAACCTTCGCCCCAGTACTCTTTCACATAATTTCCGCCTACGCGCAGCTTGGTCGTCGGGCTCTCATCAAATCTCGCAAAATATCGTCCCAGCATGACGAAATCGGCCCCCATCGCCAGGGCGAGCGTGATGTGATAGTCATGCACGATGCCGCCATCGGAGCAAATCGGAATGTAGATGCCGGTCTGCTTGTAGTAATCATCCCTGGCTTTCGCCACCTCGATGACCGCAGTAGCCTGGCCGCGGCCGATACCCTTGGTCTCCCTGGTAATGCAGATGGAGCCGCCTCCGATGCCAATCTTCACAAAATCCGCTCCGGCTCTGGCAAGGAACAGGAAGCCTTCCCTGTCCACGATATTCCCGGCGCCGACCTTTACGCTGTCACCGTAATGCTCCCGAATCCAGCCGATCGTCCTGCTCTGCCATTCGCTGAATCCTTCGGAGGAATCGATACAGAGGATGTCCGCCCCGGCTTCCACAAGCGCCGGAACGCGTTCGGCATAATCCCTCGTGTTAATGCCGGCTCCTACGACATAGCTCTTATTTGCATCAAGGAGTTCATTGACATTCTCCTTGTGGCTGTCGTAGTCCTTGCGAAATACGATATACTGAAGCCTCCCTTCCTCATCAAGTAGGGGGAGCGTATTGATCTTATTGTCCCAGATGATATCGTTGCAGTCATGAAGGCTGGTCGTCGACGGCGCCGTTACCAGATGCTCAAGCGGAGTCATAAACTCAGTGACTTTGAGATCCGATGTCATGCGGGAAAGCCTGATATCCCTGGATGCGACAAGGCCCAGCAGTTTTCCATGCGCCGTCCCGTCATCCGTGATGGCAATCGTGGAATGTCCTGTCTTCGCCTTTAAGTCGAGGACTTCCGCAAGCGTGGCATCGGGCGGCAAGTTGGAATCGCTGGTCACAAATCCCTTCTTGTAGGCCTTGACGCGCCTGACCATATCCGCCTCCTCCGAAACGGTCTGGGAACCGTAAATAAAGGAAACGCCTCCCTGCTTCGCAAGGGCGATGGCAAGGTTCTCACCGGAGACAGATTGCATAATGGCGGAGACCATCGGGATATTCATTTTGAGCGGGCAGTCTTCCACGCCTTTTTTATACTTGACAAGCGGAGTCTCGAGGGAGACGGCGGCCGGCACGCAATCCGAAGAGGAATAGCCGGGAACGAGCAGATACTCACCAAAGGTCCTGGACGGTTCAGAGAAGAAATAAGCCATATGCAACCTCCTTTGTTTTCATAAGATTATTGGGAGATATTTTAAACCATATGGCAAAAAACCACAACACAAAAATACGAAAAATGCATAAATTGCTTTTCGGCCCGTGGGCTTCGGCCCGTGGCGGCGGCTTCGGCCCGTGGGGACGGTCCTTTTGGGTCAAAATTTTTGAGTCATCTGCACCTTTGGTAGATGA
>JAUMWM010000020.1 GCA_030529705.1 Lachnospiraceae bacterium
ATATGATTGAAAACCATGAGGTCTGTACATAAGAGAATACTTTGCACACCCCCGTCAGCTATGTGCAACCTTATTTTACGAAACTGCTATGGGATTGACTTTCCAATAACCAGTTTTATTCGATCCGACTCGCTGAATGCATTCTCTGTTTTTTAGTTCAGTGAGTATTTTACGCACATAACCATCACTGAGCGAAGATTCACGAACCAGATCTTTTATCGTATACTCAGGATGATCTTTCAACAGATTTAACAGTTTCATCTGAGAATCATTTAGACCAGCTGTGGTACTTGAACTTCTATACTCAGAGGTAGATAATTCGTGTACTTTAATTGGGATCGTCACATTTACATAGTTGGGCATAATATCAAACGCCTGCTTTCCATAATTACTAACAATCAATGGAATACCATGGCCTGTTTGCTCTACATACCCCAATTGGCCGAATATCTTTTGCAGGCGTGTGTTTACAGGACGGCTTATCCCTCTGAAAAACTCATCTTTTGATAGATCCTCAGGTAAACCGCCGGTAGATATGATTTCTATCCTGTCCTGATAGATATAGACTGCTGGTGGATTCATCCTTTCCCATTTGGTATGAAGGCACGCATTAATCCACGCTTCCCTGAAGCATAGCATATCAAATAGTTTTTCTTCGTCCCTGCTATGAGGTTTAATTTCAACGGAAGTATCATTGATTGATTCCATATAACTCAGCACCTGATCCATTGCGATCAGAAGACACTTGTAGCCATATTCATTTCTTTTTATAATCTCGTTTTTATTTTTTCCCCTGAATGTAACAACTTTAATAGAGATATCGTTTTTATCTGCCAGAAGACCAGCCATGATATTATAATCACCGTTATCAAGCCTTAACCCAAGATTCAATTCAAAGGACCCATCATTGAGTGTAAGACTCCTGGCAGCAAACAGGGTCTTCAGCATGCTAAAAGACAGGCGTTGATCCTGATTTGGCTCTTTTGAAATTGTGTCGATTTCTTTCATTTTAAACATCAAAGCTCTTAGCTGCTCTGGAGAGAGTTCCCGATCCTCATCTGCTGACCGGATATAATACTTCCCATGAGCGGAATAAGGGATTTCGCTTCCCTCAACATATACTTTAATGACGTTTCTTTCATCAACGAATTCGTGACTGATTGTGGGAATCACTTGTGGTTTTAAATGATTGGCAATCCCTTGTGAAATCTCTCTGAGAGTTCGATCTCCTATTTGCTGCCCAATGATATCTCCATTATCTTTGACACCAAAGAACAATGTCCCATATCCATGTTTGTTCAGCATGGACGCCAATGAAATGATGCCCTCTTTCAGCTCCCCTGTAGTTTTTTTGTATTCGCGTATCTCCGTTTCTGTTCCTATATTCAAATCTTTCACCTGCCTTCCCAAATAAATCAGGCATATTATAGCAAAGTCTGATTTTATTTGCTACTTTATTTTCTACTTTTGTGTAGCAAATAAAAACCTGTTGCACTTACCCTCTAAACATGGCGGGGGCAAAGTATTTACCTTGCAAGACAACTCCCATGAGTTACTTATGACAGGGGAGACAGGGGACGGTTCTCTGTCTCCTTTTTTTGCTTTTTCCACGCTGGGATCAGATGCGGTGAAAAAACAAATTATTTCAAAACTTTTGTTCATCGTACCCGAACCGCAGCTGCTGTATGCCGGTGTCTTGATTCACCAGTGGGGCCGCCTTACTTAAATCCCAAAGAAAATCGTTGAAAACGCTAAGATGTAAATGTCAAAGAGAGACAGAGAACCGTCCCTTGTCTCCACGGGAAAGGCTTCTGGCTTGCGTCGCCTTTTACCTTATTATATAATAAAGATGGAAATGATTCACGTCCATAATTCGATTAGTGGAATGGGTGACCTAACGTTTTTTGTAAAGCTAACCTTTATTTTGACGTGGCGGGAGGGTTCTTCGTTTCATTTTATGGGATGAAACGAAGAACCGTCCCTGTTTTCATGAGGAATGGGAAAATATGAGATATGCTAGAAACAAAGTAATGAGAATTTTTGGTGTATTGGCTTTCATCACGGTTTTATTCGTAAGTGCTGGATCTGTCCCTGCTTTCGCTGCAGAAAACAATTTATCGGACAATCCTGGGGCGGTCGCGGAAACGATTTGGGACATCGTGACATCCTATACGGAAATTACAACGGACGATGTCGCGATGCTGGATTTACTGCAGAGTGATATTCGGCATTTGACGGCCGCCTATGAAGAATTATCCGATGAGGAGCAGATGCTGTTGTCATGTAGTATGGGCTATATTCAAGCGATCCGTATTGAGATCGATCGTATCCGTGAAGCCGCCGATACCATTGGACAAGGTGCAGGCATCAATTTTGAGGAAAGTGGGCTGGAGAACAGTTGGAGATATCTGAATGGCGAGGCTGTTTCCGATGTGCTGGATATAATCGAACATGAAGTGCAGGAGGTGTCCGCTCGGGAGGCAAATGAGGCCGCACCGGATGTCGGACAGGAAATAAATGAAGACGTCTGGAATATCGATCAGAAAGCAAGTGAAGGTGCTCCGCTTATTAGTCGGGACGAGGGCGATTATACGGATGAAGGTGCTTCTGCAAATGAGGCCACGGACATGATTGAATATTTTGTCGGGGATGGCATCACATATCAGGGAATCGATGTTTCAAGGCATCAGGGTTACATCGACTGGCAGGAGGTTAAGGATGCCGGCATCGATTTTGCCATAATCCGGTGTGGCTATGGTGGCGATTATGCCAGTCAGGATGACGTACGGTGGGAGTACAATGCATCCAGCTGTGAGTCTTTAGGGATACCTTATGGGGTATACCTCTATTCCTATGCCGACAGTACGTCAAGGATTGATAGTGAGGTCCAGCACACACTCAGGTTGTTGCAGGGATATAAACCGACCTTGCCGGTTTATATCGATATAGAAGAAAATTCACAATTTGCATTAGGGGGAGCGGTGCTCAGCAGCCTGGCGGAACGATTCTGCAGGCAGATTTCGGATGCAGGGTACAGGACCGGACTGTATACAAGTACATCATATTGGAATGCGTATTTCGCCGCATTTGCAGAAATACCGGGCTATTATCACTGGGTTGCGGAATATAACTCCCGATGCAGCTATTCCGGAAGATATGAGACCTGGCAGCATACCAACACGGGGAGGGTGAATGGTATAGAAGGTAATGTTGACCGTGACATCTGGTATGGGGAATTCCCGGCAGAACCGGTAAGCATTGAAAAAGCATCCGTAGCCGGAGTCAGTTTGTCGTATGGTTATTCCGGCAAGGCTTACAAACCGGCACTGACGGTGAAGGTGAACGGGGCGACTCTGGTAAAGGACACAGACTATACGGTTTCTTATGAAAATAACACGAATCCTGGAACCGCCACCATCACGATTTCAGGCAAAGGAAAATACACGGGGACCAGGATCAAGAAATTTGAGATCGTGGATTGTGTCTCCTCGCCGGTCTCCGGCAGAACATACCAACTGATCCCCAAGAATAACTCCGCGACGGCGGTCAGTTCCTATTCCGGCAAGATGGTAAACAATACGAAGGTCTATATCACCAACCGGAGCGGTTCGGAGGCCATGCGCTTCAAAGCTGTCCGGAATTCCGACGGCACATGGAAGTTTATCAATGCCAAGTGCGAGCTTGCGCTGGCGGTGCGAAAGAACAGTTCCGAATTGGGAGCCGGGATCGTTCTGCATGACCAGACGTCGAAAGATGCCCAGAACTGGAAGTTGTCGAAGAAGTCGGATAATTCATTTGCAATCCTGAACAAGGTAACAGGTTATTCCATCGCGATGTCTGATTCGTCTGCGGTAAAGGGGACGACACTATCCATGGCGGAGTCGGCCAGCAGTGGTTTGCAGCGTTTTTATATCGCGGAAGTAGCCGAAGTGGATGCTTCATTTGACGGTGCGTACTCTATAAGGGCATCTAAGGACAGAGGATTTGCCCTCCATATTGCGTCCTCCCAGGCGGAAGAGGGGGCAAATGTGACGCTGGCTGCATATAGCGATACAGACGGGCAAAGATTCAAAGCCATGTACAGCGGTTCCGATTATTATCGCCTTGTAAACATGAATTCAGGGTTGGTTCTTTCTGTCGATGGCAATACGAATAGAGATGGGGCAAATGTGATCCAAAGCAGGTGGCAAGCCCAAAGCGGGCAGAGATGGAAGATTGCTCAGAATTCGGATGGAACGGTGACATTTACAAATGCTTTGGGGACCGTTCTTCATCTTGTAAGCAACAGGACGGTAAGCGGAACCAACATTGTGTCAAAGATGGCATCTGCAACGAAGGCACAAAGGTGGTATCTTGAACGTTGGGACCATCGGGGAATCATTGCTGGAGATGTATAAAGGTTCCAATGTCTAAAAACACGGAGGTTTAATGAATATGAAGCCGGATCTGATTGTTGCCGACTCCATGGCTTACTGGGGCAAGCTGGCGGCGATGAAGCACGGGATTCCTTATGTTTGTTCCACGACTAGATTTGCCTTTAACCGGTATTCGGCAAAATACATGGATCAGGGCATGGGCGGTCTGCTTAAGACGCTTTTTGCCGTGCCGAAAGTCAATAAGCAACTGAAAAGGCTTCGGGCAAAGGGATATCCGGTTAAAAACTTTCTGGAGTTGATTTCGAATGACAATGAGACCAATACAATCGTGTATACTTCAAAAGAGTTCCAGCCCTGAGCTGAAACATTTTCCGATAAGTACTGTTTTATCGGTCCGTCCATGCGTCCGGTGAAGGGGCCGGTGAAAAAAACTGCGGAGAAGACGGTATATATCTCCATGGGAACGGTCGTAAGCAACCTTGAGATGTACAGGAATTGCGTAGAGGCTCTTCTGGAGACGGATTATCAGGTGATTGTGTCAATGGGCGAGACCGCCAATGTATTTCGTGACCTTCCTGCCAATATTAAGGTTTACGATTCTGTCGATCAGATGGCGGTTCTCTCGATCGCGGATGCATTTGTAACGCATTGCGGCATGAATTCCGCATCGGAAGGACTTTATTACAAGGTTCCGCTGGTTCTGGTGCCGCAGACTCCCGAGCAGATGGCTGTGGCAAAGCGCACCGAAGAACTGGGCGCCGGGGTGATGCTGCCGACTTCCGGGAGATCCGCAAAAGAAATCCGGACGTTGGTGCCTGTCACCGTGAAGGGGAATTATCAAAAACTCTGATTCCCCAACAACGATTGTGTTATAAAGCCATGTACGGGTAACTCTGATTCCGTACATGGCATAGGGGGCGTATGAATGACTTGAAAGGGTGAACTGTTACAAACGCTGAACAAAAACGGTAGCCTTGAAAAAAATGCAATTGAAAATCTGGTAGCTATATGTTATTATAATTGCAAGAAGGAAACTTCTTCCTTGGTCCCGAGGTTAAAGAGGATGTTCCTATGAAGCGCAAGCCGTGATGCGAGGCGGTGAACGTGGAGGACTATAAAGGTGGTAACTTACCATAGCGCATCTAGCCTGTAGGCGAAAGAAAGTTACATATTTTGAGATGAAATGCCTTGCAGTAATGCAAGGCATTTTTTAAGGTGAAAAATGGAATTATTGAAACAAATACTAACAAATTTTGAGCATATAAAGGCTTTTAAATATGAAATCATACTCTCTTCAGGTCGAAATAAACCATTGGAAAGAATTGTGGTAAGTTTGTGACCGACACGATTATTGAGAAGTATGAGGCGTGAAAAATGGGATATCAGGATATCAATGCGGATACCATAGACAGATGGATCCGCGAGGGATGGGAATGGGGAAAGCCGATTTCACATGAAGTGTATGAGAGGGCGAAGAACGGAGACTGGGATGTGTTCCTAACACCAACAAAGCCGGTACCGCATGAATGGATAGGGGAAGTGAAAGGTAAAAGAATTCTGGGACTCGCCAGTGGCGGCGGGCAACAGATGCCTGTATTTGCGGCACTTGGTGCCGAATGCGCAGTGCTCGATTATTCCCCGCTGCAATTGGAAAGCGAGCGCCTCGTCTCAGAGCGGGAGGGCTACGAGATACAGATTATCCGCGGCGATATGACAAAACGCCTGCCATTCGATGATGAAGAATTTGACATGATCGTTCATCCTGTTTCTAATTGCTATGTCGAGGAAGTGCGTCCGATCTGGAAGGAATGCTTCCGAATTTTGAAGCCCGGTGGATATTTGCTGTCAGGCACAGACCATTACATCAACTATATTGTCGATTCGGAAGAAAAGCAGATCGTCAACCGGCTTCCGTTCAATCCGCTGGTGAATCCTGACCAAATGAAACAGCTGGAGGCAGAGGATGCAGGCGTCCAGTTCTCCCATACGCTGGAAGAGCAGATCGGCGGACAGCTGGAGGCGGGGTTTACCCTTCTTTCTCTCTACGAGGATACGAGTGGCGAAGGCCGCCTGCATGAGCTGAATATCCCGACGTTTCTTGCAATGATTTCCAGAAAACCCATAAAACCTGAATATGGAGTGGATAAGAAAGCGGTTATTGGAGAAACAATGTAAATCGGTATCGTGGGACTAAAATAGGTGGGATGGAGAAGAAACCAAAACTTGATACAAGCGATTGTAATCACCTCAGATTTTGGTTGACAGGCGGGCTGACAACTATCCTAACACACAGGGATACTCTTATTAAAACAGGAAGTAATGATTATAAGCCCCGAGACAATTCGGGATAAGATTTATATTGTTCGTGGACAGGAAGTGATGCTGGACTTTGAATTGGCTGAATTATATGGATATACCACATCGCGTTTTACTGAACAGGTTACAAATAATGTCGAGAAGTTTGATGCTGACTTTATGTTCAAACTTAAGAAGGAAGAGTTCCGTGACTTGATATCGAAAAAATCGACATCAAGATGGGGCGGTCGAAGAAAGCTTCCTCGAGCTTTTACTGAGCAAGGGATATATGCTAATGACTGTTCTTAAGGGTGAACTTGCAGTTAGTCAGAGTAAAGCATGAATGGTTCGCAATGCAAATCGGCTTTGAAGCGTTCAACGGCGGACGCAGCGTAGCGTCCGTATGATTATGTAAACCTATTCGCTAGTGATCCTAAATCCTAATTTAAGTAACGAAGGTTAAAAATTGTAGAATTGTAGAAGTTGACAAAAAATAAAGAGAACACTTGTTTTTGATTTGGAAATATGATATTTTGATTATAAGGAACATGTGTTTGAATCGAAAGACGTAAGAACCTGACAGCAGAGAGGGAATGCTATGGAAACTATTGTGGTACAACGTGTGGAAAAGCATATCCTTAAATCCGGTGCCAGCCATTCAAGGCGTCCGGATGCCCTTATATGCGTCCGTAATCACAGGACGGACGACTATCTGCATAAGGCAAGCCGGAAGATTGTTGATTACTGCTCAGAGAATGATATCTCAAAGATCGTCATAGGGAAAAATGATGGCTGGAAGCAGGGTGCTTCACTGCCGAAAAAGGCAAACCAGCTTCTTACGAGAAAAAGCAGGTCTCGCCAAGGGCACGATCACCAAAATGGGAAAGAACGAATCTGTCACAGTTGAAGTACTTGCAAAGATCTGCAACGCCCTTGATTGTGAAGTGTATGACGTTCTGGAGATACGGGAACACTAGTATCTCGCCCGAATCATCACCGTGTGGATTGCCGGGGTGAAGAAGGCGAAGGACATACACACCAGCCTACCACGGCTGAATTATCAAAAGGTGGAGCTGCCGGGAGACATCCTGGATGGCGAAGCCATGGAAAAGAAAGGAGGACACATGACAAAACGCGAAGCTCAAACTATCGAATATAAGTCCTCCTGGCAGGAAGATTATTTCGGCTGGATAGCCGGATATGCTAACGCTGAGGGTGGCATACTATATGTTGGCGTGAACGATGACGGTTATGTCGTTGGTGTGAAAGACGCGCATTTTCTCCTTGATATTTTGCCCAATCAGATTAGCTCGTTCCTTGGAATTACTGTGAGTATCAATCATGGAACGGTTACTGGTCTCGGCAACAATCTGAAGTATAGTTCTGTCCCTGATAATATCGCCCAGAAGCCTGAGAACCTGTATGCAAGGGGATTCTTAACAAGTCAGGCACTTGATGATATTGACGCTGCGCCGGAAGAAACAAAAAACGTGACACCAGCTGTTCATACGCTCTTCGATGCTGCTCCGGGTTTTGTAAAGCAGCTCAGGAAAAGTGAAGAAAACCGCAAAAGAATCAGAGAAGAACTTCGTCATTTGAATACTGATAATCCAGTATATCAATGCGATGATTGTACGCTTGAGTATGTGTGGATAACGGTAAAGGCGTTTTCGCATGGCGTTCCATATCACGGAAGATACTATAAGCGTTCAGGTGGAACTACTCACGAAATGATAGGAGCGGAACTGAACAACTTCCTTTATGACAAGGTTGGAATGAAGTGGGATGCTGTTCCTGTAGGTAATGTAGAAATTGACCATGATGCGCTTGAATTTCTCCGTGAACATGCAGTTAAGAAGAATAGATTGGCGAAGAAAGCAGTTGCAGTCTCTGACGATACACTGATCAGGAATCTGCAAGTGCTTACAAATGATGGAGAATATACAAGAGCGGCAGCAATGCTCTTTAGCAATCCGGAGGATGTAGTTTTTGGTGCCTACATCCGGATTGGCTTCTTTGAGAACGGAAGGCTGAAATATCAGGACGAGATACATGGTCCACTGATTTCGCAGGCGCACAGAGCAACGGAGATGATTTTCAACAAGTACCTGAAAGCACTTGTAGATATAGAGGGCATGCAGCGTACGGAAACATATATGACAACGGAGGAACTTCTCCGTGAAGTAATCCTGAACGCCGTTGCTCATAAATATTATCCTTCCAACTTGCCGATTCAGATTAAGGTGTCAGACGGTCACATTATCGTTATGAATGAGGGCTTTTGGCCATTTGAAAATTTGGCAGTTGAAGACGTTTACAATGGGGAACACTCTTCATATCCGGGCAATCCAACGATTGATAATGGACTGTTTTTTGCTGGTGCGATGGATACATGGGGGCAAGGGTTCCTGCTAATCAAGGATGAATGCGAAAAGATAGACGCTCCGCTTCCTGAGATTAAGGCTACAGAGAGATATGTTACAGTAACGATTCGTGGCTGTAAGAAGTATATGGAGTTGCTGAAATCCAACAATGGCAACGGTGAAGAAAAGCCCAGGACGACACACAAGGCATTAGGGATAGATAAAGATGAATTAAATAAGCTGCTTGAGTTTTGCAAGGAACCAAAGAGTAAAAAAGAAATAATTGAGTTTATGGGGAATCCTAACCGTTCTACATTTGATAGGAATATATTCAATCCTCTTGTTCAGTCAGGGCATATCCTCAGGACTCGTCCCGAATCATCAACGGCGCCAGACCAAAAGTATTACACGAATCCTAATGCTTGATAAGATGAGAAGTTTTCTACTTGTTCATTACTTGCCTACTTGTTCATGAGCAAGCTGAACAAGTGTGGTTATCGGTGCGGATGGTTCCAAGGAAAGAGTGTTTAAGGGGCGGTCGATAATCCAGATACTGGATCTTTATCACGCGAAGGAAAACGCAGGTAAATTTGCCAACTGGGCAAAGCGTGGGAAAAAACAGCAGCAGATTTATGCCGACCATCTTTGTTCCCTGATAGACGATGGAAAAGAGGACGAGTTGCTCGAGGAGCTAAAGCCATATGACGGAGCGAAAGTGCCGTTAGTTGTCCCGAATCTGTACACGTACATCAGCAACAACAAGGATTTCATGGATTATCCAAAATACAGAAAACAGGGGCTGTTTGTCGGTAGCGGAGCGATGGAGAGTGCAAATATCTATATGATGCAGGATCGCATGAAACTTCCGGGCATGCGGTGGCTGGTAACGAACGGACGGCACATGTTATGTCTTAAAATGCATTATGTGGCTCGCACATGGGAAGAAGTTGAGAATGCCATGGAAGGTGACTGTGATGTTTCGGGTAGGATTTGAGCCTCAAAAACTACCCGAAAAAATTATTTACACCCATCGGACTGTTGATTTGTAAGGGAATGGACAGAATTGAAGCACAGTATGCTCTCGAATCTACGAGTCAGCCTTTAGGTGTTTCCAGCTATGAACTCTCTAAACTGATCCCGGATGAGTTTAAAGGCAGTATGCCGACGATAGAAGAAATTGAAGCGGAATTGGCGGATGACTTTGATGATCGTAAATGAAAAACAGGAAAAGCGTATGATATTTACTCATACTTGGGACAATCGGGAAAGCAAATGCTGCACAGGTCATACCGGAACTTGTTAAAATTGCCACGAATATTACATTCAGAGAGAATACAGAACAGAAAACACAGAACAAATGCAAAATATGGGTGGTATAGGTGTACTGTTAGATTTTCCCTTCCAATCTCAGATGACAAGGGAAATGTTATTGGGAGAAACCATTTTCAGGGCAGGATGATTATAAGATGCGATGCTGATGGAAAAAATACCTGTATGACATAAAACTTAAGAAGGAAGAGTTCCGTGACTTGATATCGAAAAAATCGACATCAAGTTGGGGCGGTCGAAGAAAGCTTCCTCGAGCTTTTACTGAGCAAGGGATAACCACAAAGACGATAGTAATTAACTCTTTTGATTATGACCATAGCTTTTTCGGCATCATCAATCAGCAGATTATGAATATTGATAAGACGATCAATCTGCTCGTCATAAGTGAGTGCAGGTTTTAGTTCTGACATAAATTCCTCCGAATAAAAAAGTCCCACCGTGGTCCGCAGTACATTTCTGCCTTATGCGTGGTGGGCTCTCTTATCATTATTATAATATTAACGGAATTGAAATCAATACTTGAGAAATATTTTTCACAATTTTTGCATCAGCAAATTTGATGTTGTGAAGCAAGAAATATATCTGAAATTGTTGACGGATTGGAAGAGTTACGAATGCTGCTGAGTGATATAATGGACGTGATAGACGATGACAGCGATGCATTTGACCTTGTTGAATCGGCACAGTTTGAGGTGGAGAATGCTTCGGATTCGCTCAGAACAGCTGTTGAGATATTAGAGATGGAAGCGGATTTGGAAGATTGATGGAATAATTTGTCTGCTATATTGTTTCCGGTAAGCATGAATCGCACCGAGCTAAAAGTGGCGACATGTCGCCAAAATTCAAGGGGATGAAATTGGGTAAATGATAAAACGGGCTTAAAGGAAGTTAATCATGGATATCAGTGGAATCGATTATTCGGGACTTGACCGTGTACTTAAGGCGCGGGAGTGGAGAGATCGTTGCAGAACGGAATGACACCCTTCTCATTCGTGATCATATCAGCGGAGCCTATATGCTGGCATGTAAAGATGCGCAGGCAGGCATGCCATTGCTTGACCGTTATATCGGGCATGATTATGATTTGTTGATGGTTTCGGATTATTCCCTCGGAAATGCAGCATTTGAAAGATTCGGCTTTTCGGAGAAGCTTGCATGTTTTCAGGTTGCTTATTATGGGAAAAGGCCATCAAACAAATCAGAATTATACATCAGGCCAGCTGAGGAACGTGATTTGCCGATACTGATTAAGAACTATCATCTGGTTAATCCGGAAGAACTTGAAAAGCTCGTAAGAAGAAAGAATATCCTGCTTGGTTATCATCAGGATCAACTGGTCGGCTTCATCGGAGGGAGCGTAAGTAGGCGTTGATGAAGACTGTTCACAGATTCATGCGTTCTATTTCACAATTTATACAAATTAAAAGCATACCTTGAAACACGGCTTGCAGGACTTCTTAAACACATCTGCAAGAAAATCCATATACTGTTACTCTTATCAACATCAAGTTATCTGATTGATAACGTACAACCGCATGTAACTCAAAAATTAACACAACGCGCACCAAAGAGGTAATTATTATGAAGAAAAAGTATGTAGCCCTCATTCTTGCAGCCACCATGACAGTAGGCCTTGCAGCCTGCGGCTCACAGGCATCCACCACGTCTGCAACGGCTTCTACCGAGGAAGCCCAAAGTTCGACAAGCGACTCTTTACAGGAAACAGATTTCCAGAACGCTCAGGAAACGGAAGACAAGCAGAAAGCAGAAGGGACATCTGTGACGGCAAGAGTTGACAAGGTCGATGGAAACAAGATTGAAGTGACCCTCGGCGAGCTGGAAAATCCGGGCAAACCCGGCGGTTCCTCTGATCAGGGAGGTCCTGGCGGAAATGGCGGCAACGGCGAAGCCCCGGACATGAACGGCGATTCTTCTGCAAATGGCGGCAACGGGCAGACCCCGCCCGACCTTCCGAACGGCGAAGCCCCGGACATGAACGGCGATTTTTCTGCAAATGGCGGCAACGGCCAGACCCCGCCCGACCTTCCGGATGGCGAAGCTCCCGATACAGACTCTGCCTCCGCCGGAAAAGGCGGCCGCAAGAAACCGGACATGTCTTCCCTCTTCACCGCCTCCGAGAAGACGGCAACGTATGAAATAGAGGAATCCATGCTCGATGGCATCACGCTGGACGATATAAAAGAAGGCACAATTCTCACAGTCACGCTGGATGCCGATGGCAATGTGGAAAAAATAGCGGAGGCCTCCATGATGGGACCTGGCGGCATGGGAAAACCCGGTGACGGAAATTCCCAGGGAGATTCCGATGGAAAAGGAAAGCCCGGCGATGGAAACGGGGGTCCCGGCGGGCAGGGGGCTTCCAGCATAACCTACACGGCAGCTACAACTTATACGGAAGATACGGAGACCTCCGGAGAGACCTATGGCTCAACCGGGACGGATGAGAACGCCGTCCTTGTAGATAACGGCGCAGAAGTCACCATCGCTCAGGCGGCCGTCAGCAGAAATTCTTCGGACAGCACTGGCGGCGACAACTCCAGCTTCTACGGCGTCGGAGCCGCCATGCTGGCGAAAGACGGTACTCTCACCGTCAAAAACTCTGACATCACGACCGATGCGGCTGGCGGCGCCGGCGTATTTGCCTATGGAGACGGTACGGCCTGCGTGGAGGACACAACCATCAAGACAAGCCAGGGCACGTCCGGCGGCATCCATGTGGCAGGCGGCGGAACCTTATACGCATGGGATCTCGATGTCACGACAGACGGGGCTTCCTCAGCCGCCATCCGCTCGGACCGCGGCGGCGGAACGATGGTCGTTGACGGCGGAACCTACAC
Source organism: Lachnospiraceae bacterium (assembly GCA_030529705.1). GTDB lineage: Bacteria > Bacillota > Clostridia > Lachnospirales > Lachnospiraceae > Chordicoccus. Next base: position 13,222 of record JAUMWM010000020.1, read on the forward strand.
CTCGAACGGTTCCGGCTCCCCGGCCGTCTACACGACGGCGGATATCACGGTCAACGATGCAACGTTAACGGCGACCGGCTCGGAGGCCATTTGCATAGAAGGCCTGAATACGCTCCGTCTATTTGACTGCTATCTGACCGGAAACATGCCGAACCTCAGCCAGAACGATAACACTTGGACCGTTATCGTCTACCAGAGCATGTCAGGGGACTCGGAAATCGGAACCGGCAACTTCAGCATGGTCGGCGGCACGCTGACCAGCAAAAACGGCGGGCTTTTCTACACGACCAACACGGAGAGCGAAATCCTCCTCTCCGACGTGGACATCACGTATTCCGACAGCAATGACTTCTTCCTGCAGGTCACGGGAAATACAAACGAACGCGGCTGGGGGCAGGAAGGCGCAAATGGAGCCCAATGCACCTTTACCTCTGATAACCAGAAGATGCAAGGCAAAATCATTTACGACAGTATCAGCACCCTCGACTTCTACATGACAAATGGAAGCTCCCTGAAAGGCAGCTTCGAGGATGTCGAGACATGGGCCGGTGAAGGCGGGGATGGGTATTGCAACGTATACGTTGGAAAGGATTCTACCTGGGTGGTGACAGATGATTCCTCAGTCGACGCCCTATATGCAGCGGGTTCCATCAAAGACGAAAACGGAAAAACCGTCACCATCAAGGGCGAGGACGGGACGGTCTATGTGGAGGGCGACAGCGAGTACACGGTCACCGTCTCCTCCTACCAGACAGAGGACAAGAGCGGGGATGCGCTGGAAGTGCCCTCTTACAGCGACTATGAGGTCGAAAAGGCGTAATCCATCGGCCGTAACGCAAGCAATAAAAATAAATTAGATGTCATCGGGGTGTTGGAGTATCCAGGTGTGCTGAAGAACGTAACGCAAGCAATAAAAATAAATTAGATGTCATCCTGAGCGCAGCGAAGGATCTTTTACATAAAACCGCTGTAGGTGGTAAAAGATCCTTCGCTTTCGCTCAGGATGACATCAGAGGGATTCGGTCATCGCTGACCCGTCACCATAAATACCGGCGCGGTACGCTCATTTTCATGGGCCACAATGATGTTTTCCTCGCAGGCCATCCGCATCAAGACGCCTGCGAATTTCCCGTTGTATGTGTACAGTCCGGGCATGTTGATAAAAGGATGCCATGCGCCGTCCCCCCAGGCGAAGTCGATATTATCCGTCATATACTGCTTGCAATACTGCTGGCAAATGTACCCCTTGCCGTAGAGCTCCCGCAGTAGGGCGTTCCATTCCTTCTGCGAGTATTCGCGTCCGGCAGCATAAATCCCCTTGGAGGCGTAGGCATCCATCGGCTTTAAAATGAAAGCGTCTTTCCTGTCTTCGACCTCTTCCAGCGTGATGTAATCCTCGGAAAACTCCACGGTCAGTGGAACATGCTCCTTGACGAAAGCCCGTTCTTCTTCTGTCAGAATAGAGCTTGTCAAGGAATGGTGCAGTACATAAAACAGCCATTTCGTGTGGATGAGCTGCGTTTCGAATGCGCCTGCCAGGAAAACTGCGTCATCACGCACGGCGTTCAGAAAATCGCTTACCTCGGCGTAATGGTCCATAATGTCCGCAGTCACTGCCCGCCGATAGATCGCATCGATCCGATTGCCTTTCGAAGAATACAGGACGCCATTTTGGTATCGCAAGGAACGGATGTCGCAGATCTCGCAGTTCACGCCGACATCCTGAAAGCGCCTGGCAAACTCCTCGAACTCTCGCAGCGTTGCATTTTCGAGAAAATCCACCATCGCCACATTGGGCTTCTCCTTCTTTTTCGGGTAGCTGTCATACAGCGACAAAAATGTCTCCACCCAGGTATCGAACAGCTCAAATGGGCGCAATTCGAATTGTCGGATTACAGACTGGTGCGCGGGATTATGGATCAGCGCTTTCCGAAGCTCGTAATCCCGCAGCATGGCTGCCGTGCCGTCGGTATTGATTTCGCAGAATTGAAAAGCGCCGGTATCCTCATGGTAGAAAAGATCCAGCCGCGCAATGGGAAGCGCGCCGTCGTAATGCGCGGGAAGGAGAATCAGCTCTTCCAGTTCCTTTGAAAAAGGAAACAGCTTCCTATAGTTGGCATTCTCCCGATAGGCCCGGATGACCTTGCCGAAGATGCCGATGCTGGTTGTGACAATTTCCCGAAACTGTTCCACCGTTTTCAAGTCGAACACCTTTGGAATATGGACTGTCTTATCCAGTACGCCGTTCCACCATAACGGGGAGTGTTCTAAGTCGTCCTTTGCAGATAGCGCGCCGCGGCGGTTTGCCTCCATGTTGGAGGAAACATGTTCCTGATAGGCCAGGTAAACCTGCTCCTGTAACCTCATCTCATTGCCTCCTTTTTCATCCAGATATTTCAGATTTCATTCTTGCTTTTTATCACGCGGCCAAGCGTTTCATACAGGCGTTCCGGTTCCACCGGCTTGGAGAGGTGCGCGTTCATCCCCGCTTGCAGAGTTTGCTTCACGTCTTCATCAAAGGCGTTGGCCGTCATAGCGATGATGGGTATGCTCTTTGCGTCAGGCCGCTCCAGAGCGCGAATCGTGCGCGTGGCCTTAAGGCCGTCCATGACCGGCATGCGCACATCCATGAGGATTGCGTCGTAATATCCCGCAGGATGCCTTGAGAACATGTCCACGGCGACCTGCCCGTTTTCTGCATGTTCGGAGCGGATGTCTTCCATATCCAGCAGGTCCATCAGAATCTCCGCATTGAGCTCCATGTCCTCCGCCACCAGAACCAGACAGCCCTCAAGTCCCATACTCACCGGATCGTCCTGCCCATCGGCCAGATCGGTCTCCGCATCCTGTTCCCAGCGAGACAAGGTTTTCTGTACGCAGTTGGTTAAGGTGTCGGTGAACAGTGGCTTTGACAGGATGGCATCCACTCCGGCCTTGGCTGCTTCCTCCTGCGCGTCCTCCCATTCGTAGCCCGTGAGCAGGATCACCATGGCCTCGCAACCGTTTATGCCGCGCAACTCCCTCGTGAACGCGATACCGTCCATGCCCGCCATTCTCCAGGCCGGAAGGATTAGATGATAGGGGTCTTCCTTGGACATGTGCGAACGAATCATTTCGAGAGCCTCTGCGCCGTCATTTGCAATATCTGTCTGTATGCCAATGGACTCTGCGACCAACTGTGCGTGCTCGCTGGCTATCAGATCATCGTCTACGACCAATGCCCTAAGCCCGGTCGGAAGTATCTTGCTCTGGGCCGCATGGGCGCTGCGCCCGGAGGTTTTCAGCGTCACGGTGACAGTGAAGGTGGAACCCGCGCCTTTTTCGCTCTCAACCGCAATGTCGCCGTTCATCATGGAGACGATGTTTTTGGTGATTGCCATGCCGAGGCCCGTGCTTCCGAGCTTGTTGCTGGTTCCTTCCCTCTCCTGAGAAAACGCCTCGAAAATCTTGGGAATATAGTCCCGGCTCATACCGATGCCCGTATCGCTGATGATGAAGCGAAGAGAGCGATGGTTCTCGAAGCTGGCGGTCTGCTCAACAGTGAAGGTAACAGAGCCCCCCGCCGGTGTAAACTTTACTGCATTTCCCAGAATGTTGAGAAGCACCTGCTTGAGCTTCATCTCATCGCCGATGTAGTAATCCTCGGTTTTCCCTATAATCCTGCAATCATATTGCAATCCCTTGTCCCCACACTGCCCGCTCACCATCACATTGATCTGATCCAGAAATTCCCGGAAACTGAACTCCTCGTCCCGAAGCTCCATGCGGCCGGACTCGATACGGCTCATATCCAGGATGTCATTGATGATGCCCAGAAGATGCCTGGCGCTGGCTCCGATCTTTTCAAGTTGTTCTTTGATGTGGGGCGTTAAGTCCGGATCGTTCAGAGCGATGTTGTCCAAACCGATGATGGCGTTCATGGGCGTACGAATCTCGTGGCTCATGTTGGAGAGAAAGCTGGTTTTTGCCATGTTGGAAGCTTGGGCCGCAGCGATGGCTTCCCGCAGGGTTTCCTGGATCTGTTGCTCCTTTCTCACTTCCTCGTCCACGTCCTTAAATCCGAGTACGATGTTGGAGAGGTCATCTTCAAGAACCAGTCTGGCAAATTCCACCCTGTAGTAGCGGATCCCGCTTTCAAAGACCCGGCGGAAGGGTACCGAATAGATTACCCGGTTCTCAGTATTGCGGATAATATTTTCCAGCTTGACAGCTTCCAGAAATTCCTGGCGGTCTTCTTCCAGCACCAGGTTGGAATAGAACGCAAAGGCGTCGCTAGCTTTCGTGAGTTTTGCCGCGGCCTGCGCGGGCAGAAGATGGGTCATAATCTTGTCAACGCGGTACAGTTGGAAGTGTTCGGTTTTGCAATCGTCGATAAGCCAGACTGAATCATAGACACGGGTCAACGCCTCGATCACGGCGGAGTGCTGTGCGAGGGAATGCTGGATGCGCTCCGCCTTATCCAATGCTTCCTTAAGCATCCGCCGCTGGCTTTCTTCTGCACGCACGGTTTCCTCGATGTTGTGGATGCCCAGCAGTATCAAACGGGACTCCGGCCATGTGCCCACAGGAACGATTTTTACCTGATAGGTCGCGCTGTTTCCCGCCTTATCCGTGAGCCTGAAATTGTGGTACAGCGCGCTTTCCTGCGTCAGATGCCGCATAATGCTCTCGAGGTTTACGCGGGCGTGAAAGGATTCATACTCCTCTTCGTTCAGATGGCTGAGCCGATTGAGAAAAGCGGAGAGGGAACGATAGGTATAAAGTTCCGGCAAATGCTCCTTATAGCTGTCGTTCGCGCGCAGCACTGCGAAGGTGTCGCGTTCTATATCCGATCGGATCAAGACGTCATAATCGTCCGTCAGGGCGCCGAGCATCAACTTCTGCCGCTCCTCGCGCTGCTTCCCAAGCTGGTTGACCACGAAAGACGACACTGCCTGCAAAACCAGCAGCGTATTGGTATTAGCGCTGGGATTGTCCACTCCAAGAAAACCGACAATATCGCCGCCAAGCTTCAGGGGCGCGGCCATCAGCGACTGGATATCCTGCATCGCAAGAATCTTATATTCATCTGAATCGTGGTCCAGCTCGCCGTCGGTAGAATTGATGTAGAACTCGCCGTGAGCCTCGAACTGCACAATCCAACGGTCCACGATAGAGATGTCCATGTTTTGCAGCTTTTCGATTTCCGCTTCAATGCCCTCGGCGCACCACTCATAGGTGTTGCTCATCCGCTGGGATTCCAAGTCGAATTCAAAAACATAGGAGCGGTCCGCATCGTAAAACGACGCGACAAGGCCCAGCAGCTTGTTAAAAGCGACCTCATGGTCTTCGTTCCTGCGCAAAATAGTAATGCATTCCATCAGAAGGTCATTGATTATAATTTTCTGTTGATCAAGTTCCTGCATTTTAAGTATCCTTTTCCATGCCTTTCTACATCTTTTCAAAAGTTCCTTAAAATCGAACAATTATTGAATAATTACCGAACGATTGCTTTGAATTATGATAACACGATTCTTCTGATTTTTCCATCCCCCACAGCCGTAAGTCCAATTCTTCCGTCAGGCCGGGTTACTGTTCATGCTTCAACACCAAAATCGTCTGTACTCGTGGTATATTGGGTGTCATCCTGAGCGTAGCGAAGGATCTTTTACAGAAAGCGCATGCTTTTGGTATAAGATCCTTCGCTTACGCTCAGGATGACAAGGGCGCTATCGGAAGCGTGAATTGGGACATTAGAAATAGCCCGGATGATTTGGACATGGACATTTTGTGGCGCTTCATGTATAGTTATTATGGATTCTGACATAAAGAGGCGCTTCTGTCGCTAGGGATTTTCGAATGCTCCAAGGGAGGAGGGATCAGATGGGCTGGTTTTCATCCTCGAAGAAAACGGAGGAAGCGCCGGAGCGAAATATCATGAACGATGATTTGGATGAAAGGAGCCGCAGGTGCAACACACGCATATTTCGGCAAAACATAGACTGCTGGACTTGCATTTGAAAGAAGTCTGGCAATATCGGGGGCTGATTTGGCTGTTCACCAAGCGCTCATTTGTAGTAGCCTACACGCAGACGATCTTAGGACCCCTGTGGCTGGTGATCGCTCCGCTTCTGACCAGCGTGGTTCACGTGGTCCTGTTTGGCAACATCGCAAAACTGGGGACCGACGGCGTGCCACAGCTTCTTTTCTATCTGACGGGAAATGCCCTCTGGGGGTACTTCTCTGCCTGCGTGACAAAATGTTCTGCTACCTTCACCGGCAATGCCGGGCTGTTCGGAAAAGTCTATTTCCCACGGTTGGTGGTTCCCCTGTCCGACGTGCTGGGAAATGCGCTTCGTTTCTGCATCCAGATGCTGCCGGCGCTGGCGCTGCTGGTTTATTACAGGATTCACGGGATGCTGCGCCCCCGCTTTTCAGCCATCTGGATCGTTCCCGCCCTCTTGGTCCTGCTGGGACTCATGGGCATGGGGCTGGGCATCATCATTTCGAGCTTAACGACGAAATATCGGGATCTGAGCGTGCTCGTCGGCTTTGGCATGAGCCTGTGGATGTATGCCACGCCGGTGGTCTACCCTCTTAGCACTTTGAGCGGAGCCATCCGGGAACTGGTACTCCTGAACCCCGTAACTCAGCCCATGGAGCTCTTTCGCTGGGCCTTGCTCGGGGTTGGAAGCGTGTCGCCATCGCGCCTCGTCTACTCCCTGTGGGTGACGGTCGTGCTGGTATTCGGGGGAATCATGGTGTTCAACCGGGTTGAACGAACTTTCTTGGATACGGTTTGAGGATGGCAGTTTTAAATTTCGTTTTAATCTGCCATGAACGGCATCCCGCATGCGCGCAGGATCAGTAAAGAGGTAAGTTTGAAACTACGTTTCAAATCTACCATTAACGGCACCCGCGCATATGCGCGGGACCAGATAAGAGGAAATAATGGAAGATATTTCTATATGCATGGCCCATGTCTCCAAGCAATATCGGCTGGGGCTTATCGGCGGAAAAACCCTGCAGGAAGATCTGCAATCCTGGTGGGCCAGGCGGATGCGGCGGGAGGATCCCAATTCCATCATTGGCTCAACGCGCAAGGTTGGCCAGTCTTTCTGGGCCTTGCAGGATATAAATCTTACCGTCCGGCGCGGAGAGCGGGTGGGGATCATCGGGGCAAATGGCGCCGGCAAGTCCACCCTGCTAAAGCTGCTATCCCGCGTGACGGCTCCCACTGCCGGCGATATCGACTTGTGGGGGAGGGTTTCCTCCATGCTGGAGGTGGGCACCGGGTTTCATCGGGAGATGACCGGCCGGGAGAACATCTACATGAACGGCTCTATCCTGGGCATGACCCGGAGGGAGATAGATGAGCGAATGGAAGCGATCATCGATTTCTCCGAAATCCGGGAGTTTATCGACACGCCGGTGAAACGTTACTCATCCGGGATGTTCGTGAAGCTGGCATTCTCCGTGGCGGCGCATTTGCAGAGCGAGATCATGATTATGGACGAGGTGCTGGCCGTGGGGGACATGGCTTTTCAGAGAAAGTGCCTGGATCGGATGCGCCGGGCGGCCGAACAGGAGAACCGCACGGTTCTCTATGTCAGCCACAACATGGACACCATCCGCCGCCTCTGCGACCGCTGCGTGGTCCTTGACAAGGGACGCGTCATTTTCGACGGGGACACGGAGCAGGCCGTTGCCATGTATCTAAACCAGAGTCTCGGCGAAAACCAGGTGGATATGGATCTGACGGCTGCCACCAGGCCCAAGCAATGCAGGGATACCGGGCTTGTCATGACGCGCCTGCTGCTGCCGGACAGGCTGGCGCCCGTTTATGAGCGGGGGGAGGATTTGCAAATGCAGCTGGCCTTAAGCTCCGAAAAGCCCTTCGAGGACATCGCCGTCCGGCTGACCTTTCGGACCGAGGCGGACGTGGGGCTTGGTACCGGCTGGTCCAAGGCCTTTTCGCTGGAAGGGCGCGGGAAACATGTGATTTCCCTTCGCATGCCGCTGGATGATCTGATGAAAGGGGCGTTCTACGGCAGCATCGGGGTCTACCGATTTGACGAGATCGGCCGGCCCGTCATGCTGGATCACATCACCAGGGCTTTCAAGATCGAGCTGGCCGGCACGCCGGTGTGGAGCGTCAGCGCCCATGGGTATCTGCATTTGCCGGATCTGGAGCTGACTGGCAGGGTCCATCAAGATTGAACTCACCAGTACTTCGGTTGGAGTGCCGGCGTCCACGGGTATCTGCATTTGTCAAATCTGGAGCTGGCTGGCAGCTCCCATATAGACTAGATTTATACGCATAATGAAAGGAATCTGTAAGTGTTTAGTTATTATACCGCTGTTATTCTATTGTCCTAGATGTCATTGGGGATTATGTGCATCCTTATTTATGAAAATGCCCGCATTCCGGACGCTGACAAGAAATTGTTTTACCTCACCTACATATTAATTGCAGCCTCTTCTTTTGCGGAATGGCTTGGCATGCAGGTAAATGGAAGGGAGGATGTACAAAGCGCAATCCTGCTGGGCATAAAGACCGCTGATTATATCCTAACTCCTATGGCGGGGGGAGCGCTGGTCGTCCAGATGCATATGAATAACATCTATGAGAAGATTTTGATGTGGATTCTGGCGGCAAATACGCTGTTCCAGATAACGGCGTCTTTCTTCGGCTGGATGCTGGTGATCGATGATAAAAACTATTATCACCATGGACCGTTGTACGGCTTATACATCATCGTCTATCTGATGATCATTGCACTTATCGTCGCGCAGTTTTTGCTCTATGGAAAAGCGTTCCGGAGGAAGAACAGCATATCCCTTTATGCGATCATGTGCCTTGTCGTCGTGGGGATTTTGTTTCAGGAAGCATTTCCGGGAGGTTATCGTACCGCATATCTTGGCATGACGATAGGCGCAGCGCTGATGTTCATCCATTATACGGAGTTTTCGCAGCTTGCGATGGAGGACCAGCTTCTGGAGAAGCAGAGCAGGATCGACACGGATGCCCTGACGGGGGTGTTCAGCCGGATGGCTTATTCGGATGCTTTGGAGAGCCTGGATTCCGAAGGGCGGCCTCTTCCGGAGGGTTTTGCGGCGTTTACCATTGACATCAACGGCCTTAAGAATGTCAACGACAGGCTGGGGCATGACGCGGGCGATGAGTTGATTTGCGGGGCGGCGCGGTGTATTGAAAAGATATTTGACTCGGGGCGCTGTTATCGGACCGGCGGGGACGAATTCGTCGTGCTGGCCTACGAGATGGACTCGGCCAAGGCGGAGCTTGCCTTTTTACATCTGAATAAAGAGGCTTATGCTTGGCATGGGGAGAAGGTTGGCAATCTGGAATTGTCCACAGGGTACGCCCTATCTGCCGACAATCCCGAAATGAGCGCCGAGGAGTTGGTTCGAAAGGCTGACCTGGCCATGTATGAGGCGAAGGCGGCATATTACCAGAGAATGGGGAAGAATAGGCGGCGGAAATAGTTTCCCTGTCATTCTGAGCGTTAGCGAAGAATCTTTTACCATCTACAGCGGCTTTATGTAAAAGATCCTTCGCTACGCTCAGGAT
>JAUMWM010000135.1 GCA_030529705.1 Lachnospiraceae bacterium
ATGACAGGGGGGTGCTGAACAGTTGCGATGAATCCTCAGGATGACACGAGATACTGAGCAGTTGCGATGAATCCTTGAAATGACGGGGATGCCGGGGAGAACTGTGGAGGATTAGGATTTATGGTTCTGGAACTGAGAAATGTTTCCTATATATATAGCGAGGGCATGGCATTTGAAGTAAAAGCCTTGAACAATATAAATCTGGGAATTGAGAAGGGGCAGTTCATCGGCGTGATCGGACACACCGGAAGCGGCAAATCGACCCTGATCCAGCACATGAACGGCCTGATGAAGCCAACGGAAGGCCAGGTTCTGTATGACGGCCAGGATATCTGGGGAGGCAGCGGGCAGGACGGCTCGAAAGGCAGAAAGAGCGGCAGGAAGGACAAATATGACCTCCGCCGGCTCCGCACCCGCGTCGGCCTGGTGTTCCAGTATCCCGAGAACCAATTATTCGAGACGGACGTGATTACGGACGTGTCATTTGGCCCGAAAAATCAGGGGCTTGCCGAAGATGAAATTCTCGTCAGGGCTAAGGAAGCCCTCTCCCAGACCGGGGTGGCGGAGAAATACTGGAAGGTTTCGCCATTTGAATTATCCGGAGGGCAGAAGCGGCGCGTCGCCATCGCCGGAGTCCTGGCGATGAACCCCGAGGTGCTCATTCTGGACGAGCCGACCGCCGGCCTGGACCCCAAAGGCCGGGACGACATCCTCGACCAGATTAAAAAACTCCATGATGAGCGCGGCATCACGATTTTGCTTGTCTCCCACAGCATGGAGGACGTGGCAAATTACGCCGACCGCATCATCGTCATGAATAATGGGGAGATTGCGTATGACGGAACGCCCAAGGAGGTATTTGCCCACTATCGCGAGCTGGAGCAAATGGGCCTCGCCGCGCCCCAGACCACCTATGTCATGAACGAGCTGGCAGAACGGGGGCTTGACGTGGATACGGAGGCAACAACGATTCGCGAGGCGAAGGAGAGCATTTCGAGGGCGCTAGGCTTGAAATAGGTTTTGTACAACATGTTCGGCTCGCGGGGACGGTCCTTTTGGGTCAAAAAAATTTGACCCAAAAGGACCGTCCCCATGGGCCGAACGCAAGCTGAAAGCCGGGACAGAGCCATGGGCCGAACGCAAGCCGGAAGCCAGGACTGAGCCATGGGCCGAACGCAAGCCGGAAGCCGGGGGCGAGGCGAACCCGCGGATTGCACTCGCAGGAAAGGAGTAGCTATTGTTTAAAGATGTTACGCTGGGCCAGTATTATCCGGCGGATTCAATCCTCCATAAACTGGACCCGAGAGTGAAATTTTTGGGAACCGTCGTGTTCATCATAGCGGTGTTCCTGGTAAGAGGGGTCGTCGGGTATCTGGCTGTCACAGCAGTCCTCGCCTCGCTGGTCATCCTTTCCAAGGTGCCGTTTCGCTTCATGGTGAGGGGACTTCGGACGATCTTTATCATCCTGTGCATAACCGTGGTTTTTAATTTGCTTCTGACGCCAGGCGAGGTCATCTTCCAGAAATGGATTTTCAGGATCACTCGGGAGGGCGTGGTCCTGGCGACCCGCATGGCCATCCGCCTCGCCTACCTCGTGATTGGGTCGTCCATCATGACCCTGACAACTACGCCGAACAAGCTGACCGATGCGATGGAGAGCCTGTTTTCACCACTCAAAGCGCTGCATGTACCGGTCCACGAGGTGGCCATGATGATGTCCATCGCGCTGAGATTTATTCCGATCCTCATGGAGGAGACGGACAAGATCATGAAAGCCCAGATCGCAAGAGGCGCGGATTTCGAGTCCGGGAACATCATCAAAAGGGTCATGAACATGATTCCCCTCCTGGTTCCGCTCTTCGTCTCCGCATTTCGGCGGGCAAATGACCTCGCCATGGCGATGGAAGCCCGATGCTATCACGGCGGCGAGGGCAGGACGCAAATGAAGCCGCTCCGCTATTCGGTCAGGGATGCTGCCGCATACGTGCTGATGGCCGGGTTCCTGGCAGCGTGCGTTTTCTTTCGTGTTACCGGGAAATAAGAGAAAAGGGGACGATTATGAGGGTCAAGCTGATTGTCGCCTATGACGGGACAAATTACAACGGCTACCAGAGCCAGGTGAACGGGACGGCCGTCCAGGACGTGCTGGAAAAAGCCATCGCCGATTTGTTTGGTAGGCAAATTCGCACGCTGGGGGCAAGCCGGACGGACACCGGCGTCCATGCCGCCGGGAACGTAGCCGTATTTGACGTGGATTCGCCGATAGAGCCGTCCAGAATTGCATTTGCCTTAAATGCAAGGCTGCCGCAGGACATTCGGATTCTAGACTCCGAGAAGGTTCCGGATGATTTTCACCCCAGATTCCAGCGGACGGTAAAGACATATGAGTACCATATATTAAATAGGAAGTTTCCAGACCCGCTCCGCCGCAACACGGAGTTGCATTACTACTATGCGCTTGATGCGGACGCCATGGACGAGGCAGCCCGGATGCTCATGGGGGAGCATGATTTCGCCTCCTTTGCGGCGGCCGGCTACTCCTCGAAGACGACGGTGCGCGAGATCTATGATGCCCATGTGACGAGAGAAGGAGATCGAGTCACGTTCACGATAACCGGGACCGGCTTTCTCTACAATATGGTGAGGATCCTTGCTGGGACGCTCATCGAGATTGGCGCGGGAAAGTACGCCCCGGAACATATGCGGACCGTGCTCGACGCCAGAAACCGCAAGGCTGCGGGACCGACTGCGCCTGCAAAGGGCCTTGTGCTTCTTAAAATACAGTATCCTGATTCGGAGGTTTAGATATGGAGAGAGAAGGATTCAAGTCACGACTCGGTTTTCTCCTGGTTTCCGCCGGATGCGCAATCGGCATCGGGAATGTCTGGAAATTCCCATATGTTGCGGGGCTAAACGGAGGGGGCGTATTCGTCCTCTTCTATCTGCTGTTTTTATGCATCATGGGAATCCCGGTCCTGACGATGGAACTGGCCGTCGGCCGCGCAAGCCGCCAGAGCGCCGTGAAAGGCTACAAAGCCCTGGAGCCTGTTGGCAGCAAATGGCACGTCCACGGATGGGTCTGCATCGGCGGCTGCTATTTGCTCATGATGTATTACACGACCGTGTCCGGGTGGATGCTCGATTACTTTGTGAAATATCTCCAGGGTACATTCGACACGGTCTCGGAAGAGAGTGTAGCCGGCGTATTCGATAACATGCTCGGAAATCCGCAGGAGCTGGCCCTGTACATGAGCATCATGGTCGCGGCGGGCATATTTGTCTGCAGCATCGGAATACAGGACGGGCTCGAGAAAATTTCAAAAATTATGATGCTAGCCCTGCTGGGCCTGATTCTTGTGCTTGCGGTACATTCGCTGACCCTGAAAGGCGCGGCCGCAGGGTTGAAATTCTATCTGCTGCCGGATTTTGCCCGCGCGTCAAAGGCGGGTCTTGCAAATGTAATCACCGCCGCCATGAATCAAGCGTTTTTTACGCTTTCGATAGGCATGTCTTCCATGGAAATCTTCGGAAGCTACATGACGAAGGATTATACGCTCGGAGGAGAGGCGATTCGGATCAGCCTTTTGGATACATTTGTCGCAATTATATCCGGCCTCATCATTTTCCCGGCCTGTTTCTCTTATGGAGTAGAGACGACGGCGGGGCCGCCCCTCATATTCATCACGCTGCCGCAGGTCTTCCTCCACATGGCGGGGGGGAGGATTTGGGGGACGCTGTTTTTCATGTTTATGACATTTGCGAGCTTTTCAACGGTCATCGCCGTGTTCGAGAACCTGATAGCGGCGGGAATCGACAACTTCGGCTGGAGCCGCCGCCGGTCCTCCCTGATTAACCTGGTAATATTGCTGGCGGCAAGCCTTCCTTGCGTTTTCGGGTTCAATATCTGGAAAGACCTGCATCTGATCGGCGCGCGGGACGTGCTGGACTCCGAGGACTTCATCGTCAGCAACCTTGTCCTGCCGCTGGGATCGATGGTCTTCGTCCTGTTTTGCACTACGAAATGGGGGTGGGGATTCGACAACTACCTCAGCGAGTGCAACACCGGGAAAGGCTATAGGATGAGAAGGTGGCTTAAGCCCTACTTCAAATACGTGCTGCCTGTTCTGGTACTCGTAATTCTGGTTCAGGGGCTGATTGCGTAAATCGTAGAAATGGGGACGTTCTTTCGTCTGCGAATTATTTTCGCGGGAGAAGGAACGTCCCCATTGTTACTGTTCACGCTTCCACACCCAAATCGTTTGTATCCATGGTATATTGGGTGCCATCCTGAGCGTAGCGAAGGATCTTTTACATAAAGCCGCTGTGGATGGTAAAAGACCATGTCTTACGTTCCGGATGACAAGGACGGATGTGTGAACAGTAATTCCCCGTGCTGTTATTCATGTCATCCTTCGCTTATCTGATTGACATGGGAATTACATGCTGTTAGACTAATTATAATCATTATAGTGCGGGGGGCGTTGTGAGATGTGGCGGAATATGCCCGCCCGCAATCATATTTCATTCAAGGAGGTGTTTCAATGCAGGCTTTGAAAATCAAAAAAGACTTGTTCTGGACCGGCGTGCTGGACCCCGATCTCCGCGTCTTCGATATCATCATGGAGACGAAGTACGGGACATCCTACAACTCATATCTCTTAGAAGGCAGCGAGAAGACTGCGCTCTTCGAGACTTCCAAACTCTCCTTCTTCGACGAGATGAAGGACTACATCGAATCCGTAGAGTCAGTACAAAATATCGACTATCTCATCATGGACCACACGGAACCGGACCATGCCGGCTCTATTGAGAAACTCCTTGAAGCCAATCCCTCGCTTACTATCGTTGCGACGGGCACTGCCATTCAGTTCCTGAAACACATCATCAATGCGGATTTCAACAGCATCGCCGTGAAAGAGGGCGACACGCTGAGCCTGGGCGACAAGACCCTCGAATTCCTGGTACTCCCGAACCTGCACTGGCCTGACAGCATGTACACCTACTGCCCGGAAGTGAAAACCCTGTTCACATGCGACTCATTCGGGTCTCACTACGCCGCCGAGGGCGTGCTCCGCTCCACCGTAACGGACGAGGCCGGTTATGCACAGGCCACGAAATATTATTTCGACTGCATCATCGGGCCTTTTGCATACCCCTACATGAACACGGCCTTAAATCGCATCGAGAACCTTGACATCGAGACGATCTGCTGCGGCCACGGTCCGGTGCTCGACTCGCATCTGGATCAGATTTTCGGCTGGTATAAAGAGTGGTGCAAGGCGCCGGCAAAGAAGGAAAAGAAGCTCGTCGTCATGCCTTACGTGAGCGCATATGGCTACACAAAGCGGCTCTCCGAGGAGATTGCGAAGGGCGTTGAGGACGCGGGGGCGGAAGTTCGCCGCTACGATCTGGTCTTCGATGACAAATCAAATCTCGCGGCCGACATGGCAGCGGCGGACGGCTATCTCTTCGGTACGCCGACCATCCTCGGCGAAGCCCTGGAGCCGGTCTACAACCTGACGCTGGGCATGTACCCGCCGGTATTCAAGGGCAGGCTTGCCAGCGCATTCGGCAGCTACGGCTGGTCGGGCGAGGGCGTTCCGCACATCATCGAGAGGCTGAAGCAGGTCCGCCTGAACGTCCTGGACGGCTTCAGGGTCCGCTTTAAGCCGAGCGAGAACCAACTGGCCGATGCCTATGATTTCGGCTACAATTTCGGCTGCGTGCTCTTAAAGAAGGAAGCCAAGCCGAAGGCCAAGGGGGCAAGGACATTGGTCAAATGCCTCGTCTGCGGCGCCATCTTTGACTCTTCCATCGATGTCTGTCCGGTGTGCGGCGTCGGCAAGGAGAATTTCGTTGAGGCCGAGGAGCCGGGCGAGATCGAACTCAACAATACATCGAACAAATACCTGATTCTAGGTGGCGGCATCGCCGGCCTGGAGGCGGCAAAGGCGATCCGTGAGCGGGACAAGACCGGCGGCGTGACCATCATTTCCGAGGAAAACCACCTTCCGTATAACCGCCCGATGCTGACCAAAGCCATGCTCTCCGACTTCGGCGAGAATCAGATGGCGGTGGAGCCAAAGTCCTGGTTCGACGAGAACGGCGTCTCCATCGTGACCAGCACGAAGGTTCTTTCCATCGATCCGGCAACAAAGACAGTCGCATGCGAGGGCTTCAGCCTTGTCTATGACAAGTTGATTTACGCGCTCGGCGCATATTGCTTTATTCCTCCAATCAAGGGGCATGAGCTCTCGAAGGTCGTCTCGATCCGCACGATCGAGGATGCGGCGAAGGTGAAAGCGATGCTTCCGAATATCAAATCGGCGGCCGTCATCGGCGGCGGCGTCCTTGGCCTCGAGGCCGCATGGTCGCTTAAGCGGGCAAAACTGGATGTCACGGTTATCGAGGGCGCACCGGCACTCATGGCAAGGCAGCTGAACGAGGGCGCCTCCGAAATGCTGCAGAAGATTATCGAGGGCGCAGGCATCAAGGTCTATGTCTCGGCCAGCACGTCGGAGATTAACGAGGAGGGCGTCCTTCTTGCGGACGGTACCGTAATCCCGGCGGATCTCGTCATCGTATCCACCGGCGTCCGCGGCAACCTCGATATCGCGAAGGCAGCCGGGCTTGAGATTGGCCGCTCGATTCTCGTGAACGAAAAAATGGAGACAAATGTCCCCGACATCTATGCCGCGGGCGACTGCGCGGAGTTTAGCGGCATCAATTACGCGCTGTGGAGCCAGTCCGTGGAACAGGGCAAGGTTGCAGGGGCAAATGCCGCCGGCGGAGACCTTGCGTACGAGACCGTGGACGGCGCTCTCAACTTCAACGGCATGGGCACATCTCTCTTTGCAATTGGCGACTCCGGAAAGGATCCGAAGAAGATCTACAGAACCGTTGAGATTAAGGACGAGCGTAGAAAGCAGTACGAGAAGTATACATTTGAGAATAACCGCCTGGTCGGCGTCATCCTGATCGGGGATACATCCCGCCTTGCGGAGCTGACGACGAAGGTCAAGGAGCACGCGAAGTTCAACGAGGTGCTGAAGCTTTAATTGAGTTGCCATTCAATTGGCAAACATGGTTTTTTGGACCTGTTGTGCTATATTTTGAGCGTCTCAGTGTCATCTTGAGCGTCTCAGTGT
>JAUMWM010000136.1 GCA_030529705.1 Lachnospiraceae bacterium
TGGGGCAAAAAGACTGCACAGGGAAAAATGCCCATTTTGCACTGGAATCATAAATTCCACGACAGTCGCCTGGGATTATGCAAGTGCGATTGCATTACTTCACTATGAGCATGTACCATTTTTGCGCCCCGGATGTCGAAGGAGTTCTCGCCATGATGTTCGTGCCGTCTGCAGCCGAATTGCCGTTTAGGTGGAGCGCATATCCGCTGGCGCTGAGCAGCCGGTACGTTCCGTCAGATAACTTCATGAATTTCCACCTCTGCGCGTTCGTGCCGGCCCACGTCTTCTGTACCACGTTTGACTCGGCAGAAGCGCTGGCGGCCGTTATGACCATGCCGGTTTTCAGGTTGACGAATCGGTAATAACCCCCGCCGCTGTACAGCGCCAAAAATTGCTGGTCCGTCCTTTTGGCGTATTTATACAGAGCAATATTCGCCCCTTCTTTAAGGATGCCTCCGGTGGTGGTGACGGCGAAACTCTTGTTTTTCGATGCATGTATTGAATAGGTGCCCCTATAGGGTGTTTTAATCGGATCGGCAGAAGCAAAATAGAACCTCTGCAAACCGGAACTGGCTGATTTTTCCATGCTGAGAGTCGTCCCTTTGACCGCCGATGGATCGGACATAGAGATGGAGAGGCCGGTGACGGCGCTTTTTATTGCAAATGAATTATCCGACTTTCTCTCAATCCTCCAGTTCTGCATCGGTTTCTTGGTCTGGTCATATAGCACAAGGCCCTTCCCGGCTTCCGCGCTGTTCTGCTGGATAGCAAGGGTCAGCTCGCATTTGGCATTTATGAACTTCCAGGAGCCATCCGTGTTCTTTTTTGCGATGAACCGCATGGCCTCGGATGCGCTCCGGTCCGTGATGTAGACTTTGGTGTTGTTGACCATTTTCCCGGAGTAAGAGCATACCGCCGTTTTGGAATTGTTCTTCGGGATAAGCTGGTATGTGCCTCCATCCACGAGGGAAGAGACGCAGTCCACTATTTCGAATGTCTTTATCTTTGTCCCGCCGTAATTGCCGATGCCTTCTATTTCCAGGCGGGCAATTCCCGGATCCAGGTTGTTATAGAACATATAGGTGTAATCAACGTCCTGCGCGAGCGTCGCTCCATCCAGCATCACGGTAAAGGACGGGATAACAAAGACGCCCGTGTATCCGTAGGAAAGGCTGATGCCGGATATGTTTGCTTTGGAAATGTCTTTAAACGGCTTGTCTCTCAGGAGTATGCTCTCTGTAAGTTTCGGAAGCATCTTATAGCTCTTGCCCTTGACGTCATACATGGTTTTCGGAAGCCCGATGATGCAGTCGTTCACCTTCGGAGTCCTGATTTCCACCAGGCTCGTGCAGCCCGTCAGCAAACCGGAGTTAGCCATATCCTTGTTCTCGACATGGGACGTATCAAAGCCGCTGATGTCCAGTTTCTTTAATTTGCTGCATTCCCTGAACATTTCGTCCATGTTTTTCGCCTTTGATGTATCCACGGACCTCATGTCCAGTTCTTCCAGGGATGAACAATAGCTGAACATATTGGAAAAGTCCGTCACGTTTTGCGTTTTCAGGTTATTTGCAAATACTTCGGTCAGGCTGTCGCACATCTGGAACATGGCCGCCATGGATGTCACTTTCGAGGTGTTGAAGGTGCCGAGATACAGGTGAACTAAGCTGCTGCACCTGGCGAACATGTAGGTCATGTCTATGACATTTGAAGTATCGAAACCGGAGACGCTCAGCGTCGTAATGTCGCAGCATTCGTAGAACATGCTCGTCATATGCGTGACTTTGGATGTCTTGAACGAACTGAGATCTGGATTCGTTAAGCTGGAGCACTTGAAGAACATCGAACTCATGTTCTTGACATTCGAAGTATTGAGATTGCTGAAATCCACATCCGTCAGAGAATAGCACCTGCTGAACATGCCCGACATGTCGGTGACCTTCGCCGTATTGACATTTCCAAATATCACGTGTTCCAACGATTCGCAATTATAGAACATGCTGGCCATAGTAGTTACTTTGGAAGTATCGATTCCCTCAAGATTTATTTGGAAAACGGAGGTTATTCCTGAAAATAGATGGGAGGAGTCTGCTGGCAGATATCCCTTGCCCGATGCAATTTTTATGTCAATGAAATCTACGGACTCGCGCCAGTCGCTGTTCTTGTCCCAGGGAGCCTGGCTGAGCTTCTCTTTCCAGTCCGTTGGCAGAGTGCCGTTATTGAATGTAAGGTCGAGGAAGATTGTCGTGAGGCCCAGACCATACTGGCCGTAAGCATGTGCCGTCACGTTGTTGCCCAGATTGTAATCCTTGAATATCTCAAATGAAGTACCAACGGTTTGCTCGCCGTCTCCCATCGCAGAAGAATCGTCTTTCACCTCGATTTCCGTTGCGGAAGAATCGTCCTCCACGTTGGTCTCCATTGCGGAAGGATCACCCAGTGCGGTGGTTTCCGTTGTTGAAGAATCGTCCACCACGTTGGCTGTTTCATCAGAAGGTACTTCAAGGTCATCGTTCTCTTCCGCATCGCTCTCTTCTGTGAACGCTACGGAAGTATCCAGAGCATCTTCTGCATCCTTGCGGCCTGGGTCTTGTGCCGTGGGCGGATTATCCGCATCTGCACCGGGAATTATTATCCCTGCCACATCATAATCCGGATTGGCATCGTTTTCCGAATCCTCCGGGTTCGTCAGGCCGGCGGGGTTCGATGCATCAGCAGGCTGCAATCCATCGGTTCCGTTATCCGGGGCTTCTGTGAAGTTTTCTGCCTGAATGGCGAGGGGTAGGTTAACATCTGCCTTCCCGACAGCGGATTCTGGTCGCAGATTGTCCTCTGTCTCCTCGGCAGCGGCTTCTGTTCGCAGATTGTCTCCATATACGGAGATGCCCGGAGAAGCCAACAACATAGTTAAT
This sequence comes from Lachnospiraceae bacterium, assembly GCA_030529705.1. GTDB lineage: Bacteria > Bacillota > Clostridia > Lachnospirales > Lachnospiraceae > Chordicoccus. The sequence goes on from JAUMWM010000136.1 coordinate 2,913, forward strand.
GCGCAGCTCATTGCCAGAATCTTTTTCCATGTGATTTTCATTTCGTCCCCTCCTTGAAAAACGATTTTGAGCCGCCTGTTATTTGTGGCCTGTACTCAGGATTCTTCCAATATAAATAATTCAACTCGCCAATTTGAAGCATTTACTTATGTCAGAATCTTGAGAGGCTCCATTTGAAGCGGCATTTGTCTTGAATGGGAACTGTTACAGAACAAATTGGTCGAATACGGAATTATTTTGCGACAGTTCCGTGCATTTGAAAATATTGTATCATAATTAACGAGCCGAATACAACAAAGATTCTAAGAGGCTTGTTAAGTTGCTGTTCATGCGTCACTGTACACGCATCAGATACGCCCTTGTCATCCTGAGCGTAAGACAAGGTCTTTACCATCTACAACGATTTTATGTAAGAGATCCTTCGCTACGCTCAGGATGACAAGAGCGATGCCGAATGTATGAACAGAAGCCTTGTTAAAATGGTTAAGTGGTTTTATACTGTTGTGTAGAAATTATAGCATCTGAAAAGTGTTTTCAAGGCGACAAAGTATGGTGCCTGCAGGTCGTCAGTGAGTCGGGCATCTGAAAAGTGTTAAAAGGAGCCAATTTGACCCGTAAGCGGCGGATTGGTGCGGAAGAAAAGAACGTCAGCAAAACCGACATTCTTAGATAAGGAGGGTTCGGGGGTATGTACTGTGGAAACTGCGGGGCGGAAATAAGCGCGGACGATGCCTACTGCCCGTATTGCGGCGTGATGAATGCCCGAGCCGCCGAGAAAGAATATATGGACAAGCTCGAGGACATCCGCGAGGACACGGAAAAGCTGGGCGCGGAGTCCGGGAAGCAGACGAGGACCGGCATTCGGAAATCCGGGCGGCTGGCCGTCAGGATTATCCTGATCATAGCCGCAGTGGTTGTAGGGTTTTATGCGCTTTACCGTTTTTTGGATTATCAATTTGTAAGGGGAAATGCGGACGAGGTGAAAGAGGAGGCCGCTTTCAAGGCGGAGTATTTTCCGCAGCTCGACGCCCTTTATGCGGAGGGGGACGAGGCGGCGGTGATGGCGTATTTGAACGAGATAGGCGGCGAGAAGGGGGCCTATGTCCTCAATACGTGGGTCCATTACCAGTACATGACCTACTACATGGATTACGTGTCCGTCTGCAGGGTTAAGAAGGGCATAATGGATGATGCTTTGTGGGAGCAAATATACAGCGAGATCCTCTATGACGGCATCGAGCTGATTTACCAGACGAAGAAGAATCTTCCGGAGATGACGCGCGAGGAAAAGGAGAAGGCGAAGGGGTATCGGGAGGAGGCGGAGGAGATATTTGCAGATTATCTCTCTCTGGACAAATCCAAGCTGGATGAGATTTACGAGGGCTCAATCGACGATGGCGGGTATCTGTACTGGTCGAAGATTGACGAGTGGGCCGAGAGGACTATAAAGGAAAGACATTGAGAAAACTGAAAAAGAAAAACTAATCGACAGGTTGTCGGAGTCTTTGTCATCCTGAGCCTAGGCGAAGGATCTTAACCCTAACATGCCTAAAGTCATGTAGATAAGAGATTGATGGAGGTAGCGAATGAAATGTCCGTACTGCGGCGCGCCGCTTAATATGGAAGACAAATTCTGCACCTATTGCGGCCGGCCGAACACGCTGGCCATGCAGCACCAGGCAGATATGGAACACTATGAGAAGGAATTTGCCGAGACGCAGGAGGAAGTTCTTAAAAAAACACGGAGAGCCGGATCGCTGGTCGGGTTTCTTGTGGTACTCGTCATATTGATTTTGCTCAACATAGTGGCGGCATTTGTAAACGCAAATGCCTGGAACATCCGTTACGAGCGCAGAAAAGAGCGAGCGCTCGCTGCGGCGGCGGAACATCGGGCAAATATCGAGAGGATGCTCGCCGACCAGGATTACATCGGCGCCGGGGAATACTATCACGGCAATAATTTGTCCGGCGTGGAAGGATTTGACGAGTATTCCGCCATCGTGTCGTATGCGGGGCAGCTTTCCAGCCTGTATTACTATCTGTGCGACAGGGATTCGAATCAATTGCAGCACAGGGTATCGGAGGAGAGGATAGATGCCACGGTGCGGGAGATGGCATCTGCGATCAGCCGTATCTGCGAGGATCCGAAGCGTAATTACTATTCGGACGAGGCCGTGACGGAAGAGAAGCTGGAGGTTATTTCGGGCATCCAGCATCAGACGGAGGCGCTGCTCGTGGCTTATGCGGGATTTTCGGCGGACGAGACACCCGAGCTGCGAAATATGTCCAAGGCGAGGTTGGAGGAGGAGCTGCGGGAGCATCTGACTGCTCAGGCAGAGTAAGACAGAGTAAGGAAGTGCGAGCCGGTTCGGCCCATGGGGACGGTCCTTTTGGGTCAAAAAATTTTGACCCAAAAGGACCGTCCCCGCGGGCCGAATATGTGGAGTAAAATATATGAATGGAAGAACAGATCGAAATACAGACAGAGCCGGTAAGGGCAAGAAAGGAAACGGCATAGGGGGCGTTGTCAGGATCGTGATTCTAGCGTTCCTGTCCCTCATTCTCGTAGTTCAGTGCGCTCGCATTATGATGGAACTTCGTGAGGATTCCTATAGTTATCATGCGACGGAAGATAATTATCTCCGAGATGTCACATTTGAGAACTACTATAGGATTTTCAGCAACACGGTGGATGACTGCGAGCTTTCGAGGAAGTACTCCGAGACGGAGCGGGAAATCCGAGCACTGGGGTATTATTATGAGGCGGCCAGCCTTTATGGGGCGTATGCGGCTGTAGGGGATAACGCGTCATCCGAGTTGCAGCGGGAGCGCATGGAGCGGTATCGGCAGGAGGCCGGGACCTATGCGGCGGAGACGGAGAAGATAGACGCCCGGGTTTATCAAGCCACATCAGATTATAACAATGAATCCGATTATTCTCGGTAATACCTTCGTTGAACACGGATGTATTCGGCATGAAAAACGCTCGAAATAGTACAAAATTACGGACTTTATTGCACTGGATTACGCACTTTTAGAAATCCCCTTTACAAATGGCGAAAAATTAGTTATAGGTTAAGTTGTTCAATTGACATGTCAGAATCGTTTTGCGATATATTCCGGAAATATCGCAACAACATGCAGCCAATAGAAAGGCCGAACGAAAGGAGATTCTCACTTGAATAACGATACCTATCAGGATAAAAAACCCCATGAAGAATCAGATACGCAGATCGTTGAAATACAGCCTGACCAGAAAGAAAACGGCAAACAGGAACCCGCTGTTGTGAAGCGCAACGGCAAAGCCACGGTATTCACAAGGCTGTTTTCAGAGCCAAAATACCTGCAGCGCCTGTACAAAACCATCCATCCCGAACAGAACGTTGCGCTCGAAGAGTTCAAGAACATCACTACGGAAGCGATTCTGACAAATACCATCTACAATGACCTTGGCTTTAGCGTTAGGGACCAGCTTATCGTCATGATGGAAGCGCAGAGCACGTGGAGCGTGAACATTTCATATCGGGAGCTGGAATACCTCGTGCACACGTGGAAAGAATACATCTCAGAAACGGAGCAAAACCGTTACAGCACGAAAAAAATGCAGCTTCCCCTCCCCGAAGTCTACCTCCTGTTCAGCGGCGAGAGGAAAGAAAAGCCTGAATACATCTCATTTGCCAAAGTGTTCTTCCCGAATCAAAACTGCCCCATTGACTTGAAAATTAAAGTCATCTATTATGATGATAAATCCAATATACTTAACGAGTACATCGGGTTTACTCGCATATTTGACGAATGCGTCCGCAAGTACAAAAGGTCTGAAGAGGCCGTGCGGGAAATCCTCAGAATCTGCAGGGAAGAGGGATATCTCGTAGAATTCCTTGCGGAACACGAAAAGGAGGTGGCGGCTACTTTGTTCGATTTATTCGACCATGAAAGAATCCAGCGGGATTATCAGAGGGAACTCAGGAAGGATATACGAGAAGAGGTTTGGGATGAGGTGAAAGAAGAAGTTCGGGATGAGTATGAGGCTAAGATTGATGCCCTGAAGGCTCAGATTGCCGATTTAAATGCAAAGATAGCCAGAACTTCAATCTGAATGCAATCATTCCAGTTATTGCGCCATGGGGGTTCGGCTCGCGGGGACGGTCCTTTTGGGTCAAAAAATTTTCTAACCAAAATACCCGACCCCCCGGCCGCCCCCCCCCCGGACC
>JAUMWM010000382.1 GCA_030529705.1 Lachnospiraceae bacterium
CTGACGGGGAGTGCGCCGGTCTCGGAATTGGGCGATTACGCCGAGAAGCTGGGCAGCTATACGAAAGGCCGGGGCAGGCTGCTGTTTGAGATGGGCGGCTACCGGCCCTGCCATAATATGGAAGAGACGGTGGCGCAGTTCGGGTATGACCCGGATGCGGATAAGAGGAATCCGGCCGCGTCCGTGTTCTGTTCGCACGGGGCGGGCGTGATCGTGCCGTGGAACGAGGTTCGGGACCATATGCATGTGGATACCGGATGGCGAGAGGGCGTGACGAGTTCCGACGGGATGTTCAGCCAGAGCGGGGCGTCGAGGGCCGGCGCCGTGAATGCGGAAGAAGAGAGGGTATTTGTGGCGGCAGGGGACGGTCGCCGGATGGAAGATGAGATCGGAGCCGGACAGGAAAAGCGCAAAGGAGCGGATGGAAAAGGGAGAGCGGACGTTGGCGGCGCCGGAGTGGAAGGCGCACCGATGGATAATGACGCTGGGACGAAAGAACAGCCTGTGGGCAGCGATGCTGGAGATGGAGCGAGAGAAGCCGGTTCGGGAAGAGGTGCGGCAGAGGGAAGGCTGCCGAAAAAACTCGCCGGGCAAGGGATGAGCGAGGGCGGCATTCATTTGCAGGATGAAATGTCGATGGATGCGGAAACTGACGATTCCCAATATGCGTCTGCCGGATACGGGTCCGTAGGGATTCGCGCGAGCAGGGCGTTGGAGCCTGCTGCGGATTTGCAAGATTACAAGGAGCGGCAGCGGGCCGCGATGGCCGAGGAGGAAGAGCTGAAGAGCATTTTTGAGCGGACGTACGGGCCGATCAAATCATCCATCGGGCCGGCAGCGGACACCGGGCCCCGCCGGGTGGCCTCTACCGGGGAACGCGGGAAATTCAGGAAACCGAAGCCGAGACCGGAGAAGGAGTATTTGCTGGTCGATGGCTACAACATCCTGTTCGCCTGGGATGAGTTTCGGACGCTGGCTCGGGCTGATATGAAGGCCGCGCGGGACGCGCTTTTGGAACGGCTTTCAAATTATGCGGGATTTGCGAAAAAGAACCTGATATGCGTATTTGACGCTTACCGGGTAGCCGGGGGGAACGAGCAGGTCTACCGCTATCACAATATCGACGTGATTTTCACGCGGGAGGCGGAGACGGCGGATCAGTATATCGAGAAGGCGGCGCATGAGCTAAGCCGCCAGTATCAGGTCACGGTGGCCACGTCGGATGCGATTGAGCAGATTATTATTTACGGGGCCGGGGCGATTCGGCTGTCCGCCAGAAATTTCCTGGCGGAGGTGGAGTCGGCGGTCAGAGAGATGCAGAAGACGTATATCGCGCAGGATACCGACAGAAGCCAGACGGTCGGCAGCAGCGTGGGGGAGGAGATTCGGAAGGCGCTGGAGCGGCAGGGGAATTGAGGTGTCTGATCGTTGCTGATTACGCATCCGGTATCGCCCTTGTCATCCTGAAGCACCGCCCTTGTCATCCTGAGCGAAGCGAAGGATCTTTATCATCTACAGCGGCTTTATGTAAAAGATCCTTCGCTGCGCTCAGGATGACGCCCAATATACTATGGGTACAGACAATTTTGGTGTGGAAGCGTGAACAGTAACTTTGATAACTGTCAAATAGCAGTTAGGGAACTTTTTTGTTGTAAGTAATAGTGGCTGGAAGTATACTATAAGAAAGGCATCGAAAGGTTGGGAATAACCCTAATCGTTGAGTGGCAAGATGGGCAGGATGTATGTCCGGATGATTTATACGAGTCAAGCGTGTCCGTTTGAGTTGCTGATAAAAAAGGAGGTTCTTATGAAAAGAAAAGTATTAGGTATCTTGCTGGCCGCCTGCATGGCGGTTTCAGGACCGGCCGCAGTTTTTGCGGCGGAAGATTT
>JAUMWM010000383.1 GCA_030529705.1 Lachnospiraceae bacterium
AGGACCGTCCCCGCGGGCCGAAATTTTTCGACCCAAAAGGACCGTCCCCGCGGGCTCATCCGCGCACTTCTTTTACGATGTCAGCCGCCTCGCGGACGAGCTCCGTGATCTTCTCGAAGTCTCCGGCCGCGACGAGGTCCTTCTTGACCATCCAGCTGCCGCCGCAAGCAAGGATCCTGTCATATGCGAGGTACTCGCGAACGTTCTTCGGGCCGATTCCGCCTGTCGGCATGAATTTGACGCCGGTATACGGAGCGGCGATTGCCTTGATGAAGCCGAGGCCGCCGGCCGGCTCTGCCGGGAAGAACTTGACAACGTCGAGGCCGAGGGACAGCGCCACTTCGACATCGCTCGGCGTGCATGTTCCGGGGCAAACGGGGATGCCGCGCTGGATGCAGTATTTGACCACTTCCGGATTGAGGCCCGGGCTGACGATAAACTTAGCGCCCGCGGCAACCGCGCGGTTCACCTGCTCGATGGTGAGAACTGTGCCGGCGCCGACGAAAAGATCCGGAAATGCCTCCGCCATGTTGCGGATGACGTCTTCTGCCGCGGCCGTGCGGAAGGTTACTTCCGCGCAGGGAAGGCCGCCGTCGATGAGGGCTTTCGCAAGGGGCGCTGCGTCTTTCGCGTCATCCAGCACGACGACTGGGATGATACCGATTTCGCCGATTTTCTTCAATACTTCGTTCATTTGTAGTTCCTCCTAGTGGTGAGAAGATTTGATATTCAGTCTGCCCTGGCCTTGCGGCACGGATAGGGATGTGCCAAATTGCAGGGTGGGAGTTGGAAAGGGGCATGTTGCCGAAAATTTTCCTACATAATATATAATATAATGTCAATGTGTGGAATGTCAATAAAATGTCGGCACAAGAGAGGGGTATTTTGGGGAGAAATGAACAACTTTTTTTGTCATCCTGAGCGTAAGCGAAGGATCTTATACGTTGCATTCTGACTGTATGTGTATCACCCATATCCTTGTCATCCTGAGCGTAAGCGAAGGATCTTATACCATCTGCAGCGGCTTTATGTAAAAGATCCTTCGCATTCGCTCAGGATGACGTCCAATATACTATGGGTACAGACGATTTTGGTGTTGAAGCGCGAACAGCAACCCCAAAATGTAATAATTGGATAAAATGGGGTTGAAAGAGATTGATATTCAAGGGCATTAAGGATAGAATGTTTGTAAAAAAGCGAAGGATTTATTTGAATGTGAGAACGAAGATAACAAAACGCGCCGCAACGCTCATCATCGCCCTCGTCCTTGGCCTCCTGCCGAGCCTCCTGCTCGCCTCCTGCGGCAAGAAAAGCGGTGAGGATGCCATTTCCAATGGGCAGATTGACCAGATCGGGTGCTTTCTATTTATATTCGACAAACGTTCCGCCCAGCAGCAGCTCGTCCGGGACATGGATGCCGGGAAAATTCCCACAAAGATGACCGCCCAACTGTACAACGTTATCCGGAACGTGGATGGGACGGAGACGGAGGAAGCGGTCAAGGGCAAATACGTTGAGTCCGAGGACGAAGAATTCATAAAGAAGGTTTACTATGCCATCACGGATCTTATCGTTGTCGGGCAAATGGGCATCCAGAACAATCCGACCAGATGCCGGCTGAAATTCGAGTTGGATGACGGGCAGGAGTGCGAGCTGATTTTCCAGTCGAATGCCTCCATCGAAATCGGCGGACAGAACTATATGCTCGAGAGCAGCGGCAGGTTGTGGAACCTGCTGGAGAAGATATATTGAGGGGGGCGGCTTCGGCCTGGCTCGACTTCGGCTCGGCCTCGACTCCGGTCCCAGTTCGGCTTCGGCCCGGCTTCGGTCCGGCTTCAGCCCGCGGGGACGGTCCTTTTGGGTCAAAATTTTTTGACCCAAAAGGACC
>JAUMWM010000384.1 GCA_030529705.1 Lachnospiraceae bacterium
AAAAAACGTCGCCGGGATGAACATCCACGATTGTCCCGTTGTCGTTGTATTTGCCGGAACCGCTCATGATGTAATATGTCTCCGCATCCCCCTGGTGCATGTGCAGTCCGAGCTTGCTGCCGGGATAGACGGTGGTGTGGGCAAATACCCTGCCCTTGCCATACATTTCCTCCGGTCCTTCCAGCAGGCTGCGGACCGTGATTTCCCCGGTCCCTCCAAAGGGCGCCGGTTTCGTGATTGTCGTGATGTCTTCTTTTCTTCTGACCATGGCTGTCCTCCTACGCTTATGTAATCATTCAGTTTATGAATATAATAACTGCTCAGCACCCCCTGTCACTCTGAGCGTCAGCGAAGAATCTTTACCTTCAACGTATGGTTTTATACAGTTTAGATCCTTCACTTGCACTCAGGATAACAAGGCTGCAGACCGCACTCTGAGTAGTCACATCTTATAATTATTATACCACCTTGCCCACACCCACACAATTGATTTTAAACCGCAATAACTCCCCCGCCAATCACGCACCCGTCCGCATCATAAAACACCGCCGACTGGCCGGGTGCGGCAGCCCGCACAGGTTTTTTGAATGATACTCTGACGGAATCTGGTCCCGCTGCCGTAATGACAGCCTCCTGAGGCCTGTGATGGTAGCGGATCTTGGCCATGCATCGCAGCCTCTCTCCATCAGCCAGTCCCGAAATTCCCAAATAATTGACATCCCGGCATAAGATTTCCGATTGGTAAAGGGACTTCTCATCTCCCAGGACGACCTCATTTGCGTCAGGCCGAATCTCCTTCACGTATACGGGATGCCCCAGCGCGATCCCCAGGCCCTTTCGCTGGCCAACGGTATAATGGATGATTCCTTTGTGCTTCCCCAGCTTTCTGCCCGCCTCATCGACAAAAAACCCCTCACCCGGGACAGGGGTTTTTGCATTTGCCTCAATATAATCCGCATAGCTGCCGTCCGGCACGAAGCAGATTTCCTGAGAATCCTGCTTGGCGGCGACCGGAAGGCCGGCCTCCTCCGCGATATGTCGAACTTCCGGCTTGGCCAGCCCGCCGAGGGGCATGAGCGTTGCGGCAAGCTGCTCCTGCGTGAGGGCGTAGAGCATATAGGTCTGGTCCTTCTCTATATGGCTGGCCGTCCTGACCGTGAAGCGGCCATTTGCAAGCTTTATGACAGATGCATAGTGCCCCGTCGCCACGTAATCCGCCTGCAGAACTTTCGCCATATAAAGCATCCGTTCCCATTTCACGGTCCGGTTGCAAAGGATGCACGGATTGGGCGTCACGCCGGCAAGGTATGCGTCAACAAACGGCTCCGTAACATTTTTCTCAAAATCCGAAAGGCAGTTGATGGCGTAATACGGGATGCCCAGATGAAAAGCCACGCGCCTTGCGTCATCGATCTCGCAGCAGCGTCCTTCTGTCCCGTCTTCCGCAACCCATGTTCTGAGGGTGATTCCAATCACCTCATGCCCTTCTTTTTTGAGGAGATACGCCGCAACAGCACTGTCGACTCCTCCTGACATGCCAACTATAACTTTCGCCAATTACACACCCTCCATTGAAAACAAGTGCTTTATCCCTTCCTTCCGGCCTTTGGGGACGGTTCTTTTTGGTCGAAAAAATCGAAACAAATGAACCGTCCCCAAAGACTGAAAAAATACGTCCCAAAAGGACCGTCCCTGAAGGTCGAAAAATCTCGGCCCAAGAGAACAGTCCCCACGGGACGAAAACTTAAAAGGTATACTCCGCCTCATTCTTCTCGTTGGCGGCGTCCGCAACCTGCCGCGCCCTGTCCTGGCACTTTATGAATGCCTCCACCACCTTCGGATCGAAGTGGGTCCCGGATTCCTCCTGTATGATGGAAAT
>JAUMWM010000137.1 GCA_030529705.1 Lachnospiraceae bacterium
ATTTATGGAAGAATCCTAAGCTATAGTATAGCTCAAATCCTGTAAGGTTCAACCTGCAATTAAAAAGAATGTCCCATGGGGACGGTTCTTTTGGGACAAATTTTTCGACCCAAAAGGATTGGCCCGCAGGGACGGTTCTTTTGGGACAATTTTTTTCGACCCAAAAGGACCGTCCCCGCGGGCTGAAAAATCTCGACTCAAAAGGACCGTCCCCGCGGGCTGATTTTACAAGAAATGGTTTGAAGTTGGGGGAACGTGTGTTATGATTATCGACAGGGGCGGCGAGACTGCCGCCCGCATGAAAAGATTGTTGAAAAAGTTGTTTCCGCTACTTAAAAAGCGGCTTAATATATTCGAAAGCCGTCCGCTCGCGCCGGCTTATGAAGGAGGCACTTAGTATGCGTAAAAGCTATAGAGAAACTTTTAAGGTCGCGGCTTGTATGGCGCTTATGTCCGCTGCGCTGATCATGGGTGGCTGCACGCCCTCCGGCAACCTCATCTCGAAGGAAAAGCCGAAAGTGGATTATGTGACCCCCACGCCCATTCCGGAAGAGACGGCAACGCCTAGCCCGAGTCCGGCTCCGACTGCGACGCCCGCTCCGTCCGGTTCCCTTACGCCCACGGCGATTCCGGCGAGCCTCCCGATCCTGGTGACAGGGACGCCGGCAGATTCGGCTGCTTATTATACGACGGCAAATGTCAATGTCCGCTCCGAGGCATCGGTCAATGGAGCCATTCTGGGAGGAATCGCGGCAAATACTAAAATTGACGTCCAGGAGATCGTAGGCGGTGAATGGGCCAGAATCGAGTATAATGGGAAAACTGGTTACATAAATACAAAGTATCTCGTTTCTGAGGAACTTTATGACCCCTCGAACGCTACTGTCACTCCTGCTATAAGCAGCGAACCGGACAGGAATCAGGACAATCAGGATCGCTATTCGTCAAATAACGATGACGATTACTATGAGTACTCGGGAGGCGGCAGGGACGGAGGCACGTCCGATTATGGTGACGGCAATACTTCCGGTTCGGGAGATGCGGGAGCGGACGGCGCCTCTTCGGATGGCGGCGCAGGCGATGGCGGCTCCTCCGAGGGCGGCGGCGATGATGCCGGCGCTTCCGAAGGCGGCGATGATGGGGGCGGCGATGACGGCGGAGCCGATGAAGGAGGCGCCGATGACGGCGGCGATGCCGGTGATGGTGGCGGCGCAGACGATGGCGGCGAAACATTTGACGAATTGTAAAAAAGGTTATCACGCAGCAACTTTTTGTCATTCTGAGCGTTAGCGAAAATCTTCATCGGAAGCGGATGCTTTGGATGACGCCTTGTATAGCAACTACTGAAAGTTGCAAAAATACGGAGAAGAACGGCATATGAGCATCAACTCGCTCGCATTTGTCATATTTGTCATCCTTGCGGCAGCGGTCTATTACCTGCTTCCGGGAAAATACCAGTGGCTCTGGTTGCTTGCAGCCAGTTACATTTACTATTTTGCAAATGGACGCGGCCTTGTCGTCTTCCTCCTTTCTACCACGGTCACGACTTGGTATGCAGGCATCCTTCTTGCAAATGAAACGGATGATAGGAGGCGCCGCTTTATCACGGCTGCCACCCTCATCCTCAATTTCGGCATCCTCGGGGTGCTGAAATACACGAACTTTTTCATATTTAATGTGAACCAGATTACAAGGGGGAACATTTCCTTTGTAAGTTTTGCCCTGCCGCTCGGCATCTCCTTTTATACGTTCCAGTCGATGGGGTATTTGCTGGACGTTGGCTGGAGGAGGCAGGAGGCGGAGCGGAACCTGCTGAAATTTGCCCTGTTCGTATCCTTTTTTCCGCAGATTCTGCAGGGACCGATTGCAAGATATTCGTCCCTTGCGGGGCAGCTTTATGAGGAGCACAGGGTTGACATGGCGCGGATGGAACGCGCCTGCCTCCGCATACTGTGGGGTTTTTTAAAGAAGATGGTCATCGCGGACAATGCCCTGTATTTCGTGAACGCCCTGTTCGATGAATTTCAGAAGTATCCGGGGCTCGCAATTTTCGCCGCAGGGGCCTATTCGCTCCAGCTTTACGGGGATTTTTCGGGCGGAATCGATGTGGTCATCGGCATCGGGGCGCTGTTTGGCATCGAGATGGACGAGAACTTCCGGCAGCCGTACTTTGCCGTTTCCATCTCGGACTTCTGGCACAGGTGGCACATCACTCTCGGAACATGGATGAAGGATTATGTGTTCTATCCGATTTCCCTGTCAGGCTGGATGGACCGCTTTAAAAAGTTCTGCCGGAAGAGATTCGGAAAACAGATTGCAAGAACGCTTCCGATCGCCCTTGCAAATATCATCGTTTTCCTGGTCGTAGGCATCTGGCACGGGGCGGCATGGAAATATATCGCTTATGGCTTCTATAACGGCCTTATAATCGGGGTCAGCGGGATGTTGGCAAATGTATTCCGCGATACGAAGAAGAAACTGGGCATCGCGAAAGACCAGGTGGGATTTCATCTATTTCAGGTGGCAAGGACATTTGCCCTGGTCAATATAAGCTGGTATTTTGACAGGGCGGATACGGTGGGCCAGGCATTTGCCATGATGAGGAATGCCGTCACGCATTTTTCTCCGGCCGCGCTCCTTACGATACCGGTCGGGCCGGGTGGCAGCACGAACTTCACGGTTGTTGCGATTGCCATTATCCTATTCGGGACAGCGGTGCTTTTCGCGGTCAGCCTCCTGCGCGAGAGGGGGTGCGACGTCGCTCTTCGGATTATGCAAATGCCCGCGGCTGCCAGGCTTGCGGTTTATCTGGTCATGTTGATGGCGCTGCCGGCGCTGGGCCAGCCTCCGGCGATCACCGGCGGGTTCATTTATGCGCAGTTCTGATGCGATGCGCCAGGAAAAGCCTGCATCATAGCTTTGTCTTGCCGCCGATATGCGCAACGCAATAATTGATAATGGAAAGGTTGTACTATATGCATCCAATAAAAGGGGCGGTTTTCCTGCCCGTCATAGTCGCTTTTCTGGCTGCAAATGCCCTGCTCTCCTACACTCTCTACCCCTATACGTACACGAGGGCCATGTTCCATGAGATGGAGACGGCGGATTATGATACGCTTATCATCGGGGGATCTCATGCCAAATGCGGCGTAGACCCGTCCGTCCTGAAAGAAAAGGGGGGATTTTCCGCCATCAATGCGGCCCAGGGCGGGGAACACACGATAGACATGTATTACCTTGTGCGCAAGGCGGCGGAAAGTACGGAACTTAAGACCGTAATCTGCGAGATCGACCCCTCCTACTGGGTGGACGAGCCGAACCAGACGCAGGAATACGTCTCGGTTTACCATGACTATCCATGGTCTTTCCTTAAGGCCGGCTATTTCGCCCGGAAGATGCTGAGGGCGGATTTTCGGACTGCGCCTTTCGAGTGGTACCTGTACAGGCAGCAGATATCTCATCTGCCGGAACTCCTGCGGGAGAAGGGAAGCCGGGAATATAGAGAGTATGACATTTCGCAGTTCACGGATACGGTGCAGAGTTACCATGAGGACGGGTTCATCGCCCGGTTTCGCGTGGAGGAAGGGACGACGCGGGAGGATGTTCCGGCGCTTTGGGACAGGACGCAGTATAATGCCGACGAGCAGAAATACTTCGAGAAGACGGTGGATTTCTGCAGGAAGTCGGGCATAGAAATGACGGCGGTCGTCATGCCCATACCGGATGCGACCTATGAGGCATATCGGGAATCCTATGACGACGCGCTTGCCTTTTTCAGGGAGTATATGGCAGCGAGGGGAGTAACGCTCCTTGATTATCTCGCGGGAGAAGATGGCGGGAATCAAGAGTCTGCGTCCCGGGATCGGGCGCAGCGGGTCCCGCATAACTTGGATGACTTCTGTGATAACGAGGGACATATGTACGAGGATGCGGCAGCGGCTTTTTCGGAAGTACTGGCGGAGGATTTAAAGCGGCTATGACAAAAAAATTAGTAAAGCTGTATATAAGGTTTAAAGAGCCGATTGAATTCGTCATCAGGGTTTTTCGCAAGTCCGACCAGGATGATGCCTCTGCCTATGCCGCCCAGTCCGCCTTTTTTATCCTGATGTCGGCATTTCCGTTTGCGATGCTTCTATTGCAGCTTATGAAATTTGCGCCGGTGAGTTCGGAAAGCCTTCTTTTCGCAGTCGACTCGATCTTTCCGGAATATCTGCTGCCGACCATCCATGCGATTTTGCAGGAGATTTATTCGTCTACTTTCAGCGGCGTGACTGTCACTGTCATAACTGCCCTGTGGGCGTCTTCGAAAGCGACGCACGCCGTGCTGCAGGGCCTGGGCCATATCTGCAATGAGGATAAAGTGAGCAACTGGTTCATCATCCGCGCGCGGGCGCTCCTGTTTACCTTGCTGGTAGCCGTTATCCTGGTGCTGGCCGTGACCATGATTTACCTCTGGCAGGAGGCCAGAAGCCTTCTGATTCAATTCAGGCCAAGAGGGATCCCGCTGCATATTTATTATGTGCTTATCAGGAGCATTTATACGATTGTGCTGGTCACCATTGCCCTGGCCGTGATTTACAAGGCGTTTCCGCGCAAGAAGCTTAAGTTTTTGGGACAGCTGCCGGGCGCATTTGCCGCAACGCTTGGGATATTCGGCTTTTCAACATTTGTAGCTATCTATATCAGCGAATTCAACGGTTTTTCCATGTACGGAAGCCTGACGACGCTGACCCTCGTCATGTTCTGGCTGTATTTCTGCAACTATTTCATTATGATTGGAGCGGAGATAAACGAGGTCATCAGGAGGGATAAGGAAAAGGCAGAAGCCTTGAAAGCGATAGGACTAAGAGGTTGAGATTTCGAAACTGTCATCCTGAGCGCAAGCGAAGGATCTTAAACGTAAAGCATATGTTCAAGGTAAAAGATTCTTCGCTAACGCTCAGAATGACAGAGGAGGCAGAGCAGTTACGATACTTTTTAAAATTTAGTTTTCCAGAATAAGAAATATTCAGGCGGAGGAGTCATCCTCCGCCTCGTTATCTTCTGTAGGATCATACACGGAGTAAGGTATATAAAGCTTGTTTTTGAGACCGTGCTCCCTGTCCCAGTCGTATTTCCCCGTGTCATCGAGAAGATCCTTGCCCTCGGATACGTTTTTAGAAAGGTGCAAGATGCATTCCGCCATGCCGTCCGCATCCTGTTTGATGGTCCCGCACATGGTTCCGTCGGAAATCAGCTGGCGGCCTACGATGCTGGCATCTACGCCGAACACGGGAATCGTCGTGCATTCGGCCTCTTTTCCGAGGTTATAGCCGTATGTCTGCAGGGCGCGGATGGCCCCCTCGGCCATAGAATCGCTGTTGCAGATGACAAGCTCGATCATGTTTTCGAGATCTTCATTGTACTGGGTGAGGTTGGTCTCCATGTAATCATGAACGGCGGCGGAGGACCATTTGCCTGTAAGGTCAAGCTGGTAATAGTCCACGGAGGACTGGTTGAAATAGTAAAGAGAGGGGTAGCCCGCCCCTGTGAGTATCTCATCCGCGTCCTCTACCGAGTACTTTGTGCGATAAATGGCCTCTGCATTTTTCGCCTCGCCCTTGAAAAGGGCATAGCTTATCACCCCGTCCTTGTTGAGGTCGGTCTCATCGAAGTGGTCAACTAAGTAGTTTCCTATCATTTTCCCCTGTAGATGGCCCCCTTCTGCAGGGTCAGTACCGACAAATGCCACGTCGTCGTAGTAGTCCAATATAACGCCCTCGTCGCCATTGTCCTCGATGGACCTGTTGAAAAAGATGACCGGTATCCCTGCCCGATAGGCTTTCATGCAAATGGAATCCGTGGTGTTCGATGAGCCGGAGTTTACGATGTTGACGATGAGCAAGCTCGCATGGGCGGCGATTGCCGAATCAATCTGGGAGTACTGGGTGGACTGGTTGGCGCCGGCATCGTACTCGCTATAGGGAATCCCCGCCTGGGCCATATATCTGGTCAGAGCCATGCGGACATCGGAAACATAATTATCAGAATAGTCGTAGTAAAAGACTGCCACGTTAAAATCAGTGTTTTCTTCAGCGGAGGTCTGGACAGAATCGGTCTGACCGGCGGAGGAGCAGCCCGCAAGAATGGCCATGCAGGCCGCAAGGAGGAAGGCGAGGACTTTGTGCAGGCGGGACGGATGAAAATGTTTTTTTCGGGGGCTAATTGTATGCATGGCACCTCCTTTTGACCAAAGCCGCTTGTCGTTCGTATAAAATAATGTACAGCGGATGTACTGAATCCTCGTCATCCTGAGCGTTAGCGAAGGATCCTAAACGCAGACATAAAGATTCTTCGCTAACGTTCAGAATGACAAGGGCTCCTTACGGATATAATCGAAGCAGGGTTCACAAATCATTAACACAAATCACACAGAATGAAAGAATTTGATATATACAATCATACCATAAAATGAACGCAAGGAGGAAACGATATGAAATCCGTTTATATAATTATGACGCAAAATCCGAAAGAAAGCCTGATTTCTTATGTCGAGGCGCTGCTGAACGAGTGCGCGTCCCGCATTCTGATCGTGAATGAAGATAGCGGTTCGGAAGGCAAAAGCGTTTATGATGCTTTAGCCGCCTATCCCGGATGTACCGTTCTTTCATGGGAGGGCGCAAGTGGCGACGAGGCATATGCGAAGGCGGCCGCCTGGTGCGAAGCGCACCTTTTGCCGCTCGGCTATTCGGACATCGTTAGAGTGGATTATGCAAATGAAATGCAGCGCCAGGCCGTCCTTGCGGGAGCGGTCGTAGAAGCGGAAAGGGCGGAATATGAAAGGAAGGAGCTCATGGCTCTCGCAGGCATTAAGGGCGTATGCGATACGGTGCTTGACAAGCTGGGGCTTTACAGCGAAGTACTCAAAGTGTGGCAGCCGATGAGGAGCCAGAGGGCTGCGGCGATGGCGTAAAGGCGGCTGAGACGGCCGGACCATGCGACATCAGACGGAAGGGACATACGGAGACGGCCGGACCATGCGACATCAGA
>JAUMWM010000385.1 GCA_030529705.1 Lachnospiraceae bacterium
GTCTCCACATCGATCCTCTCGGTTCCGTCCTCCCCGAAATGAATGGCATGGAAATCAGAGGCCTCCGCAGCCTCGATTGGTTTCTTATAGGAAATCTCGACCTTGACAGGAGACTTCGGCTCGAACTCTCCCTCTTTTGTCATGATTTTTATGTCAAAGAAACGGCCGTGAAGCTTGTCGGCATCCTCCTCGTCAATTCCGAGGGTCTCCCGCGTATCCGACAGGCATTCCTCGTAATCGTCCGTTCCCGCCTTGATTTCTTTGACCTGGAGCTTCGCAATGTCCGGAATCTCCGCTTCTGCGCCGTAAGTCATCGTCACGGTATAGTCGGCGCCATTTGCGGTAAGTATCCGTGTCTCGCCCGGAAGCAAGGTGCACGCCATGTTATCTGAATCGGTCGGGTTTTCATTTGCAGAATCTGACTGCTTTTCGTCCCCCGGCTGCTCCTCATACAAAGGACCGGACTCATCAGCATCCGCCGATGTTTTTCCAGTATCCGTCCGACTTGCTAAGGACTGGTCGTCCTCATCCATTTGGTCTGCTAAGGTGCGGTCGCTTTCATCCATCCCGCCTACTAAAGACCGGCCGCCCTTATCCGTTTGGTCTGATGAGGTCTGACCGCTCTCATCCGTCTGACCTGCTAAGGACTCGTCGCCCTCAAGAGCCTTCGCCGCCTCGTCCGCAACATGGGTGTCCGCCGGAACCTGGTTCTGCAAATCACCCTGCGCATCCGCACCGCCTTCCGTTTCGGACACGGCCTGCCCGAAGTTGTCCGAAGAAGCATCCGGATTTAACAGTCCATAGCCACGAATCGTCCCGAATGACAGGTCGCCCTCTCCACTCTCGTCCATGGCGATGCGGATCTCGGACACTTGGTTGTCGTAGTCGCCGCAAATGACAGAGATAGATTTCACCCCATCGCCAAGTCCGAGAAAGTCGTTATTTATATAGGAAACAACTCCTACCATGACCGGCTTGTCATCGTAAGGAGTAAAGAAAATCAGGTCGCCCGGCGAGGGGACGTAGTCCTGCGCATCGACATATCGGCCGGCCGCAGTGAGGGAAGCGGCCCAGTTCGCAGCATCCGTATCGGAACCCATATCCCCCACGCCCGCATAGGAGAGGACGTAGGATACGAACATGGCGTCCCAGTCCCAATAACTATAGTCCGGAATGCCGTTCGCAAGCGCCTGGGTTTGGCCATCCTGCGTTGCCTCATCGGCCTCTTCCGCAGAGCCATCTCCAGTTATCAGCCCATACCAATGGCCGAAACGAGTGTAGCCCTTCGTTTCGCCCCCTTCTGCTACCAAATAGTTTTTCTCGCTCTCCCGATAACCCAGGAGGCTCTTTGCCACGGCAAGGACGTCCGCGCTGCGGTCGCCGGTAGGCACCGGCGCTTCCTGCTCCCACAAATCCGCATTTTCGATATCCGCATTAAGATCCGTATAGCATACGAGGGAGTGCTCATGTTCCTCCATGCCGCAGATAATCTCGCCCTGCTCGCTGTAACATTCCGGCAAATGCGCATGCTCCTCGTGCCCGCAATATGCGACCTGCCTGCTCATCGTGATGGCTGGAATAATCAGGTTGTATGCTACAGCAATTACAAGAGCGGCCGCTAATGGGGTGACTGCTATTCTCCAGAGATTACGATTCCGCCTGCGAATCAACCTTTCTGATGTTTCTGTACTTTTTTTGGTCATACAGTATACCCACCCATCTTTCTTGCGTGTCTTATGTTGCAACCGTCAAATATATCAGCTTATAATATCACACAATATAAATGCTTTTCTATATAGAATTGTCATTTCATCAGCACTGAAGAATAAATTTCAAGAGATGTAGGTATGCACCTAGCCATATCTC
>JAUMWM010000386.1 GCA_030529705.1 Lachnospiraceae bacterium
CCCGCGGACCGAAAAAAGTTGGTCCAAAAGGACCGTCCCCATGGGCCGGAAAATTTTGGTCCAAAAGGACCGTCCCCACGGGCCGATAGTTAGGAAGGAGTATATTTAACGTGCTGCAATCGAGACAGATTCAACACCAGAAAATGGTGCTTATCGTAGATGACCAGGAAATCAACCGGGACATCCTCGGCTCTATCCTGGAAGACGCTTATCGCCCCCTGTATGCCGAAAACGGCGAAGAAGCTTTGGAAATCATGCGCGGTCATGTCGATGATCTCTCCATCGTGCTATTGGACCTGATCATGCCGGTCATGGGCGGCTTTGAAGTCCTAAAACATGTCCGGGAGGACGCCCTGCTTTCCCGCATACCAATCATCGTCCTGACGGCGGATAAAACGGCCGAGCTGCAGGCTCTTCAAATGGGGGCTGCGGATTTCATAACCAAGCCGTTTGACATGTCCGAGGTAATCATGGCCCGGATTGGAAGGATTATCGAGCTCTGCGAGGGCAGGGAACTCATCTCCGCCGCGGAATATGATTCTATGACGATGCTGTATACCCGGAACTTCTTTTTCGAGTATGCAAGCCGCCTGTATCGGTACCATCGGGAAACGCAATATGATGCCGTCGCTTTGGATATCGAACAGTTCCATTCCATTAACGCGCTGAACGGACGCAGCTTCGGGGACGATGTGCTGCGGCTTATAGGGGAGGAAATCCGCGCTTTTCTGGCGGGAACGATCGGTATTGCCGGACGTTCGGAGGCTGATCGGTTTGAGATTTACTGCATACATCAGCCGGATTACCGGGTTCTCCTTGACCGTATTCAGGATAAAGTCAACGGGTTCTCTTCAAATGTCAACATTCATCTCCGCATGGGCGTCAAATTCTACGAGGCGGATGTGGAACCCATCCAGATGTTTGACTGCGCAAGGGCGGCCTGCAACAAGGTCCGCGGCGACTTCCTGAACCCTCTGAGGATTTATGATGACAGGATGCGCCAGCACGAGCTTAGAAGCCAGCTTCTAATCAATGATCTCCATAATGCGGTGGAACAGCGCCAGCTTGTCGTATATTATCAGCCGAAGTATGACATCCAGTGCAGTCCGCCCAGGCTCTGCAGCGCGGAGGCTTTGATTCGCTGGAAGCATCCTCAGCTTGGCATGATTGCTCCCGTGGATTTCGTGCCGCTTTTCGAGAGCAAGGGTTTGATCAACGTGGTGGACGCATTTGTGTGGGAAGAGGCGGGACGGCAAATTGCGTCATGGCGCAACGCATACGGCTTCCTGCTGCCGATCTCGGTGAACCTGTCGCGTTCCGATATGTTCGACCCGATGCTGATTGAGAAGCTGATGGGCATTGTTCGTGAAAACGGGCTGGATTATAATGACCTCAAGCTGGAGGTGACGGAGTCGGCATATACGGACAACGCTATGCATTTGCTGGATATGATTCACAAGTTGCGGGACTTGGGATTTGAAATTGAGATGGATGATTTCGGTTCCGGCTACTCTTCCCTGAATATGCTCTCCGAGATGCCGATTGACGTCCTGAAAATGGACATGAAGTTCATTCGGAATCTGGAAAACAGCGAAACAGACCGCCGTCTCGTCTCCCTGGTTCTGGATATTGCAAGGTATCTGGATGTATTTGTCGTGGCAGAGGGAGTGGAGGCGGAAGGCCAGCTCGATATTCTCAGGGAAGGCGGATGTAATCTGGTGCAGGGATACTATTTTTCCCGTCCTTTGCCGGCGGAGGAGTTCGGCAGGCTGATTGAGCGGGAGATAGAGGTGAGAGGGACGACGCTATCTGACGTCATGTCATCCTGAATGCGGCGGGACGTCATCCTGAGCGCGGCGGACTG
>JAUMWM010000387.1 GCA_030529705.1 Lachnospiraceae bacterium
GGCCGAAGCCGCAAGCCGAAAAAAGCTGCCGCATCTTGTGCGGCAGCTTTTTTCTATTCTTATTCACAAGACTCACTCTACAACCATGTCATACTTCACCGCAGAAACGGTCGCGCTTCCGCCCTCGGCGAAAAACTCAACGCCGATATCCTCCGGATCCGGATACATATTCCCCGTTATCGCATACCTCCCGTCATTGATGAAGACCTCCGCAGAACACACGTCAAGGAAAACCCTGAACTTAATCTCGTCAGAGGGCTCCACGTCGCAAGTACGGATATTGATATTCTCCTCCTTGCCGGTGAGCGGGATGCCTGCATTTGTCCGGTCCATAATGACCGTCCCGGCGTTTTTGTCATAACGAATCACCGTCTCATGCACGGAACCTTTGAAGAAACGAAGGCCGACTGCATTTGCTCCATTCAATCTGAAAGAAGCCTCAAGGTCGATCTTATTGCCCTCTATGCCGGGAACGCTGACCGCCTCATCGTTTATAGCCAGATCCGTGACCTCTACCTTGTTGGCATGATACTTTTCAACCTCCCGGACCGGAGCCTGGTAGACCCTCCCGTCCCTGAAAGACAGTTCGCGAGGCAGGGTGTAGGAACCGGCCCAGTTGTCCTCCTGCGTGGGGTAAGAACGATCCCACATCTCTTTCCAGGCGATCATGACATTGCGGCCGTCCGGCATGGCCAGGACCTGGGGCGCATAGAAGTCAAATCCCGCATCTATCTCCTGAATGTCCTGAATGTCAAAATGCCCCGTCTCAAAATCAAGCTTGCCAATCAGCGCCAGGGACGAATGGATATTCTCATACATATTCCCCATCTGCGGAAGATTCTGGGGGCTAGCGAGCACTACATCCGTATCCCCGAACTTTATGATGTCCGGGCATTCATAGACGCCGTCCAACGTAAAATAATTCTCATCGAAGCCCGGCGTGCGATCAATCAGCTTGCCCAAATACTCCCAGTGGTAGAGGTCTCTTGAACGGAAGAGAATCATATTTCCATAGCCGTTCGTCGGCTGGACCGTAAACTCGGAGACTTTTCCGGAAATCGGTCCGTCCGGTTCAAACTCCTGAGACGGATTTACGTGCGTATAGTTGAGGTATGTCGAATACTCGTCACTTGCCTTCTCCGGCTTCTTCGGATCGATGATGCGGGTGCCCGCCAGACAGTAAAACCAGCCGCCCTTGCGGAAAGGCTTCGGATCTCGGAAGTCGCTCTTTGCGACCTCGTCCGAGAGCTGTTCGGAGCGGAGGATCGGATTGTTCTTCACTTTCTTGAAGGTCACGCCGCCGTCCGTGGAAATTGCATAGCACTGCCTCTGGCGGTCAGGCTGGGCGGCAGTATACATGAGATACAGCTTCCCTCCAACCTCAATTGCATTTCCGGAACAGCAGCCGCAGATCTGTTCATAATTCTCATCCGGGACGAGCGCTATGGGCAGTTCCTCCCATTTGATAAAGTCATCCGTCACATAGTGTCCCCAGTGCATGGTTCCCCACGACGACTGATGGGGATAATGCTGGAAAAAGAGATGGGCTTTTCCGTTATAATAAATCATACCGTTCGGGTCATTCGACCAGCCGGCGGATACATTTGCATGATAGGACTGCTTGTAACGCGGGTTTACCTCAAGTTTTTTTGTCTCCATAATATTTCTTACCTTTCATTTTTATTAATAGTAAATGAATTCGTTTACCACCAGGCGGCCACGAACAGCTCCTCGGAATTGTTTGAACAAATATATTTCCATTTTTACGCCTCGCATTTATCCGGTGCTGTCATAATTATATAATCTAAAACGGATAGAAACAAGGCTAATTCCGAAATTCGGCAACTCATAGTAAACGAATA
>JAUMWM010000138.1 GCA_030529705.1 Lachnospiraceae bacterium
TCGTGGTGCCGTCAATTTTTTTACATAATTTTTTCTCACAATTAGGACCGTCCCCACGGGCCGAAATTTTTTGGTCCAAAAGGACCGTCCCCACGGGCCGAAATCAAATGATTCTCTTAAACCGCTTTTCGATATCCTTCTCTGTGAATGAGATGATCGTCGGTCTCCCATGCGGGCAATGATATGGATCCTCGCACAGGAACAGCTCATCTATAAGCGCCTTCGCCTCTGCCAGCGAAATCTGGTTTCCTCCCTTCACGGCAGCCTTGCAGGCCTCCGTAGCGACGCGATGCTCATAGATTTTCAGTTTTTTGGGATCCGTGCTGACCTCCAGATGGTCGAGCAGCTCCATGAACAATTTGCCGGAGCCCAGAGCGCTCATATGGTAGGGCACGGCGCCAATCTTAATATCATTCCCCCCGAAGGATTCTATCTCGAATCCCGCCTTGACAAATGCCTCCCTATACTCCTCTATCAACGCTCGGCCCATACTGTCCAGATTGAGAATGAGCGGCGGACTGAGCTGCTGGGAGGATACGGAACCATTCTCGTATTCTTTCATAAAACGGCAGAAAAGAACCTTCTCGTGCGCCGCGTGCTGGTCGATCATATAGAGCTTGTCCCCGTACTCTATGATCCAGTAAGTCTGAAAAGCGCATCCGATGATTTTCCTGTTCGGGGAAGCTTCCGGCGAGAGGAAGGATGGCTCCATTTCCATGAGGGTCTGCTGCTCGTAAATCGGGGAATCGGCGTTGGATAGCACCATGCGACTGTTTTCGACCGCTATGCCGTCCTCTCTGGTCCGATATATTTCATGCCGTCCCCGATTCATTTCGTTTGGATTGCTTCCGACTGTATTGCTATTTGCAAATGCCACGTTGCGGACATCTGCAGCAGCATTGTCATTTTCAGCCCTTTGAGCAAAGCCGTCCACTACGGATCCGTTGTCAACATTAGCTTTTTCGGCAAATGCATTTTCCGAATAATCCTTGCCCGCATCCTTCTCCCGGAGTGCATTTGTCTCAAATGGAGCCGGCGCCGCATACCTCTCCTGCCTTGCTTTCTTTTCGACATGCTTTTCCGGCGGGTTCAGGGACGACCGGATAATCATCTCCTGGCGGTAAAGGACATCCCTGACGCAATCCGCCACGGCTTTCAGGACTATCCTCTCATCCGAAAAGCGCACCTCCATCTTGGCGGGATGGACATTGACATCGACAAAGCTTCCATCCACCGTTATCATGAGGCAAGTGAACGGGTACTGGTGCCCCATCAGCTTGTTTCCGTAGCCCTCCTCGATACCGAGCGATATAGCCCGGCTCTTAACATACCGGCCGTTCACATAGTAATTCTCAAAATTCCTGTTTCCGCGGGAGACGGAAGGCTTGGCAATATAGCCTTTGATACGGATGCCGTCTGCCTCCGCATCGACCGAAAGAAGCTGCGAAACGAGTTCCCGCCCATAAATATTATAGAGGACGTCCTTCAGATTTCCGCTGCCCGTGGTAGAAATCCGGCAGGAGCCGTTCACGATAAAATCAAAACCTATTTGCGGATTGGAAAGAGCTAGCTGCTCGACATAAGCTCCCACATGGGCGGCTTCCGTCGTAGCCGTTTTGAGGAACTTAGCCCTTGCCGGAGTGTTATAAAACACGTCCCGCACGACAATCGTGGTTCCGTCCGGCGCACCGATTTCCTCATAGAGCTTCTCCCTGCCCCCTTCTATCACGTATCGTACGGCAGTTAGGTCATCGCTCTCTTTCGTGATGAGTTCGACCCTGCTGACGGCCGCGATACTGGAGAGGGCTTCCCCTCTGAAACCAAGCGAAAGAATGGATGTAAGGTCGTCCACGCTGTTGATTTTTGAGGTTGCATGCCGCAGGAAAGCCAGACGGATGTCATCTGCCGGAATGCCCTTTCCATCATCGGTTATGCGAATCAGATGGATGCCGCCACTCGTAATTTCAATGGTAATCCGAGAGGCGCCGGCATCGATTGCATTTTCCACAAGCTCCTTCACGATGGAGGCAGGGCGTTCCACGACTTCTCCGGCGGCAATTTTATCTATTGTGTTCTGGTCTAATACGTGAATCTTGTTCATAAAAGTATTAATTTTGAAATATGTTTGAATCCTTCAACAAACGATTCATCTTGCTGGTCTCTTTCCCCACCAGTCTAACCTATCACGAACTCTTCCATCGGTTCTTCAGTTTGTTCTGCATCCGATAGAGCTCATTGAGCGCGTCGATCGGCGTCATCGTCTGCAGGTCCAGCTCGCCCAGTTCCCGGATCACGTCCTCATCGGAGACCGTATCGAAGAGGGACATCTGGGAAAGGTCCACCTCGTCATAGTGCACGTTCTTCGCTTTCACCCTTGGCTGCCCGGCTATATTCTCAATAGCAGCGGTGATGTCGGCAGACGAAAGCTCGCCCAGAAGTTGCTGGGCCCTGGTGAGAACTGCCTCAGGCACGCCGGCCAGCCTGGCCACCTGGATGCCGTAACTCTTGTCGGCTCCCCCCTTGATAATCTTCCGCAGGAAAACGATCCCGTCCCCCTTCTCCTTTACGGCGATACAGTAGTTGTTCACGCCGTCCAGCTTGCCTTCCAGTTCCGTCAGTTCGTGGTAATGGGTGGCAAATAGCGTCTTTGCGCCGATAATCTTCCTATCCGCGACATACTCAATGACGGCCCATGCGATGGAAAGCCCGTCAAATGTCGATGTCCCCCGGCCAATTTCGTCCAGTATCAGCAGGGATTTGGGCGTCGCGCTGCGGAGGATATTTGCCACCTCCGTCATCTCCACCATAAAGGTGCTCTGCCCGCTGGCAAGATCGTCCGACGCGCCGACCCTCGTGAAGATGCGGTCCACAATGCCAATTTTCGCCGATTTGGCAGGGACGAAGCTCCCAATCTGAGCCATCAGCACAATGAGGGCGGTCTGCCTCATGTAGGTGGACTTTCCGGCCATGTTGGGTCCCGTAATGACGGAGATTCTCCTTTTTTTATTGTCGAGCAGCGTGTCGTTCGGGACAAATGCCTCGTTCTCGATCATTCTTTCGACCACCGGATGCCTGCCTGCCTTGATGTCGATGGACCCGTCCCGGCTGATTTTCGGCCGGACGTACCGGTTCCTCCTGGCGGTCTCGGAGAGGGATGCCAGGACGTCGATTTCCGCTACGATCTTGGCGGCATTCTGTATCCTGACGATATTCCTGCCGATTTCGTCACGGACCTGGCTGTATAGTTCATACTCGAGAGAATTCAGCTTGTCTTCCGCCCCGAGTATCTTATCTTCCAGTTCTTTGAGTTTCGGCGTGGTGTACCGCTCCCCGCCCACAAGGGTCTGCTTTCTTGTATAGGTATCCGGCACCAAATCCTTAAACGAATTGGAAACTTCAAGGACGTAGCCAAACACCCGGTTATACTTCACCTTCAGCGTATGGATGCCGGTCTTCTGCCTCTCCTCCGCCTCCAGGTCGGCCAGCCAGGCTTTCCCTTCGGTCCGCGCCCTCCTGTATTCGTCCACATCCGCATTATAGCCGTCCCTGATAATGCCTCCTTCTTTCATGGCGAGAGGAGGATCCTCGATGATGGCCGCGTCGATAAGCCCGCAGAGATCGCTTAAGGTGTCGAAATCCTTTAGAAAAGCCTGGAATTTGCCGGCATCGAGTTCGGAGAGTTGCGACTTGATGTGGGGCAGCATTTGCAGAGAAGATTTCAGAGAAACCAGATCTCTGGGGTTGGCGCTCCTGTAGCTGATCCGCGCGGCGAGCCTTTCCAGATCGTAGACCGGATTTAGGTACTCCCTGATCTCCGCGCAGGTGATCTCGTTCCGGTTCAGCGCCTCGATTGCGTCAAGCCTCGCATTTATGGCATCGGCATCCAACAGGGGCTGCTCTATCCAGCTCCGGAGCATGCGAGCTCCCATGGCCGTCCGCGTCTTATCGAGGACCCAGAACAGGGAACCCCGCTTTTCCTTTTCCCGAAGCGTTTCGATCAGTTCCAGATTCCGCATGGACGAGCCGTCCATCACCATGAAATCTTCCGTGTGGTAGGGGCGGATATCGGAAATATGGGAAAGATCCGTTTTCTGCGTCTCGAATAAGTAAGTGAGCAGTGCGCCGGCCGCATTGATGCCGCAGCCGAACTCGCCTATCCCTAAGCCGTCCACCGTGCCGACATGGAAGTGGTCTAAAAGCGTCTTTTTGCAGATGACATCCCCGAAGTATCTGGAATCCATCGGTCCGACCAGGATGCCGAGCCTGCCTTTTAGATCCGAGATGTCCAGTCCGGACATCATGAGGGGTTCGTTGCAAATGATTTCCGATGGAGCAATCTTGTATATCTCGTCGGTCAGCTTGGCCAGATTGTCTACTTCCGTCAACATGAACTCGCCGGTGGAGACATCACAGGCCGCAACGCCGTATTTGTCCTCCGTGGCAACGATGCACATCAGGAAATTGTTGCGGGATTCGTCGCTCCCGGAAAGATCCATATTTGTCCCGGGAGTGACGACCCGGGTGACTTCCCTTTTTACAAGGCCTTTTGCCAGCTTTGGGTCTTCCACCTGGTCGCAGATGGCGACTTTCTGGCCTTTCCGGATCAGGCGGCTAATATAGACATCAACGGCGTGATAGGGGACGCCGCACATCGGCGCCCGCTCCGGCAGGCCGCATTCCTTGCCCGTCAGCGTCAGCTCCAGCATTTTCGAGACGCTTATGGCATCATCGAAGAACATCTCATAGAAGTCGCCGACCCGATACATCAGGACGCAGTCCTGATAGTTAGCCTTAACTTTTTTGTATTCCTGCATCATTGGCGATAAAGCCATCACATACCTCTTTCGTCCCATGGGGACGGACCTTTTGGGCCGAATTTTTTCGTCCCAAAAGGTCCGTCCCCGCGGGCCGAAACTCAGCGCACAGGTTCGCCCAGATAATAGAAACCCTTGCACTGGATTAGCCTGACCGGCACGATCTGCCCGATCATGGACTCGTCTCCCGTCAGATGCACGACCAGATTATGGCTGATCCTTCCGGTCACAAGCCCCGGCTGCCTGTTCTTCTCCTCAACCAGTACGTTATGCACCTGGCCTTCGAACCGGGAACACATCTTCTCCGCCGAAACCTTGACTTCCGCCAGCAGCCTGTCGAACCGCGCATGGGCAACGTCATATGGCACCTGGTTTTCCATCTTTGCCGCCGGAGTCCCCGTCCTCACGGAATACAAAAATGTATACGCGCTGTCAAAGCCGACTTCCCTCACCAGCGACAAAGTATCCTCGAAATCCTCTTCCGTCTCCCCCGGAAACCCGACAATGATATCTGTTGTAAGAGAAATGTCCGGCATAGCATGTCGAAGATTCTCTACGAGCATCCTATAATGCTCCCGGTCATAGTGCCGGTTCATCATTTTCAGAATGCGGTCGCTCCCGGATTGTACAGGCAAATGCATATGCCTGCAGACCTTCGGATTCCCTGCCATGACGTCAATCAGCTCATCCGACAAATCCTTGGGATGGGATGTCATGAACCGAACCCGGTCGATACCGTCCACCTTGCACACCGCATCAAGGAGCCCAGCAAATCCGATACCCTCATCCAGCGTTTTGCCGTAAGAATTGACATTCTGCCCCAGCAGCATGACTTCCCTCACGCCATCCGCAGCGAGCTTTTCGCATTCCTGAATGATATCAGCGCTCTTTCTGCTTATTTCCCTGCCCCTCACATAGGGCACGATGCAGTAAGTACAGAAATTATTGCATCCGTACATGATATTGACCCCGGACTTGAACGGATACTTTCTTTCCGTTGGCAGGCTTTCGGGCAAATACGGCGTCGCCTCCAATATCTCAATAATCCTTTTTTTCTCCTTGAGCGTCCGAACCAGAAGCTCCGGAAACGCATACAGGTTATGCGTTCCGAAAATGAGGTCAACGAATGGATAGCTCTTCCGAATTTTCTCGACAACGTGCTGCTCCTGCATCATGCAGCCGCACAGGCCTATGATCATGCCGGGCTTCTTCCGCTTTACGCTGTTTAGATGCCCAAGCCGGCCGTACACGTGCTCATCCGCATTTTCCCGCACGGTACAGGTATTGTAAATCACGATATCCGCTTCATCCTCATTGTCCGTATCCGTGAAACCGGCTGCGGCAAATATGCCGCGAAGCTTTTCAGAGTCGCGGGCGTTCATTTGACAACCAAAAGTTGTTATATGCGAGATTAATTGTCTTCCCATCTGTTCGGATAATTCTGCGACAAGGCCTCTCGCCTCATCAACAAACTCCATCTGTCTTGCAGCTTCCCCGTTCTGCTCTTCATCGCTCCTTAACTGTATTCCCCATTTTTCGCTCATAAATATCCTCTCCATTCTGCAATGGGTATATTATAGCATTTGTTTCGGATAGGGCAAGTTATTTGTCATTTGCCCGGCTACAGAAAAAACACCTAAAAAACAGGAGAAGGAACGTCCCTCTCCTGCGACCCTATTTCAAGTAATCCGCCAGATAGAACTCTTCCTTCGGGTTGCTAAGGAAGAGCGTTCCCAGCTCTTCTCCGTCCGTCAGCCGATGGATGATGCGGAAGTCGGATGCATTTGCAATAATCATATCTGCGCCAGACGCCGTCGCAATATCAGCCGCCATCAGCTTGGTTGCCATGCCCCCGGTCCCGTAATGGCTGCCCGTCGTATCCTTGGCCATGGCCTTAAAGTGGTCGTCAAGACAATCCACCTGGGAAATAAACCGCGCGTCCTTGTTCTTATGGGGATCATCCGTGTAAAGGCCGTCTATATCCGAGAGAAGTATCAGGAGATCTGCCTGAATGAGGGCAACGACGACCGCCGAGACGCGGTCATTGTCGCCGATTTCTATATCATAGGTAGAAACCGTGTCGTTCTCGTTCACGATTGGAATGACTCCGAGCTGGAACAGTTCTTCGAACGTATTTCGCGCATGGACCTTGGCCTC
>JAUMWM010000139.1 GCA_030529705.1 Lachnospiraceae bacterium
GTTTTCAATGTGCTATGGCAAGTTTCATCTACCAAAGGTGCAGATGACTCAATTTTTTTGGCCCAAAAGGACCGTCCCCGCGGACCGATTTTTACAAGTTCGAGTATCCCATCAAGTCCCAGTCGACCTCGCGGGCAACGCTCCGGCCCTCCGCAATCGCCCACACGACGAGGGACTGGCCGCGATGCATGTCCCCGGCCGTATAAACGCCCTTGCGGGATGTCAGATGCCTGCCGGCCTCCGTCTTCACATTGGTTCTCCCATCGGCCTCCACCTCGAAACTGTCCCGCACGTACTGCTGGCTTCCGAGGAAGCCGGCCGCAATCAAAACAAGCTGGGCGGGTACTTCCCGCTCCGTCCCCTCAACAGAAACCATGGCCATTCTGCCGGTCTTCTCGTTTCTTTCGGGCCGCAGGGAAACCAAAACAGCGCCGCAAAGCTTCCCCTCCTCGTCCTTCAGGAACTCCTTCACCGTTGTCTGATAGACTCGCGGGTCCTCTCCGAACTTCCAGATCGCTTCCTCCTGCCCATAGTCGACCTTCAGGATTCTCGGCCACTCCGGCCACGGATTCGACGGCAGCCTGCCAGATGGCGGCTGCGGCATCATCTCAAGCTGCGTGACGCTCCTCGCCCCCAGCCGGATGCTCGTGCCGACGCAGTCGTTCCCCGTGTCGCCTCCTCCGATTACAAGCACGTCCTTGTCTTTGACCAAATCGGTCGGGTATTCCCTGAACTCGCAATCGAGAAGCCGCTTTGTCACCGTTCCAAGGAAATCGACCGCAAAGAATATCCCGTCCGCATCCCTTCCCGGAACCGCCAGATCCCGGGGCTGCGAAGCGCCGCAGGCCAAAATCACGCTGTCGTATGAATCAATCAGGTCCGATGCCGGAATGTCCTTCCCGATGTCCGCATTCACGACAAATCGAACCCCCGCTTCCTCCATCAGCTTGACCCGCCTGTCAATCAGAGATTTGTCCAGCTTCATATTCGGGATGCCGTAGCGAAGAAGGCCGCCGATTCGATCCTTCCGCTCGTAGACCGTCACCTTGTGGCCCCGCCTGTTCAGCAAGTCTGCCGCCGCAAGACCGGATGGACCACTGCCAACGACGGCTATCTTCTTCCCGGTACGGACGGGGGGCGTTCCCGCTTGCACGAGGCCATTTGCATAGGCGTATTCGATAACCGCCTTCTCGTTCTCTTTCGTGGCGACCGGGGCATCATGCAGGCCGCAGGTACAGGCAGCCTCGCACAGCGCGGGGCAGACGCGGCTCGTAAATTCCGGAAAACTGTGCGTGACGGACAGCCGCAAGTAAGCCTGTTCCATCCTGCCCCGATAGACCAGGTCATTGACCTCCGGCACAAGGTTGTGAAGCGGGCAGCCGGAAGCCATGCCGGAAATCATCACGCCGCCCTGGCAGAAGGGGATCCCGCAGTCCATGCACCTTGCCGCCTGCTTTTGCTGCTCTTTCAGGGACAGACGGTCATGGAACTCCCTGAAATCCTGCACTCTCACATCCTCGCTTCGAACCGGACCGTCCGTCCGGGCGTATTCTAAAAAGCCTGTGGGTTTTCCCATAATATTAATATACCTCCCACTTCTTATCTCTTACGTAACTGCTCAGCACCTCATGTCATTTAAGAGCGTAAACGAAGAATCTTTACCATAAGCATATGTTTCACGTTTAAGATCCTTCGCTTACGCTCAGGATGACAAGGATTCAGGCAACCTGCTGAGTAGTTACTCTCTTACTATATAAGATCCTTCGCTGCGCTCAGGATGACAACCATCGCGTACTCAAAATGACATCCGGATTTCTCGCGCCGGCCGTTTTCCGGCCGTGCTCGTCACTCTCCGCTTTGTTTAGTTTGACGCCTGATGATTCTCCGCAAACTCCCGGAAAGCCGAAAGCTTCGCCGTCTCCGGGTCATCCCCCCGCTCCTGACTTTTTGCAATCAGCCGCAAAATCTCCTTGTAGTCCGTCGGGATGATTTTTTTGAATTTCGGTACGTATTTTTCAAATGCCGCGAGTATCGCTCTTCCCTTAGCAGACCCGGTATGCCCCACATGCCTCTCAATAATCCTGCGAAGTTCAGCTATGTCCGCCTTGGACGAGATATTTTCCATCTGTACAAGCTCCTTATTCAAATTCTTGTACAGCCGGTTCTTCTCATCCAGCACATAGGCGATTCCACCGCTCATGCCGGCCGCGAAGTTTTTGCCCA
Source organism: Lachnospiraceae bacterium (assembly GCA_030529705.1). Lineage (GTDB taxonomy): Bacteria > Bacillota > Clostridia > Lachnospirales > Lachnospiraceae > Chordicoccus. Next base: position 2,224 of record JAUMWM010000139.1, read on the forward strand.
CCTCGCCGAGAATCACGGCGCATCCGCCGGTCATGTATTCGCACCCATGCTCCCCGACGCCTTCCACGACGCAGGTCGCTCCGGAATTTCGGATGCAGAACCGCTCGCCCGCCATGCCGGCGATGTAAGCTTCCCCGGATGTGGCCCCGTAGAGCGCCACATTTCCGACAATGATGTTTTCATATGGGTTATAGGCTGCATTTTCAGGCGCGCGGATGACCAGCTTGCCGCCGGAGAGCCCTTTGCCATAATAATCGTTGCTGTCCCCGACAAGGCTAAGCGTCAGCCCGGCCGGTATGAACGCGCCGAAACTCTGACCGCCGCTGCCGGTACAGTTCACGGTGATGGTGTCCTCCGGCAGGCCTTCCGGATGCCTCCTCGTGATCTCCGCCCCGAGCAAAGTTCCGAAAGCCCTGTCTGTGTTCCCGACTTCCACGCTGACTACTGCCCTCTTTTCGGATTCCGCATATGTAAGTCCGCTTGCAATCCCTGCGCTTCCAGCTTTCGGATACGTAATGGTCAGATTTTCTATGACTCCGCCGCTCTTTCTTCTGCGGTTGGCAGATTTTGAATTCTTTCCTGCATCCTCCTGCCGTCCCGTTCCATCTCCCCCGTCCAAAGCTTTCAGAACTGCGGCATCAGAGAGCAGGACCGCCTCGTCCTTTGTCTCCCTCAGTTTGAAATCATACAAACGCTCCCTATGGAAGGTCGACTCCTCCCTGCTGACCCTTGACATATCCATGAGAATCCTTGACAGGTCAATGCTTTTCTGCCTCTCCGACAAATCCCCTCTCACTTTCAGCAGGTCCGTCCTTCCGACAAGTTCCTCCACCGTCCGAACTCCCAGGGACGCCATAATCTCCCGGAGCTGCCTTGCGATGAACAACATGAAGTTTTCGACATATTCCGGCTTACCGGAAAAGCGTCCTCTAAGCTCCGGATTCTGGGTAGCCACGCCCATCGGGCAGGTATCCGACTGGCAGACCCGCATCATCACGCATCCCATGGTGATGAGCGGCGCTGTCGCAAAGCCGAATTCCTCAGCTCCCAGAATCGCCGCAATCGCCACATCCCGTCCGCTCATGAGCTTCCCGTCGGTCTCGATGACGACCTGGTTTCTGAGGCCATTTGCCACCAAAGTCTGGTGGGTCTCCGCAAGGCCCAGCTCCCACGGCAGGCCTGCATTGTGGATGGACGAGAGCGGCGCCGCGCCGGTTCCCCCGTCATATCCCGAAATCAGGACGACTCCCGCACCCGCCTTGGCCACGCCGGCCGCAATGGTGCCGACCCCGCACTCCGACACGAGCTTGACGGAAATCCGGGCGTTTTTATTTGCATTTTTCAAATCGTAGATGAGCTGGGCCAGATCCTCTATCGAGTAAATATCATGATGCGGCGGCGGGGAAATCAGGCTGACGCCCGGCGTGGAATGCCGAGTCTTCGCAATCCACGGGTAGACCTTTCTTCCGGGCAAATGCCCGCCCTCGCCGGGCTTCGCGCCCTGCGCCATCTTAATCTGGATTTCCTTCGCGCTGACCAGGTAACGGCTTGTTACGCCGAAACGCCCGCTGGCCACCTGCTTGATGGCCGAACTGCGGTCATACGCCGTTCCGGCGGAAAGGATCCTCTCCTCGCTCTCGCCGCCCTCGCCGCTGTTTGACTTTCCATGCAAATGGTTCATGGCGATGGCCAAGGTCGTATGGGCTTCCTCCGAGATCGACCCGTAAGACATGGCGCCGGTCTTGAACCGCTGCACGATTTGCTCCTCGCTCTCCACTTCGTCAAGCGGCACGCCGACATCCGGCATCCGGAATTCAAGGAGGCTCCGAAGGTAGCCGGTCTGCTCGGCATCCACCATCTTCGTGTACTGCACGAATTTGTCATAACTTCCTTCACGGGTCGCGCTCTGCAGCATATGAATCGTCTGCGGATTATAGCGATGATGTTCCCCCTGGCTGCGCTCCTTATGCCGGCCGACCGGGGTCAGTTCCAGATTGACAGGCAGGCCCAGCGGGTCAAATGCCCTACTGTGCTGCGCGTCGACCGCCTTGCCGATATCTTCCAGCGTGATTCCTCCGACCCGGCTGACCGTTCCGGTAAAGCAGGCTTTGATCACGTCCTCCGAGATGCCGACCGCCTCGAAAATCTTGCTGCCCTGATAGGACTGCAGGGTAGAAATCCCCATTTTGGAGGCAATCTTCACGATGCCGAAAAGGACGGCCCGGTCATAGTCGCCCACGGCGGCGTAATAATCCTTGTCAAGCAGTTCGTCCTTAACCAACTCCCCGATTGTTGCATGGGCCAGATACGGATTTACTGCGGATGCCCCGTAGCCAAGAAGCGTCGCGAAGTGGTGGACTTCCCTCGGCTCTGCGGATTCCAGAATCAGGGACATGGCGGTGCATTTCTTCGTATCGACCAGATGCTTATGCACAGCGGCAACCGCCAGGAGCGATGGAATTGCGACATGGTTCTCATCGACTCCGCGATCCGAGAGAATCAGGATATTTGTCCCCTGCCGATAAGCCTTGTCCACCTCCACAAAGAGACGGTTTATTACGCGCCGCATCGGGGTTCCCTTATAAAAGAGGGTGGAAACTTTTGAAACCTTGAATCCGTCCTTTTTCAGGGCTTCTATTTTCAGGAGATCCAGATCGGAAAGAATCGGGTTCTCGATTTTAAGCACATGGCAGTTCTCCGGCTTTAGCTCAAGCAGGTTCCCGTTCGTGCCGACATAGACCGTCCGGGACGTGACGATCTCCTCCCGCTGCGCGTCGATGGGGGGATTTGTCACCTGGGCAAAGAGCTGCTTGAAATAGTAGAAAAGCGGCTGATATTTGCCGGAAAGTGCGGCAATCGGCGTGTCAACGCCCATGGAGCCAATTTGCTCCGTTCCGGCCAGCGCCATCGTCAGAATCCCGTCATGGTAGTTTTCCCAGCTATAGCCAAATGCCTTCTGCAGCTTCTTCAGTTCCGCCTTTGTAAGGCGCGGAACCCGGCGGTTCGGAATCTTTAAATCATCCAGATGAATCAGGTTGCTGTCCAACCATTCGCCAAATGGCTTGGTCTTCGCATACTCTTCCTTAATCTCCTCATCGTAAATGATCCTCTTCTGTTTCGTATCCACGAGAAGGATCTTGCCGGGATGGAGGCGTTCCTTCCTTATAATATGGCTCTCATCAAGGGGCAGGACGCCGACCTCGGAGGAGAGAATGAGCCGTCCGTCGTCCAGGACGCAGTAGCGCGACGGGCGAAGGCCATTCCGGTCAAGAATGGCTCCCATCACGTCCCCATCGGAGAACAGGATGGATGCGGGCCCGTCCCACGGCTCCATCATGGTCGCATAGTATTGATAGAAATCCCGCTCCTCCTGGGACAGGGTCTCGTTGTGATCCCATGGCTCGGGGATGAGGATGGAAGCTGCCAGCGGAAGCGGCATGCCGCTCATGACCAGGAACTCCAGCGTATTATCCAGCATGGCCGAATCCGACCCGCTCTCCCCGACGACCGGAAGCACTCTGACCATGTCTTCCTCGGAGAACAGGTCCGTATGCAGGGTCTCCTCGCGGGCCAGCATCTTGTCCGCATTTCCCTTGATCGTGTTGATCTCCCCATTGTGGACGATCATCCGGTTCGGGTGGGCCCGCTCCCAGCTCGGCATGGTATTTGTCGAGAATCTGGAGTGCACGATGGCGATTGCGGACTTGTAATCGGGATCCATCAGGTCCGTAAAGAACGTGCGGAGCTGGCCTACCAGAAACATGCCTTTGTACACGATCGTCCTGCAGGAGAGCGACGGGACGTAAGTTCCCACATTGCTCTGTTCAAATTCCCTGCGGATGATGTATAGCATGCGGTCATAGTCCAGATCTTCCGTCACCTCCGCCGGCCTTAAGATAAAGACCTGATAAATATTCGGCATACACTCCCTGGCCTTGCTTCCAAGCACGGACGGATCCGATTCCACTTTCCGCCAGCCCAGGATTTCCAGTTCGGACTTTCTGGTTATGATCTCAAACATGGATCTGGCCTGCCGCATGGCCAGGTCGTCCTGCGGGAAGAAGAACATGCCGACGCCGTACTGCCGCTCGCCCGGCAGGGCGACCCCCTGCGCGGCCATTTCTTTCACAAAGAAATCATGCGGGATCTGCGTCAGAATCCCGACGCCATCGCCCGTCTTCCCTTCGGCATCTTTTCCTGCCCTGTGTTCCAGGTGTTCCACAATGGAGAGGGCATCAGTGACCAGCTGATGGCTTTTCCGTCCCTCTACGTCTATGACTGCGCCGATTCCGCAGTTGTCGTGTTCAAAAGAGGGATCATAGAGACCTTCCCTGAGAATGTTTTCGTATTGATTTGGCATTTACTCTTCCTCCTCCCTGAAAGCACTTTCCAGATGCCAGGCTTACTGCCGCCCAAAGGGGCAGCATACTTTGTCTCCTTTTGCGGCTGATGCACAGGCTCCGTGCTGCATCATTGAAAATCAAGGGAGCAGTCCATCGAAATTTGCAATATGCACACCTAAAAAATGCATTTGAATACTTTGGAGTTGTCACAAACTCTACCTCATAAAGAAAAAGGCACTTCAGGTTATAAATAACCCGAAGCGCCTTTGCTTCTTCATTCATCATGTGGCTGTAATTCATATCGCCTTTTAATTTACCAATGAATATACTTCAAT
>JAUMWM010000388.1 GCA_030529705.1 Lachnospiraceae bacterium
GACTTGTGATTTAACTTATCCCCAACTTCCTTGGACACGCCCCCACGATACAACTCTTCTTACAGAAGCAGATGCCGTAGGATTTCACGCCGAGATAGCCGTCATCCAACACGCCTTCCTCATATTTTTTGTCAATAATCTGGTCGCAGGCCTCCTGTAGCCCTGCCTCCATCTCGGAGAACTTCTTTCGCACCTTAATCTCGAAAATGATTGCGGGATCATGGGGACGGTCCGGATAAAGCACAATATCGGGCCGACCATCTCCCTCCTCTCGGTTCGACCTGGGTGCATAGCCCGGCACCTCGTAAAGAAGCGACAGGAAAAATCCGTGATAGAACAATTCCCCGCTGTCAAACACGCTGATGCTCTTTGCAAGCAGGCCGCTCACATAATCCGCAATTCCATCTGTGTTGCCCTCCAGCACTGCCTTGTTCAATTCTCCCTTGTTAGTATCCTTTACCTGCTTATTGAACCATGCGCTTATCTGACTCCGATAAATGCTGCGAATCTCGATATTCGGAATCCGCATTGTGAGAAAGATTTTTTCTCCATCCGTTCTTTCCGATTCCTTCCTCATATATCCAGTAAAAAATAGGAAGTTCCACAGATTATCCTCCGACTCGTGAACATCATCGTAAGTGATGTCCTCGTGTATCTCTTTCTCTATCGTTCCACCGCCAATCAGCACGTCGAGCTGCCTTCTTATCTTCTCGTCTGCCTGCCACACCAGATCCTTGATGATGGCATTCGATGAGGTATTTGCCCAATACGGCTCTGGAAACTCTCTGCCACTTATCACAATCGAGCGCACATATTTTGTCACGCTCCACGGATTGTATATCTCTGTTTTCCCGAACAGATAACCGTCATACCATTTTTTCACTTCGGGAATCCGATTAGCGAGCCCATAATCCCTGAGCATAGCCTCCGTCTCCTGCTCCGTGAAACCGAAGCCCTCTGCGAAATCATCGTCCCTTATCGAATTAATCAGCAAATGATTCATCCCCGTAAAGATGCTCTCCTTGCTAATCCTGAGACATCCCGTGACCACCCCGAACAGCAGCGCATCATTTGTCTTTAAGACGGATTCGAACAAGGATCGGATAAATCCAACCATTTCCTTGTAAAAGCCCTCATAATAAGCGTTCTCAAGGGGTACGTCGTACTCATCAATAAGCACAATAACTTTTTCGCCATGATGTTTTTTCAGGTATGTGGAAAGCGTTTTCAGCGCAGTTGCATAACGGCCAATCTCTGCTTTAAATTCATCCTCCCCCTTGATTTTATCCCTGTCCTTGGGAATAGACAGACTTATAAAACGGCTCACATCCGCTTTCGTCAGTTTATCCGAACCCTGGAGGTAAAGATGTCGGTCGAACTCGGACGCAATTTCCTCTCTGAGCTGCAATGCCGCCTCCCTGAAATCAGATTGCTTCGCCGACTTCAAGGACAGCTTGATGACGGGATACCGCCCCATCATGGATAGTATCCCCTCCGGGGCATCCATAATATTCATTCCCTCAAAATACCTGCGGTTGTCCAGAACCTTCCCCTCGCAGTCATATTCCTTTTCAAAAAATGTCCGCAGCATGGAGAGTGCCAATGTCTTGCCAAATCGTCTGGGGCGCGTAAAAAGGGTGACTTTTCCCCCTTTTTCGACGAGATCCCTTATCAGCAGGGTCTTGTCAACGTAGTACATATTATCGTCTATGAACTCTTTATAGTTTTCATATCCAATCCCGATTTTCTTCATATCACCCTCCCATTTCATTCCCCCTTTATTATACAAAAAACGAGTGGTCTTTGCCACTCGTTTGTATCATCTTTTGACGCTTCA
>JAUMWM010000389.1 GCA_030529705.1 Lachnospiraceae bacterium
GAAACCGCCTCAATAGCTCAGCCTTATTTTGCAGCCTTTCTTCTCTTCTTACGTTTCGCTGTCGGCGCAGCGACCCACGCAGCAGCCAGCCTCTCATCTATGCCGATATCGGAAGCGGCAAATCCCGGATCCTTCCCTGCCCTTTTCTTCTTCTCATAATCCTTCAAGGCATCGATAGCATAATGCCCAAGAATCATACAGGCGGGAAGGTTGATGATCGTCATGCCGCCCATCGTGATATCCGCGATGGCCCACACATCGCCCATCGCCATCTGGGCGCCCACGAAAACAACCAAGACGCAGCACACATAGAACCCCTTCATGAACTTCTGCGACGGCAGCTTCTTCCCGTTGAGGTAAGCCAGGGCATTATCACAGTAATACAGGTTGCCAAGAAGAGTCGTAAATGCGAAGAGAATCATGGCATTTGTGATGAAAATCGGCCCGACCTTCCCGAATACGGACGAAATTGCAATCTGCACGTACGCTGCGCCGGCGACATCCGCAGTATGCGGCACTCTCGTGCTGAGGCACATGAGAGCCGTCGCCGTACAGAGCAGCATGGTATCGATGTAGACGGAAATCGTCTGGACCAGGCCCTGCTTGGAAGGATGGGAGACATCGGCAGAGGCGGAGGCATTTGGGGCCGAACCTACGCCGGCTTCATTTGAAAAAAGCCCCCTCTTGATGCCCAGCACCATGCAGGAGCCGGTAATCCCGCCGAAGATTGCCTTGAAATTAAAAGCATCGACAAATATCTCCGCGAACATCGCAGGAATATTCAAAAAATTGATGAGCAGGACGATGATGGAAATCGCCACATAGAAAATCCCCATGAACGGCACGATGATTTCAGTAAGGCGGATGATTCTCTTGCCGCCGCCGAAGAGGCAGTAGCCGGTCAGAAGGGCCAGAATTCCGCCGATGATGAGCGGAGTGATCCTCGGATGATACCATTCGTATGCTTCAAATGTCGACTGCAAGTTATAGGAACAAAGCAAATTAAAGCCGACCGCGTAAGTCGCAATCAGGAACACGCAGAAAATGGCGGCCGGAACAGTCGAATGCATGGCCTCTTCGATATAGTAGGCCGGCCCGCCGTAATAGCTTCCGTCCTTATTGACCCTCTTGAAGATCTGCGCCAAAGTCGATTCCATGTAGGCCGACGCCGCGCCGATAATGCACATGACCCACATCCAGAAGACGGCTCCCGCGCCGCCGAGGCAGATTGCGGTCGACACGCCGACAATGTTTCCGGTTCCGACCCTTGAAGCTGTCGAGACCATCAGGGCCTGGAAAGACGACACGGACTTGCCTTTTTCCCCTTTCGGGGGTTCCAGGACCAGCGTGCAAGCTTCCTTGAAAAGACGGATTTGTACGAATCTCGTCTTCACCGTGAAATAAATTCCCGCGGCCGCCATGACAATCATCAGGATCGGGACATAGAGAATGTCATCAATGGTATTCAGGATTTGCGATATCATGCTTCCTGCCTCCTTTTTTCACTCACTTGATATTCTGAAGCATTTAGGATTGGGTCAAGAATTATTGTCCTGCATTTTTCAGCATACATATAGGAATAGATAGAAATCGGGACAGTAATATATGACTCAGTTCTTTTTTTTGTCAGAATCCTTACAAAGAAGCCTCATGCCAGATGGTGATGGAGTGAGTGTGACTGTTTTTTGATGTGGTTTAGAATAACATAAATATAAGGACTACACAATAGGAAGTTCGCCCCTTGCGCTTCGGTCCGCGGGGACGGTCCTTTTGGGCCAATTTTTTTGGCTCTTCTGCACTTTCGGTAGATGTAAAGAGAAATATTTGTACATTGA
>JAUMWM010000140.1 GCA_030529705.1 Lachnospiraceae bacterium
AGAGATATTGATAGGTGCATACCTACATCTCTTGAAATTTATTCTTCAGTGCTGAATTTTTTACAAAAAACCCTTGCGCAAAGGCCAAAGTTCTGCTAGAATACGTTTTGTTGCACGTCAAGGCAATAAGAATATGGAAGGTTAGCTCAGCTGGGAGAGCATTCGCTTGACGTGTGAAAGGTCGCAGGTTCGAGCCCTGTACCTTCCATAAAATAAGAAGGAGAGGATTTTTCCTCTCCTTCTTTTTATCTTACGAACTCACCGCCAAGCCCGTATATAGCTGGTAATACTTGCCCTTTAGGGCTATCAAGTCATCGTGCGTCCCGCGCTCGATAATCCTGCCCTGCTCAAGGACCATGATGCAGTCAGAATTCCGGACCGTTGAAAGCCTGTGGGCGATGACGAAGGAAGTCCTGCCCCGCATCAGCTTGTCCATCCCGTCCTGAACGATCCGCTCCGTGCGGGAGTCAATCGACGAAGTCGCCTCATCCAGAATCAAAACCGGCGGGTCGGCAATGGCCGCGCGAGCGATAGCCAGCAACTGCCGCTGCCCCTGCGACAGATTCGAGCCGTCCCCATGCAGCATGGTGGCATAGCCCTGCGGGAGGCGCCGGATAAAGCCATCGGCATTTGCAAGCTTTGCCGCCGCATAGACCTCCTCGTCCGTCGCGTCCAGCTTGCCATAGCGGATATTCTCCATAACCGTGTCCGTAAAGAGATGGGTGTCCTGGAGGACGATGCCGAGGGACCTGCGAAGGTCCGGCTTCTTTATCTTATTGATGTTGATAGCGTCATAGCGAATCTTGCCGTCCTGAATATCATAGAAACGGTTGATCAGGTTTGTGATCGTCGTCTTGCCGGCGCCGGTGGAACCGACAAACGCAATCTTCTGCCCGGGCTTGGCGTAAAGCTTGATGTCATGCAGAACCATCTTGTCGTCATCATAACCGAAATCCACGCCGTCCATGACGATATCGCCTTCCTGCAGCTTATAAGTCGTCGTCCCCTCTGCCTTGTGGAAGTGCTTCCACGCCCAGTGTCCGGTATGCTCTTCCGTTTCCGTGATGCTGCCATCCTCTTCAATCTTGGCGTTGACCAGCATGACGTAACCCTCGTCATACTCCGGCTTCTCATCGAGCAGGCGGAAAATGCGGTCCGCGCCGGCCAGAGCCATGACCACCGCGTTTAGCTGCATGGAAATCTGGTTGATCGGCATCGAGAAACTCTTGTTGAAGGTCAGGAAAGATGCAAGCTTTCCGACCGTGAAGCTCCCGCCGCCATAAATCGCCAGCGCGCCTCCGACCACCGCGCAGATGACATAACTAAGGTTGCCTAGCTGGGCATTGACCGGGGCTAGGATATTTGCAAAACGATTGGCCTTATTGGCGCTGTCAAACAACTGGTCGTTCAGGGCATTGAACTCTTCAAGCGACTCGTCCTCATGGTTGAACACCTTGACGACCTTCTGCCCGGACATCATCTCTTCGATATAGCCGTTGACCTTTCCTATGTCCCGCTGCTGCTTCACGAAATACCTGCCGGATTGGCCGGCGATCTTGCCGCTTGTGAACAGCGTGACACCCACCATGACCAGCGTGACGAGGGTCAGCGGAACGCTGAGAATAATCATGGAAATCAGCACGGACACGATCGTAATCAGGCTGTTCAGGAACTGCGGCATGCTCTGGCTGATCATTTGCCGCAGCGTGTCGATATCGTTCGTGTACATGGACATGATGTCGCCGTGGCTGTGCCGGTCAAAATAACGGATCGGCAGGCTCTCCATATGCTCGAACATCTCAAGGCGAAGATCCCGCATGGTTCCCTGCGTGACATAGACCATGGTTTTCTGTTGGGCAAATGAAGCCAGCACCCCGATCGCATAAAAGGCCGCGACTCGCCCGATAGCCAGAAGGAGCGACCCGAAATCGGTGCCGCCGGAGCGGACCATAGGCGTGATATATACATCGATGAGCGTCTGGATGAACATGGTTCCCTGGACGCTTGCCAGGACGGAGGCAAATATGCAGATGACCACGAACACGATCTGCACCTTGTAGCGCGAGAAGACGTACCCCATCAGGCGCTTGAATACTACAGGGGCATTGTCCACTTTGACTTTCACGCCCTGCATTTGATGCCTGTTGCCTCCGCCTCCGCTCTTCCTTGCCTTTTCGAGTTCTTCGGCTGTCATTTCGGCAGCTTCATTTGCCATTTTCTTCTTGCTGTCCGCCATCAGTTGTCACCCCCCTTCATATCGAAGTCGCCGCCGCCTGCCGTCTGGGTCTCATAGACTTCGCGGTAGATCGTATTTGTCCGAAGGAGATTCTCCGGCGTGTCGAATCCGGCAACCGCGCCCTCGTGCATGACGATCACGCGGTCCGCATTCTCGACGGAAGAAATCCTCTGGGCGATAATAAACTTTGTCGTACCGGGTATGAATTCCTTCATGGCCTTCCGGATCTTCGCATCCGTCGCCGTATCGACGGCCGATGTGGAATCATCCAGAATCAGCACCTTCGGCTTCTTGATCAGCGCCCTTGCGATGCAGAGCCTCTGGCGCTGCCCGCCGGACACATTCGTGCCTCCCTGCTCAATCCACGTATGGTAACCATCCGGCATCTTCTCGATGAACTCATCGGCGCATGCCATGCGGCAAGCTTCCATGCACTCCTCCTCCGTCGCGTTCGGATCACCCCAGCGCAGGTTGTCGATAATCGTGCCCGAAAACAGGACGTTTTTCTGGAGGACGACCGCCACCTCGTCCCGAAGGGTGACCAGGTCGTATTCCCGCACGTCCCTTCCGCCCACGCAGACGCTGCCTTCCTGCACGTCATACAGGCGGGAAATCAGGTTGACCAGGGACGTCTTGGCGGAACCGGTCCCGCCAATGATGCCGATCGTCTCGCCCGAGGATATGTGGAGGTCGATGTCTTTCAGAACCCATTCCCCGTCCCCCTGCTTGTAAGCGAAATTCACGTGATTGAAATCGATCTTCCCATCCGGGATTTCCGTGGCCGGATTGCCCGGATTTACGATGTCCGCTTTCTCGTTGATGACCTCGGCAATCCGCTGCGCGGAGGCCGTCGACATGGTAATCATAATGAAAATCATGCCCAGCATCATCAGCGACATCATGATATTCATGCAATAGGCAAGCAGGGACATCAGTTCGCCGGTCGTCAGCTCATTTTGGACGATCATGTGGGCGCCGACCCATGAGATGATGAGGATGACGGCATAAATCGTGGCCATCATAATCGGCATATTGATGATGATATTATTTTCCGCCTTCACAAAGAGGTTGTAGACATTGGCGGCGGCATTTGCAAACTTGTCGTTCTCGTACTCTTCCCGGACGTAAGCCTTGACCACCCGGATGGCGCTGACATTTTCCTGAACGCTCTCATTCAGGGCATCATATTTCTTGAAGACCATCTTGAAATATTTCGTCGCCCTGTTCATGAGGAAAAACAGGACGACCGCCAGGCCGATAACGGCGATCAGGTAGATCGTCGCAATGCGCCGGTTGATCAGGAACGCCATGATCATCGCCACGATCATCGAGAAAGGGGCGCGGACCGCCATGCGGAGCATCATCTGGTAGGCATTCTGGACATTTGTCACATCCGTGGTGAGCCGGGTAACGAGGCCGGACGTGGAGAATTTGTCGATATTTGAAAAAGAAAAGGTCTGGATATTGGTGTACATGGCCTTTCGGATGTTCCGGGCAAATCCCGTGGACGCCAAAGCCCCGAACCAGCCCCCGGCCGCGCCGAAGAAAAGGCCCGCGAGGGCCAGGCCCAGCATGCAAATGCCGATACGGATGATATGGTTCATGTCCCCCTTGTTCACGCCGTTATCGACGATCGACGCCATGAGAAGCGGTATCAACGTCTCGACGACGACTTCCCCAATCATGCTGACGGGGGTCAGGACGGATGCCGTCCTGTATTCTTTAAGTTCCCCGAAGAGCGTGCCAAGCGCTCCCCTTGATGCGGTTTCCTGTTTCATCTTGTGTCACCTCGCAGCGGAAAATACTCCTAGATTTCTACTATTTTATCACGAATTTGCAGAGTTTCCCACTGTTTTTCTTGCATAATGCACTATATCGTTGTATTATGTACGTTGTTCATTCGAAGCACACGGTTATCGTCTGATGCCTGCGGCAAAGAAGTCCGGCATGCAGAGGATTATCGGTGTGCGTTTTTTATAGAGCCAATTCGACTCGCCGATAGCGGCCCGATGCGGCAGGAAAGAACGTCAGAAACTGACATTCTTAGATAAGCCAATTTGACCCCACATATGGCGGCTCGGTTCGGCAGGCAAGAACGTCAAAATCGACATTCTTAGATTAAGGAGGATTATACTATGGACTTATACCTTCCGGAGGGCTACGACCCACATATGACCGTCCGCGACACGCAGGACGCAATCAAGTTCATCCGAGACACTTTCCAGAAAGAATTCGGTCGCGAGATGAACTTAGAGCGCATCTCCGCGCCGCTTTTCGTCGACCAGGCTTCCGGCCTTAATGATAACTTAAACGGCGTGGAGCGCCCGGTCCAGTTCGACATCAAGTCCGTTCCCGGACAGACTTTCGAGGTCGTGCAGTCCCTGGCCAAATGGAAGCGTTTCGCGCTCAGAAAATATGGTTTTAATCCCGGCGAAGGGCTTTATACGAACATGAACGCCATCCGCCGAGATGAAGACCTTGACAACCTGCACTCCTGCTACGTCGACCAGTGGGACTGGGAGATGGTAATCAGGAAGAGCGACCGCACGCCGCAGGTGCTGCACTCGATCGTGGATAACATTTTCAAGATCATCAAGCATATGGAACACGAGGTTTGGTACAAATGGCCGGATGCCGTCTACCATCTCCCGGACAAGATCCACTATGTCACGACGCAGGAGCTGGAAGAAAGGTGGCCGGATAAGACGAGAAAAGAACGAGAGAATCTCATCACGAAAGAGAAGGGCGCCGTCTTCATCGAAAAGATCGGCTGGCCCCTGGCCGACGGAGAGCCGCACGACGGCCGCGCTCCGGACTATGACGACTGGAACTTAAACGGCGACATCATTTTCTGGTTCGAGCCGCTAGATTGCGCGCTGGAGATCTCCTCCATGGGCATCCGCGTCAGCGAGGAGTCCATGCTCGCCCAGCTCGAAGAGGCCAACTGCCAGTATCGAAAGAAGCTTCCTTATCATAAGATGCTGCTTGCCGGGGAACTGCCTTATTCGATCGGCGGAGGAATCGGCCAGTCCAGGCTCTGCATGCTGCTGCTTGGCCGCGTGCATATCGGGGAGGTCCAGGCTTCGATCTGGCCGGAGGAAATGCGGCAGGCTTGCGCGGAAAAAGGCGTGATTTTGTTATGATCCGCAGCATTTGCTATAATCCGCAGAGCCCGTGTCAAAGTCCCTCACCCGGATATGTCATCCTGAGCGCAAGCGAAGGATCTTAAGACGCGCGGCCAAAGGCCCTCACCCGGATATGTCATCCTGAGCGCAAGCGAAGGATCTTACACGTAAAACAAACGATATTATAAATAAACGCTCAGAATGACAGGGAATCCTCAGCCGGATTCCCTGTCATCCTTTTTCTCCATCTCATAAGAAATTATCAAGTCCACCACTTTGTCGTAGGACAGCGTCCCGTCTTTCTGCCCATGGGATTTCAGCCATGAATCGTTGAAGCTTTCCGTAGCCTCGGAAACCTTCCCCTCATGGGCAGCCCAGAAATCGTTGTTATCCTGCAAATCCACATTGCAACTGTGTCGCAGCTCTCCCGCCAGCTTCTTCCAGGAGTCATAATCACGGCGGTAGAGCTCGTTTCCACAGTACACCCATGCTGTCAGATACCCGCTGTACAGGATGTCCGCATCCTCCGACCCAATGCAGGCGAGATAGGCGCAGAAATTTGCCTGGTTCTCCTGCATGACTCCCTTTAGGTGGGACAGCTCGTGGCACATCGTGTAAGGGATATTGTAAGGCGTCATCTCCGCATTATAGTTCGCTTCGATGGTATAAGCCGAATAGATTCCGGTCATGCTCGAGTAGGAAAGAAGCTGTGAGATAAGAAGCGGCTTCGCTTTCGGATACCAGCCGCCCAGGTAAGGGTACTCAGTTCCGAGCGTGATCATGGACCGGCGGACGCGCCCTCTTATGCCGTCGTCGCACTGCATGATGCCGGCTTCATTCCTTGCGACTTGGTCGCTGAGGGCATTTGACTTATCGACAAGCATTCTGCAGACTGTTTCAAGGTTCTCCGTGGAATAGCTTCCCTGGCCATAGCCGTACGTATCCGAGAAGGTCGTCCGGTCAAAATACATGTCTTCATTGCACTCGAACAAAAGGAAAATCAATGAGGCAAGGAAGAGGACGAGCAGCAGTTCGTCTTTCCCGTAAGGCCTGAACCCCTGCGCTTTGCCCTGCCTCGCCCGGCTTCTTGTCAGAATCACGTTATCTTGATATTTTTGTGTTTGAAGCGAATCAGAATCCTGCCTCGCCCGGCTTCTTATTCGAATGACGTTCCCCCGAATTATGCGGACGAGCAGGACGACAGCCAGAACGAGAAGCAGATAAATCAGAATCTCAACCAGCGAGAAACCGAATAAAGACGAAAACCTCCCCAGCGTATTCACCCAGAAGGCATTCATGTGAGTGGCATATACATTTGCAAATGCCGGCTCCGCCCTCACCGCAACCCTCATGGCGAAGGCGGTGAGGCAGAAAATTGCAGATACGACAAATCTTCTCAATGCACTCTCCCCTTTCACAGCTTCAGTCCTTAAGCTTCCGCCCTTGCGCTTTGGCTCGTGGGCTTCGGCCCTTGGCTTTCGGCCCACGGCTCTCGGCTTTC
>JAUMWM010000390.1 GCA_030529705.1 Lachnospiraceae bacterium
GAGACATGTCAAGAATCCTGATGAAAGGGAATGAAGCCTTTGCGGAGGCGGCGATCCGTGCGGGCGTCAAGTGCTATTTTGGATACCCCATCACGCCGCAGAATGAAATTCCCGAATACATGAGCCACGAGCTGCCGAAAGCCGGCGGCGCGTTCATCCAGGCGGAGTCCGAACTGGCGGCCATCAGCATGGCCTACGGCGCGGCTGCGAGCGGCGGGAGAGTTTTCATCTCCACGAGCTCCCCGGGCCTCGCCCTGATGCAGGAAGGCATCGGTTTCATCGCCTCCTGCGAGGTTCCGCTGGTCATCCTGAACGTCTCTCGCGGAGGTCCGGGTGTCGGCGGCATCCAGCCCGGCCAGGCAGACTACCTGCAGGTCACCCGCGGCGGGTATAACGGCGACGTGAAGGTGCCGGTATTTGCCCCGTCCAGCATCCAGGAATGTGCAAATCTCATCTACGAGTGCTTCGATATTGCGGAAAAGTACCGCAACCCGGTCGTCATCCTTGCCGACGGCATGTTGGGACAAATGATGGAGCCGGTGGAACTCCCGGAGGCCAAAGGCATCACGCCGGTCGAGAAGATCAACGAGGTCAAGCCCTGGGCGATCACGGGAACCGATTTCCATGAGGGCAGGAACGTCGTGTACTCCCTGCGCCTTGATCCGGCAGTCCTGGAACAGCATGTAGAGGACCTGTTTGACAAATACGCCGTCGCCGAGAAGGAACTCGTCCGTTGGTCCGACCAGGGGCTAGAGGAGGCGGAGATCGTATTTGTCGCATTCGGAACGATGTCCAGGCTCTGCGCCGAGGCCTGCGAGATCCTCGAGGAGCGGGGCATCAAGGCCGGCCTGATCCGTCCGATATCGTTGTGGCCGTATCCGGAGGCGGCATTTGACAAAATAGGTCCGAACGCCAAGGTCGTCATCTCCACGGAACTTTCCATGGGACAAATGCTGACCGACGTGAAGGCCGCCGTAAAAGGCCGCTGGCCGGTGGGCCTCATCAGCCGCACGGGCGGCATGGTCCCGTCATCCATCGAGATCGCGGACCGCGCAGAAAAAGCAATGAAGGAGGCGGTAAAATGAAAACAGTATTTGAGCCTACACGGGGCATGCTTCCGGTGGACACCTCGTACTGCCCGGGCTGCGGGCACGGCATCGCCCACCGCATCATCATGGAGTGCCTTGAGGAGCGGGGTTCTCTCGGGAATACCATCGGCGTCGTGCCGATCGGCTGCTCGATTAACGCCCACCATTTTATGAACGTGGATATGTGCGAGTCCACCCACGGCCGCGCTCCGGCGATCGCCGCCGGCATCCGCCGCGTCCATCCGGACCAGGTCGTCTTCACGTATCAGGGGGACGGCGACCTCGCATCCATCGGGACCGCCGAGATTATCCATGCGGCCCACCGCGGCGAGAAGTTCACGACTTTCTTCATTAATAATGCGATTTACGGCATGACCGGCGGGCAAATGGCGCCGACTACGCTCATCGGCCAGAAGACCACGACATCCGTGAACGGACGTACCGTGGAGCAGGCGGGCCTGCCGCTCAAGATGTGCGAGATTTTGTCCCAGATTGACTGCGCGGTATTTGTCGAGCGCGTCATCCTGAACAATCCGGCAAATGTCCGCAAGGCCAAGGCCGTCGTCAAGAAAGCACTGGATATACAGGATGCGAGACTCGGGTTTACATTTGTCGAATTCCTCTCCGCATGCCCGACCAACTGGGGCCTTGCGCCGAACGATGCGCTGAAATTCGTGGGAGAGAACATGGCGGATTATTACCCGGTCAGGAATTTCAAGACTCCGGAGGGATTTTGATA
>JAUMWM010000391.1 GCA_030529705.1 Lachnospiraceae bacterium
AGAAACCGATTGACCCGGAGGGACGAGATATATCGCCCCTCCTTAAACTGATTGAAAGGTATGAGATATGGCTGCTGTAGTAATGAATTACGATGAAGTGTATCTGAAGTACAGTGACAAGGTGAAAGGGTATATTTATCCGAAAGTAACAAACCGAGCCGATGCGGAAGATTTGCATTCAGCCGTGTTCATCAAGGTTTATCAGAAATTCGACACATTTGACCAGGCAAAGGCCTCTGTTTCGACATGGGTCTACACAATTGCGAGAAATACGGTCATCGATTATTTCCGTGCGAGGAGGATCCATGAGGAGGTGCAGGAGGATTCCGCCATCACGGAGGACAATGTTGCGGACGACCTGTTAAATCAGGAGACTTTGGAGGAACTGGCGGACGCTTTGGAGCAGCTTCCTCAGCGCGAAAGGGACCTGATTATCCTGCACTATTACAGCGGGCTGACATTAAAAGAAATTGCTGTAAAACTTCATATGTCTTACAGCAACTGCAAGCTGGTTCATAACAAGGCCCTGATGGAACTCAGAACGCTTATGCGGGTGGATTGACCTCTAAAATAATGCTCACACCCACTCTTCCGCAAGCTCGTAAATCAGGCGTTCCGTCTTCTCCCAGCCCAGGCAGGGGTCGGTTATGGATTTGCCGTAGACGTGCTCGTGCTCGCCCTGCCTGCCGTCCTCGATGTAGCTCTCGACCATGAAACCTTTGACGAGGGACTTTATGCTCGGAGAAATCCGCCTGCTGTAAAGAACGTCTTTTGCAATGCGGATTTGTTCGTTGTATTTCTTGCCGGAGTTGGAGTGGTTCGTGTCCACGATGACGGACGGATTTTTCAGATTCCGCTCGGCGTACATTTGCCCGACAAGTTCGAGGTCTTCGTAGTGGTAGTTCGGGTGGTTGTTGCCGTATTTGTCAACATAGCCCCGAAGGATGGCGTGGGCAAGGGGATTTCCCGGGCTTCTGACTTCCCAGCCCCGATAGAGGAACGTGTGGCTGTTTTGAGCCGCGATGATGGAGTTCATCATGACGGACAAATCTCCGCTCGTCGGGTTCTTCATGCCCGCCGGGACCCCGATTCCGGCCGCCGTCAGCCGGTGCTGCTGGTCTTCGGAAGAACGGGCGCCGACCGCGACGTAGGAGAGCAGGTCGGAGAGGTAACGGTGGTTCTCCGGGTACAGCATTTCGTCGGCGCAGGTGAAGCCGGACTCGTCGGCGGCCCGTTTGTGCAGCCTGCGGATGGCGAGGATGCCCTCCAGCATGTCGGCCGGCTTTTCCGGATCCGGCTGATGGAGCATGCCCTTGTATCCGGTGCCGACTGTCCGAGGCTTGTTGGTGTAGATTCTCGGAATGATGACGATCTTGTCGGACACTTTGTCCTGCACGGTGCGCAGACGGGAAATGTAGTCAAGGACCGGATCCTCGTGGTCTGCGGAGCAGGGACCGATGATGAGCAGGCAACGGTCATCTTTTCCCTCGAAAATGGCCTGTATGATTGCGTCTCTCTCTTCTTTCAGTTTCTCGATGGCTTCTCCAACCGGGTATTCCTCTTTCACTTCTTTGGGGGTCGGGAGTTTGCGATAGAATACCATATCCATTTTTTCCATATTTACCTCTTTTCTGGCCCTGCGCGTATGCGCGGGTGCGGTTGCTCTGAATTAGCTGGGGGTTTCGGCTTGGTCTGTTTTCACTCGCATCAATGCTTTAAAGCGGCGATGTAGAATAATATAGCACAAAGAGGCTTTTTGCGCAAGTGGGCAAAATTTCACACATAATTCATTGACTGTGAAACAGGATGTGTTACTATAGGC
>JAUMWM010000392.1 GCA_030529705.1 Lachnospiraceae bacterium
CGGGAAAATTTTGCTTGCGGAAAGGCTTGACTGAATGGGATATGTTTGAGAAAATATAATTTAAATTGTCGGTTTGGGTGAAAAGCGTAACTAAGAGGAGGAACGATGGAAAAATCAAAAGTATATTTTACGGATTTCAGGACAGTCATTGGAGTCAGCCTTACGGCAAAACTTCAAAAACTGATCAAAAAGGCCGGGATTGAGTCGATTGATATGGACGGCAAGTTTGTTGCCATCAAGATGCACTTCGGAGAACTCGGCAACCTTGCGTTCCTGCGGCCGAATTATGCGAAGGCGGTCGCCGATGTCGTCAAGGAATGCGGAGGGATGCCGTTCCTGACGGACTGCAACACGCTGTATCCGGGCAGCCGAAAACATGCGCTTGAGCATCTGGATTGTGCAAATATCAACGGCTTCAACACCGTAACCACGGGCTGCCAGATTATCATAGCGGACGGCCTTCGGGGGACGGATGACGTGCTCGTGCCGGTTCCAAATGGAGAGTATTGCAAGGAAGCTTACATAGGGCGCGCCGTGATGGATGCGGACATTTTCATATCGCTTAACCATTTCAAAGGGCATGAGGTGGCAGGATTCGGAGGCGCGATTAAGAACATCGGCATGGGATGCGGAAGCCGCGCGGGAAAGATGCAGCAGCACAAGAACGGCAAGCCCCACGTTGTCACGGAGAAATGTCGGGGATGCCACAGGTGCGCCAAGGAATGCGGTTCTGACACAATCAGCTATAACGACGATAATAAGGCATGGATTGATCCCGAAAAGTGCAAGGGGTGTGGGCGTTGCATCGGGTCGTGCGCATTTGACGCTATCAAAAATGACAATGAGGACGCGCCGCAGCTGCTCGGGAGGAAGATGGCTGAATACACCGCCGCCGTCGTGAGCGGCAGACCGTGTTTCCATATCAGCCTGATAACCGACGTGTCGCCGAACTGCGACTGCCATGGTGAAAATGACGCCCCCATCCTTCCGGACATAGGGATGCTCGCTTCCTTTGACCCGGTGGCATTGGATCAGGCCTGCGTGGATTTGTGCCAGAAGGCGGAGCCGATTAGGAACAGCCAGCTCGGTGACAATATGGCTCATGAGCATTTCCACGATCATGGGGACGTGTGGCATAACAGCAATCCGAATGTCTCCTGGGCGGAGACCCTCGAGCATGCGGAGAAGATTGGAATCGGGACGCGCGAGTATGAGCTTGTCGTGATGAAATAAAAAACATATGGAGGGAATGTAATGGAATTTAAGGAAGTCATAAGGAAACGCTATTCGTGCAAGAAGTATTCTGACAGGCAGGTGGAGCCGGAGAAACTTGCCGCCATCCTGGAGGCCGGAAGGCTTGCGCCGACTGCCAAAAATCTGCAGGAGCAGCACATTTATGTTGTCAGTAAGCCGGAGACGCTGGCGAAGATTGATGCAGTCACGCCGTGCCGTTATGGGGCGCCGACTGTGCTCGTTGTTGCATTTGACAAATACAACGTGTTCACATATCCGGGCGGAAAGAGGGATTCGGGAGTAGAGGATGCGTCTATCGTTGCCACGCACCTTATGCTGGCTGCGGCCGATGAAGGAGTGGATAGCTGCTGGCTCAATTATCTGGATCCTGAGAAGCTTGCCGATGTGCTGGGGCTTCCGGAAAATGAGGAGGTTCTGATGGTTCTGGATCTTGGCTATGGCGCCGAAGGGGCCGGGCCGCTTCCGAATCATGATAGCCGGAAACCGCTGGAGGAGACGGTTACTTATCTTTGATTAGGCACTTAGCAGTATTTTTCTGCGCAAAATGGCAAAAGTTCTGTC
>JAUMWM010000393.1 GCA_030529705.1 Lachnospiraceae bacterium
CCGTCCCCGCGGGCCGAAATTTTTCGTCCCAAAAGGACCGTCCCCGCGGGCCGAATCCCCATTAGTTTACTCAGCGATTCTTCGCAACCCGGTCGAAAGTATCGGTCACCTTCTTCTCCGGCTCGCTCGTAGCCAGGCTGACAATGATATTGGCCGCCAGGGCGAAAAGGAATGCCGGAAGCAGCTCATAGACCGCCAGGACGCCGCCCAGCTTCGCGATGCCGAACTTCCATACAAATATCATGACGCCGCCGACGATCATGCCCGCAAGGGCTCCCTGCCGGTTGGACCGCCTCCAGAACAGCGCGATGAGCATCGTCGGTCCGAACGTGGCGCCAAAGCCCGCCCACGCAAAGGAGACGACGCGGAAAACCGAACTGTTCGGATTCCAGGCCAGAATGAGGGCGATGAGGGCGATGCCCGCAACAGTGCCTCTCGCAACGAGCATATTTGTCTTATTGTCCATCTTTATGCCCAGGAAATCATGCATAATGTCCTGAGAAACGCTGGACGCCGCGGCAAGGAGCTGGGAGTCCGCCGTGGACATCGTAGCCGCAAGGATGCCAGCTAGAATAATGCCGGCTATAAAGGCAAATAGCAGCCCGCTCTGGCTCATAAGGTCCGCCATCTTGATGATGACCGTCTCGGCATCAGAGCTCGTTGTAAGAGACGGAATCTTGCCCGCAGCGGAGACGCCCAAGCCAATCACGCCGATCAGGATGGCGATACCCATGGAGAGGACGACCCAGACTGCGGCAATCCTTCTTGACGTCACAAGCTCCTCCTCCTTGCGGATGCCCATGAACCGAAGCAGGATATGGGGCATGCCGAAATATCCAAGACCCCACGCGAGCGTGGAGACAATGCTGAAGAGGCCGAATTTGCCGGCCTGGCCGGTCGCGGCGTCATATCCCTGGGTCAGATTCAGGTAACCTGGCAGCGCTTTTGCATTTGCCATGACGCTGCCCATGCCGCCTGCCTGGACAATCCCGAAAACGACGATGACCACCAAGGCAATCGACATAAAGATGCTCTGCACCAGGTCCGTTGTCGAGACGGCAAGGAAGCCGCCGAGGACCGTATAGCTGATGATGATGATCGCGCCAAAAATCATGGCAGCATGATACTCAACGCCGAAAAGGCTGTTGAAAAGCGTGCCCACCGCCTTGAATCCCGAAGCCGTGTACGGGATAAAGAAAATCAGGATGATAAGGGCAGCAACGAGCGAAAGCGAATGCTTGTTGTCATTATACCTTCTCGCAAAAAAGTCCGGAATCGTGAACGCTCCAATCTCGTCCGAATAGCGGCGAAGCTTCCTGGCCACCAGCAGGAAGTTTAGATAAGTCCCGACTGCAAGGCCAATCGCCGTCCAACTGACCTCCGCAACGCCGGCAAAGTATGCCAGTCCCGGAAGACCCATCAGCAGATAGGAACTCATGTCCGAAGCCTCGGCGCTCATGGCTGTCACGACCGGACCTAACGAACGCCCGCCGATATAGAAGTCGCTGGAACTCTTGCCGCTGCCCATGCGGTTGAAGTACAGACCGATCACGAGCATGCCGCCCAGATAACAGATGATCGTGACGATGATAACAATCTGTGCACCTGTCAT
Source organism: Lachnospiraceae bacterium (assembly GCA_030529705.1). GTDB lineage: Bacteria > Bacillota > Clostridia > Lachnospirales > Lachnospiraceae > Chordicoccus. The sequence continues at coordinate 1,613 of JAUMWM010000393.1, forward strand.
TACATTCTCCTCCTCATTTTGGAAATAATACTGCCTTTCATGCCCTGCCCTTTTGGATTGCGCCGTGGTAAAGGCATAAAACGCAAACGAATAGAATGCATTATAGCATACCTGTTTTCAGAATGAAATAGTAAAATATTTTCAACCCAGCACTGAAGAATAAATTTCAAGAGATGTAGGTATGCACCTAGCCATA
>JAUMWM010000394.1 GCA_030529705.1 Lachnospiraceae bacterium
GATAAGATGCTCGAATAATTCGGCCCGTGGGGACGGTCCTTTTGGGCCAAAAAATCTCGTCCCAAAAGGACCGTCCCCGCGGACCGAAAAATTTCGTCCCAAAAGGACCGTCCCCGCGGGCCGATTCCCGCGGACTTCCTGTCATCCTGAGCGCAAGCGAAGGATCTTAAACATAAAACATACGCTTGCTGTAAAGATTCTTCGCTGACGCTCAGAATGACAGGTGGGCTGAACTAGGATTCTTAGACTGACAGCCGTCAGCCTGAAAGAAAAGAGGCGGGCATTAGACCCGTTTATAACAGAGGAGGAATAAAACCATGACAGGAGACATCCTTTCCATCGTACGGGGCTATGAGCAGGCGGAAAGCCCCCGGATAAGTCCGGACACGCGCCCCCTCTTCCACGTCACGCCGCTAATCGGCTGGATGAATGACCCCAACGGGTTTTCCGTTTACAAGGGCGAATATCATCTATTCTACCAGTATTATCCATTTGACACGGTTTGGGGACCCATGCACTGGGGCCATGTCAAGTCGAAAGATCTCATCCGCTGGGAATACCTCCCCTGCGCCATGGCGCCGGACAGCGACTGCGACCGCGAGGGCTGCTGGTCGGGCGGCGCTCTGGAAAGCGCGGACGGGCGGCATTTGCTCCTGTACACCGGCCGCATGCCGGTCAACCGGGACGATGGCGGAGAGCACATCCTGCAGGTCCAGTGCCTGGCTTTCGGGGACGGGGTGGATTATGACAAATGCAGCGAAAACCCCGTCATCTCCGAAGCCGGCCTTCCGGAAGGCGGCAGCCGCTTCGACTTCCGCGATCCCAAAATCTGGTGGGATGAGCGGGAAAATGCATATCTGGCACTCATCGGAAACCTTGCTCCGGACGGCGCAGGCCAGCTCCTCCTTTTCAGGAGCGCGGATGCCCTGCACTGGCAATTTCTGAATGTACTTGACGCCTGCCGCAATGAATATGGCAGGATGTGGGAATGCCCTGATTTCTTCGAGATAGGCGATGAGGCTTTCATCCTCGTATCGCCTCAGGAGATGGCCTACGGAGGAGAATTCCAAAACAGGCACGGGAACATGTACATAAGCGGAACATATGACCCGGCGGCGCATACATTTGCAAGAAAAGAAGTCCATGCCATCGACTTCGGCTATGATTTCTATGCCGCGCAGACTCTCCTTGCGCCCGATGGGCGGAGGATCATGATCGCATGGATGCAGGCATGGGAAAACAGCTTTAAAACCATGGGCGGAGATCCAAAAGGATGGCGGGGGATGATGACGCTGCCGAGGGAGCTGACCGTAAAAGACGGCCGCCTCATCCAGAATCCCATCCGGGAGTTGGAGGCATATCGCCAAAACCCGATTGTCATCAAAGACTACCGCCTGGCGGGCGAAGCGGAACTTCCGGGCATATCCGGCAGAGTCCTCGATATGGCCGTTACCGTAAAGGCGCCCGAAGGGGCAGGCCTTGGCAGATTTGAGATGCGGTTGGCGGCGGATGCGGGCCATCGGACGACATTTGCATACGATGCCGAAAGCGGCCTCGTGACATACGACCGAACTGCTTCCGGATTCGAGGGGGACTCCCTTCCGGTAAGGCGGCTCGAGCTTGAGCCAAACCTTACGGAACTCACTCTGCGGGTCATCCTCGACCGGTTCTCCTCAGAGATTTTCCTGAACGGCGGCGAAAGGACTCTCACGTCCGTCATCCACACGCCTCTGGATGTTGCGGGAATTTCCTTCTTCGCCGAGGGCGAGGTCCTCCTTGACATCGAGAAATATGACCTGGTTTTTT
>JAUMWM010000141.1 GCA_030529705.1 Lachnospiraceae bacterium
GGGGACGGTCCTTTTGGGTCGAAAAATTTCGACCCAAAAGGACCGTCCCCGCGGGACGAAAAAACTCGGTCCAAAAGGACCGTCCCCGCGGGCTCATTTTACACAAGCTCCCGGTTCTTCGTCATCATGTCCAGAATTATCTGCCTGAAATGCTCTCCGACGTGTTTTTGCGTATCCTTGTCCATGTCCTCCCATGCGACCGGATCGCCGAACTCTATGACGACCTTGGCAGATTTGACTTTCGGAGCATGGTTTTCAAAGATTTCCGCCGTATTGTTGAAGGACACCGGGACGATGGGTACTTTTCCGCGCTGCGCCACCTTGAAGCTTCCATCGTGGAACGGGGCCAGGTTCATCTCATCCCCGCTTTTGTTACGCGTCCCTTCGGGGAAGATGAAGATGGACGTGCCCTCTTTTGCGAGATCGGCGGCCTGCATGATTGTCCGGACGCCTTGGCGCATGTTCTCCCGGTCGATGAACAGGCAGTTTAGGAAACGCATATTCCAGGAAAGAACCGGTATCTTTTTGAATGCATCCTTTGCAACGAAGGCTGTCGGCCCGATCATGAGGCTGTAGGCCAGAATAACATCGAAATAGCTCTCGTGGTTGCCGACGAAAAGGACTGCCGTATCTTTCGGGATTTTTTCCTTGCCGATTATCGTTGGCTTTGCGCCGCATACGAACCAGATCGTCACTAAAAGGACCTGCCCCATGCGCTGATACCAGTAGCGGGCTCTCGGCGTGATCTTCGATAGGAGCCAGAAGATGAGCAGAAGGGGCATCGAGAGAATCAGATAAAAAAGAATTAATATGAGGGCGAGAATCAATCGAATCATGCGTTTTTACCTTTCATGGATAACTGGATTGTGACGGCTCACATCTCTGCAAGCTGCTGTTCATACTTCTTAATTTAGTATATAATGACACCCCTCCATTTTCAAGTTTTCCTTGAACTTCCCCACATGTACGATATAATATTGTATACAGAATACAAATGTTTATGGAAGGATCCTCGGTATGGAAATTAAGGCGACGGCGAAAATAAATCTGGGACTTGATGTCATTAAAAAACGCGATGACGGTTACCATGACGTAAGGATGGTCATGCAGATGACGGGCATGTATGACCGGATTGTCCTTACGCCAAGGCATGGCCGGCAGGGAATCGTCCTTGAGACCAACCTTCCTTACATCCCGGTCAACGAGAATAATCTTGCTTTCAGGGCGGCAAAGATTTTGATGGACGAGTTCGGCGTCACGGACGGACTTATGATCCGGCTTCAAAAATTTATACCTGTAGCAGCGGGACTTGCCGGCGGCAGCACGGACGCGGCGGCAGTTATGAAAGCGACGAATAAGATATTTGCATTGGGACTTACCGATGAACAGCTCATGGAGCGAGGGGCAAAGCTCGGAGCGGATATTCCTTACTGCATCATGGGGGGGACGGCTCTGGCAGAGGGAATCGGTGAAAAACTGACGGCGCTGCCGGCCATGCCGGAGTGCGGCATATTGCTGGCAAAGCCGGCCATAAGCGTCTCGACCCGGGAGGTCTATGGCGCCCTGAAGGCGGACGAGATAGAGAACCACCCGGACATTGATGGCATGATCGGCGCAATCAGGGAGGGGGATTTGCACGGCATTGCAGACCGTCTTGCAAATGTCCTCGAAGACGTCACCGCACCCACAAGGCCGATCATAGGCGAGATGGAAGATGAGATGCGGGAGGCAGGAGCCCTGGCTGCCATCATGAGCGGGAGCGGTCCGACGGTGTTCGGAATATTTGAAAAGGAGGGTCCTGCGAGGAAGTGCAGGGACGCTATGCGGAAGAAATATCCGGCGGCGAGAGTATTTTTAACAGGACCGTGTTGAAAAAATTGGGGAGGTAGGAAGATGGAAATTGATACTGAAATCAATGAGTTTATGCCGCTTCGGGTGGTTGTTTTTCTGACTCTGCGCAGCTCAATTCTGAAGGGAGAACTGTTGCCGGGCGAGAGGCTCATGGAGATTCAGCTTGCCAATAAACTCGGAGTGTCCCGCACGCCTGTCCGTGAGGCGATCCGCATGCTGGAGCAGGAGGGGCTTGTCGTGATGAAGCCCCGGCGAGGCGCAGAGGTGGCCAAGATCACGGTTCAGGAGTTGGACGACGTGCTGGAAGTCCGAAAGGGCCTCGAGATTCTTGCCATCCAGAAAGCCTGCGAGAGAGTGACGCCGGAGGATTTGGAGGCGATGGAGGCCGCTGCGGGAGAATTTGAAAAACTTGTCAATACGGAAGGGAGCGACCTTGCCCTGTTGGCTGAAGCGGACGTCGCATTTCATGACGCAATTTACAAGGCTACCAGGAACAAGAGGATCATTCAGATTCTTGCGAATCTGCGGGAGCAAATGTATCGTTTCCGGATCGAATATCTCAAATCTTCCGGAATCAGGCAGACTCTGGTGGAGGAACATCAGGAAATCATGCAGGCTGTCAGAAATCGGGATGTGGAAAAGGCAGTCGCTCTGATCGGCGAGCATATAGACAAGCAGCAACAGGAGATCAAGGCCAGCATCGAGCGCGAGGAGACAAAACCTTAAAGTTCCGCCATTCGGCGGCAAGCCGCGCGTCTGAAAAGGAAGGGGAAAAGTGCGGCTTAAGAGGAGCCAATTTGCCCCGCCGATGGCGGCTTGGTGCGACAGAAAAGAATGTCAAAAACCGACATTCTTAGATAAGGAGTAAACGAATGCCGGGAGTGTTTATTTGTGAAGAAATAGAAGATTTGCCAATCCGAGAGATTGGCGGCGAGGAGAGTGACATATCGGCAGAATCGCCAATCGGGGTATTTGACTCGGGACTTGGCGGGCTCACAGTTGCGCGGGAGATTATGCGCAACCTGCCGAATGAGCGGATCGTCTATTTTGGCGATACGGCCCGCGTGCCGTACGGAAACAAGTCGAAGGCGACAATCGAGAGGTATTCAAGGCAGATCGTGCGGTTTCTGAAAACGCAGGATATCAAGGCGGTCGTGGTCGCTTGCAATACGGCGACGGCTCTGGCCATTGACGAGGTGAGAAGGACGGCCGGCATCCCTGTGATAGGCGTGATAGAACCCGGCGCGAAGATGGCTGTGAAGGCTACGAAGAACAAACGGATCGGAGTGATAGCGACGAGGGCGACGATCCAGGCGGGCGAATATGCGAGCGTGATTCGCGGCCTGGATCCGGAGATCAGGGTTCTGGGGCAGGCCTGCCCTATGCTGGTCCCTCTGGTCGAGGAAGGCTGGATTCACGACCGTATCACGGATGAGATTATTCTGCGGTATCTGGACGACCTTCTGGAACACGGCGTCGACACGCTGATATTGGGATGCACGCATTATCCGCTGCTTCGGAGCGAGATTCGGAAGCTAGTTGGGGGCGGGATCACTTTGATCAATCCTGCCTATGAGACGGCCATCGAGCTGGGGCAGATGCTCAGCGAGCAGGGCCTGCGTAGCCAGACGATGAGAAGCCCCGAGGAGCCGAATCCGTATCGGTTCTTTGTGAGCGATGATGCCGGAAGGTTCACGGATTTTGCAAATTCAATCTTGCCGGTGGACGTGAAGACGGCTCGGGTGGTGCCAATAGAGGAGTATTGAGGTTTCGGCCCGCGGGGACGGTCCTTTTGGGCCAATTTTTTTCGGCCCGCGGGGACGGTCCTTTTGGGTCGAATTTTTTCGACCCAAAAGGACCGTCCCCACGGGCCGAAAAATCTTGCGGGAGGTAATCGTATGGGAAAAGATGTGACGGTCTGTATCCGGGGAGTCCAGTCCGTGGCTGGCTCGCCGGAAAACGAGGCAGGCGATTCGATTGAACTGGTCGTTCCGGGCACGTACAGCGTCAGGGACGGCCTTGAAATAGTGGAATATGATGAAATCTTCGAAGGCTTTGAGAGCATGCCAACCAGAAACCGGGTTGAAATCCGGGAGGGGTCGCTGGAAGTGCACAAGGCCGGCGCAGTAAATGTGGATATGGCTTTCATGCCCGGCAAGAGGCACCAGGCGCATTATGCGGTTCCGTTCGGGGTTATCGAGATGGAGATTGTGACCGAATCTGTAGACATACGTCGGAAGGAAGATGAAATCCGGATTCGCACGGAGTATGCGCTTGCCATGGGCGGCGAAGCGGCGGCCGACTGCATCCTGGATATGAGGGTGGAGTTGGGCTTATAAATGTAAGCATTTATTGTTACCGTTCACACATCCAATATTGCCCATGTCATCCTGAGCGTAAGCGAAGGATTTTTTACAATCTACAGCGGTTTTATGTAAAAGATCCTTCGCTACGCTCAGGATGACACCTCATATACCAGGGTACAGACGATTTTGGTGTGGAAGCGTGAACAGTAACCATTTATTTATGTCCGTTTCCTAATCAGACTTGAAACCCATCTGGTTTGGTGGTATAGTACATGTTGGAAAAGAAACAACACTGGCAACTGTGCATGATACACAAAGGCTCGGGGACGCTGCGAATGCGAGGCGGTTCACAGAACTGTAAGGATGGTGCTGTCCATATCTCCGTGGAGAGGATTAAAAGGTGCCGCGAACGCAAGGCGGTTCACAGAGCTGCAAGAGCATGATGCACAAATTCCCGGGGTTCACCCCGGAACATCTATGAAAAAGGAGGGAACAATGAAAAAGAAATTACTCGCAATTATGACAGTCACCGCGCTGGCGGCCTCCATGGCGGCGTGCGGCGGATCAAGTTCTTCCACATCCACGGGAGATACTTCGACGTCAACAGCGGCTGCATCGTCTTCCGCATCCGGCGAGGCCATTCGCCTTTTGAACGGCAAGCCTGAAATCGACGCGCAGCTCCAGGAACTGGCAGCCAAGTATCAGGAAGAGACCGGCAACGCTGTCAAGGTCGAGACGATCGGCGGTGACACAAGTGCTTCTGATCAGCTCAAGCAGATGTATCAGGCTGAGAATATGCCGGATATCTTCGTTATCGAAGCAAATCAGGCTGCCAACTGGCAGGGACTTCTGGCTGACCTTTCCGGCGAAGCATGGACAGAGGACACAGACTATGAACTCGTTGACAAGGATATGGGCACGATTGGTTTCCCGTATACGGTCGAGGCAACCGCTCTTGCTTACAATGCCGACATTCTTGAGAAAGCCGGCATCGATCCGGCAACCCTGACAAGCCCGGCCGCATGGCAGGCTGCCTGCGAGACGCTCGATTCCCAGAAGGACGCACTCGGCATAACAGCTGTATTCGGCTGGTGCGCAGAGCCGGCTAACCTCGGCTGGTCTTCCGGTACGCACGTATTCGGTCAGTACCTTGACGCAGGTCTTGCTCAGGACGACACAACATATATCGACCTTCTGAATGACGGTGGAAAGATCGATGAAGCCAGAATGCTGAAATTTGCTGAATTTGTAGGCATGATGAACAAGTATTCCGATCCGGGTCTCCTTGTTGACGGTACGTACGACAACCAGGTCGCCGGATTCGCGGCTGGCAAATACGCATTTGTGACACAGGGCAACTGGATCAACACAGGAGTTACGTCTAGCGCAGACTACAGCGGATTCGCTATGGGATTTGCTCCGTACGGCTTTGATGATGGCATCGATACCATCATCGCAGGTCCGCCCAGCTACTGGACAGTCTACAGCGAAGGCGATGTTGACGGCGCAAAGGCATTCCTTCAGTGGGTATCCGATGACGCAGCTCAGGACATCCTTGTAAACAAGGCCGGCCTTATCAGCCCGTTCAATGACTGCGCATATACGCCGGCAGATCCGTTCGCGGAGAGCATCAAGTCCTACATGGAAGCCGGCAAGACATCCGGATGGCACACCATGCTGAAGAAGGACGGCCTGCAGAACAAGACCTGCCAGGTATTTGCAGACTATGCTAAGGGCTCCATCAAGGATGCACAGGCATTCACAGACACAATCAAGCAGGTCATTGAGAGCTACTACGCTTCCTGATTGATCTGAGATTTTAAGGCAGTTTTATTCGGGGCAGGGGCATCGTGTCCCTGCCCTGTCTTCTTTAATGTGAAAGGGGATTTCATATGGGTGAGAATACATCCGGCAAAAAAGCGGTATCCCTCATCTGCCTGATTGGCGGCGCCGTCGCATTGATTGCGGCGCTGGCGCTTGACGCGATGAAGAGCCCGGTCACTTTCCGCGGGCCTCTTCTTGTCATCGGTATCATTGGGATTATCGCGGGACTATATACGTTCCCGTCATTGAAGTATCACAGGACGTTCATCAACATCATCTTCCTGTTCCCGCTTCTGTTTACATTCGCAGTCACCGTTATCATCCCGCTGTTCATCGGCCTTTTCTTTTCTTTTACGAACTGGGACGGCATGCGCTACACGCAGTTTGTGGGATTTGCAAATTATGCGAAGATGTTCCAGCAACCGAGCTTCATCTGGTCCATCCTCATTACGGCTCTTTTCGTCGTCTTTAACATGATTCTGGTCAACCTGGTAGCGTTCCTGCTCGCCCTCCTCTGCACGTCCAAACTGAAAGGGATGGGATTCTTCCGGGCATCCTATTTCCTGCCGAACCTAATCGGCGGCATCGTCTTGGGCTATATCTGGCAGTTCATTTTCAGCAGCGTCGTGACGATTCTGACCAGCAAGCTGTTCGGCCATCAGTACTCGATGCTTTCCGATACGAAAACCGCTTTCCTGGCAATCGTCATCGTTTACATCTGGCAGTACGCGGGCTACATCATGTTGATCTACATCACAGGACTTAACACGGTTCCGGG
>JAUMWM010000395.1 GCA_030529705.1 Lachnospiraceae bacterium
CCCGTGGGGACGGTCCTTTTGGGCCAAAATTTTTTGGTCCAAAAGGACCGTCCCCCAGGGCCGAATATTTTCGACCCAAAAGGACCGTCCCCGCGGGCCGAACTGGGCCGAAAAAAGCGGCAAAAAATTGAAAGCGTGAATTGATGCAAGGGGTTTCTTGTAGTAAAATAATACATAATGCACTGTGAGAGTATTTGTTTTTTGTGCTTTTTTTACGCAATGGCTACATTTGCAAATATTTGATGAAAGTTTCTGACCTATATATTAAAGAAGGAACCTAAGCTAGGACATGGGAGGCTACTATGAATTTCAGAGATGATTTTGTCTGGGGCGCGGCGACCAGCAGCTACCAGATCGAAGGCGCGCAGGATGAAGGCGGGAAAGGCCCGCATCTGTGGGACGAGTACGTCAAGGAGAAGAATGACAAGATTTTTGAGAACCAGCGGGGCGACACTTCCTGCGACCACTACCACCGGTTCAGGGAGGACGTTGCGCTCATGAAGGAGCTGGGGCTGAAGGCGTATCGGTTTTCGGTCGACTGGACGCGCATCATCCCGGAAGGGACGGGCAAGGTGAATGAGGAGGGGATCGCGTTTTATGATGCCCTGATCGATGAGTTGGTTGCAAATGACATCGAGCCCTACCTCACGCTCTTCCACTGGGAGCTTCCGATGGAGCTTTATAAGAGGGGTGGCTGGATGAATCCGCAAATGCCGGAATGGTTCGCTGCCTACGCCGCCTTGATTGCGGATCGGTTTTCTGACCGCGTGAAGAATTTCTTTACGATTAATGAGCCGCAGTGCTTTGTCGGCCTGGCATTTTCGGAGGGCGTTCATGCGCCGTGGCTGCAGCTGCCGAATAGCCAGACGCTTCTCATGTCTCACAACGCCCTGAAATCCCACGGCCGGGCCATCCAGGAACTGCGGGCGCATGCGAGACAGCCGCTGACGTTGGGATTTGCCCCGACTTCCGGTATCGCGCTGCCTGCGACGGAGAAGCCGGAGGACATCGAGGCCGCCCGGCAGGCTTATTTCGGGATTCCGCAGGAGGGAACATGGGCCTGGAATACGTCCTGGTGGTCGGATCCGGTCATCTTGGGCCATTATCCGGACGAGTTCCTGCGGCACTTCTGGAAGGAGCTTCCGAAGATTACGGATGAGGATCTGAAGATTATCAGCCAGCCGATCGATATTTACGGACAGAATATTTATCTTGGCTATCCGGTCCGCATGGGCGATGACGGCAAGCCGGAGCTTTTAAGCCGCAACACGGGCTATGCGAAGAGCGCGTCCAACTGGCCGATGACGCCGGATTGCCTGTACTGGGGACCGAAGTTCCTGTACGAGAGGTACAAGAAGCCGCTTTTCATCACCGAGAACGGGCTGGCTTGCCATGACTGGGTGCATTTGGACGGCAAGGTCCACGATTCGAGCCGTATCGACTTCACGGCGAGGTACTTAAAATCGCTTTCCCGCGCGGCGGCGGAGGCGGATATCCGCGGATATTTTGCATGGTCGCTCATGGACAACTTTGAGTGGGCTGAGGGATTCGGCCAGCGGTACGGGCTGGTGTTCGTCGACTTCCAGACCCAGAGGCGGATTCCGAAGGATTCCGCTTACTGGTACAGGGAGGTTATACGGACGAACGGCGAGTGCATCGAGGGTTAAGGATTGGTCGGGTTTTGGCCCGCGGGGACGGTCTTTTGGGTCGAATTTTTTCGGCCCGTGGGGACGGTCCTTTTGGGCCAAAAATTTTTGGCCCAAAAGGACCGTCCCCGCGGGCCGAAA
>JAUMWM010000142.1 GCA_030529705.1 Lachnospiraceae bacterium
ATGACAGGGTGAGTAGCTCAGAATAACAGGGGGAGTTGTCCAGAATGACAAGGGACACTGAGCAGTTAACGGTATACAATAAGGAGGAGGTACAGGTATGTTCGTTACACGGAAAAATATACGCAGTCTTTATCTTGCCTTGGTAGGCATGCTGATTATCGTCATCTCAACATCCGTTTTTTTCCACCGCATGTTTACCCTGGAACTGGAAGAAAACCGCCGCTTCGTCTTACAAGCTGTCAAAAACACGGTCATGGGGACCATCTACGATTGCCACGGAACTGTCCTTGGGACGGGGACCGCGATTGGCTCCGAGTCATGGAATACGGACTACTCCGTCTGCATGGGCAATTTGCTCGGAACCTCGCCGGGCCTCAGCAAAATCAACGCTTTTCATCTAAGAAGCTTCCATGCCGGGCTTCTTTATGGGCAGAAGCAGTCCCACCTGGGCTTTCGGGATTTGACAAATACCTCGTCTGTCCGTATAGGCGGCAGTTTGCAGCTCACGGTAGATGCTGATTTGCAGAAGTACGCATATGAGTTGATCTCTTCCGAATTTTCGGAAGCCGCAGCCGTCGTTTTGGATTATTCCACCGGGGAGATCAAGGCTGCGGTCAGCGTTCCATCATTCGATCTGAACGACGAATCCGTCCTTCATCTCGCGGAAGAAGCCACGACGGACAAGGACGGCAAAGAACACGTGGCTGCTTATCTTGATGACGAACGGGCGGTGAGCAAGGCGCTTCATGAGCTGTACATGCCGGGAAGCGAGATAAAAGGTCCCCTATATGCGGCCGCCCTCACTTATGATCCGTCACTCTACGACACGTTCTATGAGTGCAACGGGTCCCACGTCAACCAATATGGTATCACGGTCAAATGCGCCGGCGGAATCTCGCATGGGAAACTTGACAATATGGGTTCCGCTCTGGCTTTATCGTGCAACGGATACGCGGAGACGGTATTTGAGGCACTTACCTCCACGGACGAGGGGCGGCAGGTGCTGATAAACACGATGCGCGCATTTGGATTCGATGCATCCTACAGCTATCCGGGATTTGCATACTCGGACGGAATCTTTCTTGGAAAGGAGCCGGGACCGGATGCCGCCGAGACCTATTCCGCAATCGGAGGGGGCGAATGCAGGACGTCCGTTTTCGGACTTGCTGTCGTCTATGCGGCGATTGCAAATCGAGGGACGCTGGTCCTTCCGCACATGGTGCGGGCAAGCTCAGTCTACTCGGACGAGCCGCTTGCTCCGTATGAAGATGCCGGCACAAGGGAGGTTTGCAGTTCGGATGTATCAGAATTAGTTCTTGAAATGATGGAGGAAGCCACCGAAAATGGAACGGGAAAGAAGATGGCAATCAATGGAATAAGGGTTTGCAGCAAGACGGGAACGGCCGTCCATGATGACAAATCCAAGGAGACTCTTTGGGCGACCGCAATCCTTGACGCTCCGGAGTCGCCTTACGTGGCGGTCGTTATGCTCGACAATACGGATTCTGACAAGTACACGGCATCGGGGGATGCGGGCAGAATGGTGCGTGACATTTTGGAATATGTATTGAGCGCGACCGAGAACAAAGCCCAGTAAAGTTGAAGCGTGTGTTCGTGTCAAGATCCTAAGGTTAAATGCACAATTACGCCAATCTGTGGTAGTATGGAGGAAAGATTTCTGAACCAATCCCAAGCTTTTTTGGGCAAGTTCAGTCGGGAAAAGTTCGGCAAGTTGAATTATTTATGGAAGGTAGCTGCTTAGCATCCCGTGTCATTCTGAGCGTTAGCGAAGAATCTTTACTGTTAACATACGTTTTACGTGTAAGATCCTTCGCTTACGCTCAGGATGACATGGGACTCTGCAAGCTACTGGAGAGTTACTATGGAAGAATCCTTACATGATGGAGGGTAAACGATGAATACAGAACTGGAGAAAGCCTTAGGCGTGCGCTACGTCGCGCTTCATTTTGAAATAGAGATGCAGGAGTCGTGCAATCTTCCGCCCAACAAAGCCTCTGCGCTGCGCGGCGGCATGGGGCAAATGCTCATCCAGTCGAATTGTGTCCGCAACAAAGACTGCGATAACTGCGATTTTGCGAACGATTGTATAGTGCGGCGCATCATGTATTCGCCATTTGACATACAGCCCCGGTTCGTCAGCAAAGGGGAGAGCGCAGGCTACATCATCACCTGCCAGGATTACGAAACGGACTACGAGGAAGGGGACGTCATAGAATTCCAGATGACGCTATTTGGAAAGACGATTGCCTATTTCAACCAGATTCTACAGGCATTGTACCAGCTTGGCCAGGCGGGACTCGGGGAGGATCGTGGGCGATTTGCAATCATAGGCGTGACGAACACCAACAGGGAAACACTGCTCGAAGGCAATAATGTATATAAGGAAAGATACCAGATCCGAACTTTGGCAGAATACGTGGCGTACAGGCTCGGAAGGATGCATGGAAAGCGGGAAGAACGCATGCTCCTCCACACCCCCACCGCCATAAAGTATAATGGGCAAATTCTCACAGAGCCGGTCAGCGAAGCTATCGTGAGAACACTGACCCGGAGGCTTTTGATGCTGGACTGCTTCGAGGGAATCGAGGTCGAGCAAATGTGTTATGACGCATGCCCGGTCATCACGGATCAGAGGACGAAGTGGATGGTCGTAAAGAGATACACGAGCAGGCAGGATAAAAAGCTTCGCATGGAGGGTATGAGGGGCTGGATTGATTTTGAGGATATTGATGACGACTTGTATGCTTTGATGCTTGCCGGAGAGATTATGCATATCGGTAAGCATACCAGCTTCGGGTTCGGCCGATATACGATGGTGGAGCCTCGATAATTAGGGTGAGGGATTAGAGTATTACCAGCTTCGGGTTCGGCCAGTTAGGGAAAGAATGATTTTTTTACTTTTTACGCGTAGGTCTTACGCAGTGATGCTGGATGGGGATATGTCGGCACTGTATGATAAGGAACTGATTCCCCTCAGCACCTGGCAGGAGGAAATCAAGCAGGTTCTGAAGAAGGCGGAAAAACATGTCGTGATATGGGGAGAACTGGATGCCTCGCTGATTAGACGGGGCAACCGGTTGCTGGAAGCGTATTGCCTGAGCCTGATAGGCAAGCCTCTTCATGAAGTGACGGGTAAGAATATCCATTTCATCGACTATCGGTCTTGTATTTATTCGGATGAAGAGTGCACGATCATCCTCTGCGCTACCTACAAGGGATATAATGCGGCTGATTTGACAACGGCAGAGATTCTCCAAACCGACAGCGTGGAAAACTTCAGAAATTCTCCCATGCTGGCCGATATTGCGGCGATTGTGAGACAGATGGACGTTTTGCTGGAATGCAAGAGCGAAATCGGAGAGTTGAGGCCGGGCAAGCGCAGGGAGACCGAACGGCTGAATGACAAAATGCTGGCTCTGTCGGTACAAATGCAGAAAGACGACAGGATTGAGAATGTGGTGGAGCGGGAAATCTATTCCTATATTAAGGAGGAGTTCGGCATTCCTGAGTTAAAGGAGTCCGTCATGAACGACTTGGGGATTATAGTCGGCGAGTCCAGGGACAGATTTATCTCGAAGTTCAATAATCTGTCGGCCTTTGCGGTTCCATTCATCCTGATTGCGACGGTGTTCCAGATGGGCTTCCTGAAGTTTGAGGAGGCGATTAGCCTTACGGGGAGATGTGCCGACATCGGCTGGATAGCGGTGGCGATTTTGGTGGCGGTGCTGGTGATTACGATTGTGAGGATGGGGGGAAGGGACGACCAGGGAGGGGGGTGACGTTTCCTGCGTTTGTTTTATGCGAACAGCTATAGGTGTGGGAAAATTGCACAGTGTAAATAATGGGCTTTGGTGAAAAATGAAGGCGGACTAGACAGTCCACCTTTTGTTTAGGGATTCATAACAAGGATTCAGAAGTTCGTGGAAGCAGAGAGCAGGATGTTTGCCCTCTCTATTAAAGATGTAACGCATTCCTTTTTGTTTTAGAACATGGCAGTAATTGTTTATTTCAGCTAATGAAAATATGGAATCCGTATCTTCCTGCGCATGGACGAATGGGCAGTTTTTTTTATCCCTTTGCTGTCTATTTGTAATCTCATCTCCCGCGAACAGTGAAATATAATGTTTGATCGAAACGGCGTTCAGGACTCAGGCGTTCTATGTTACCAGGTTCAATAATCTCATTTACTACGCTACTTGGCAAAATTGGACGTACTATTCTGTTGCTCCTGACAAACTGTCGCCACTTGCTTCCACCTATGGCAAACTCTTTGTCGGTTTGATTTCCAAATGCCATTTGCCGGTAAATATCCACCATTCGTATTTTGCCGGATTTGCTAAGCTCCCATAAACATCGGGCAAGTCTTGCAGTAGCGCGCATGGGCCTTTTCATCGTGTTGCTTGGGGTATCCGATCCGTCTATAAATAGCCGGGAGAATGCGTAGTCGCTCCATATGACAATGTCAAACGCCTGGTCTGCCAACAAGGGAGATTTTCCCTGAGTTTTCCAGATGGTTTGCATCAGTAGTGGTTTTTGGTATCTGAAATACTCTCTTTGGAATGAATCAATGCTGCCGCATATTTGGGGCATTTTATGAGTCATCTCAAAATCATTGTCCCACATCTGTATGGAGGCGCATGCATCCTCAAACAATTCGCGGATATGCCTTGCTTCTGCATTTATAGTGTCAAACATTCCAAGGGCGCAATATGATGTCGTGGCAGAACGAATCACTAATTCACAGCCCCAATCTTCCTCGGGTTTTTGAGATGTGGAGTCAGTAGGCAAGACTGTCAGCTTTACTTCTAAAGGAGAAAGATACTCCCCTTTGGGTCCTTTCACAACGAGGTCTATGCCATCAATGGAATCGAAGGAGTATTTTTGGTAAGGTTCATAAACTGATTCAAAACTGAAATACAAGTCCTGTGGTTTCAATGAACCGCTATTGAATACATTTTGAATTGGGATTTCATCTGCGACGACATTTAGCTTGCCATTTATTTGGTCAAGATGAATATATATCGCCGGAATGCTGTTAGCTAACATGAAGGATGCCATTGCTGTTGGAAAACTTGAATTGAAGCAATTCTTGCCCCAATGATCATTACCAGATCGGTTTGAATGCTCAATACCAAAAAGACCGGATTTCATAATAATACTCCTAAGTAATAATAAGACGTCAATGTGTTGACGTCTATTTGTGAGGATGCTAAAATCTTTCCAATAGACCCAACCATTTTATCATGGTAGAGTCGGAAAGGAAAGGTGAGGGCATGAAAACGGTAGATTTATTTGCTGGTTGTGGAGGATTATCCCTTGGTTTTCAAAACGAGGGTTTTGACATAATCGCTGCATTTGAAATGTGGAATTCCGCTGTGAAGTGCTACCAATTGAATTTCGACCATCCAGTATTTCAGATGGATTTATCAGATGTTGACGGCGCTGTAAAGGCAATTCGCTCGCTTGATACTGATTTAATTATAGGAGGACCGCCTTGCCAGGACTTTTCCCATGCTGGAAAAAGGATTGAACGCGATAGGGCTACATTGACGGACAGCTTTGCATCAATAGTCGCTCAAGTGCGTACGCCATACTTTGTTATGGAAAACGTTGACCGGGCTCGAAACAGCAAGGCGTATCTGATGGCGAAAGATACTTTTAAGGAGGCGGGATATGGCCTGACAGAGATTGTATTGGATGCCAGTCTCTGTGGCACCCCTCAAAAAAGAAAGCGTTTTATATGCTTTGGGGCGCTTGGCAAAGCGGACGGTTTTGCAATGGATATTTTCACATCAAGGCTCGCTGATAAGAATATGACTGTTAGAGACTATTTTGGAGACTCGTTGGGATTTGAATTTTATTATCGGCATCCTCGAAATTATAGTAGAAGAGGGGTTTTTTCTATAGACGAGCCTGCGCCTACCATGCGGGGAGTCAATAGGCCGGTGCCAAAAGGATATCCGGGCCATCCTAAAGATGCCTGTCCTGTAAGTGAATCACTGCATGCATTAACTACAAAAGAGCGCGCATTAATCCAGACATTCCCGAACGACTTTAAGTGGGAGGGCAGTAAAACGGATATAGAGCAGATGATAGGAAATGCAGTTCCTGTAAAGCTGGCACAGTTTGTTGCACAAACCGTGAAAATTGCGGTAGAGAGGGAGAATGATGATTGACAGGGATGGATTTAAAGCGTGGCTCAGTGATAATACTGGGTATAGTTCGTCTGTGATTTGCGATCAAATTAGTAGAATGAAACGGGCTGACTGTATAAGAGAGTGGGATGGCAACGAAACGTATTTGTTTTTTCTGGAAAAAGAGTCTGCCTTTAATGGATTATCTGTTTCTGTTCGTTCCCAAATGAGAAAAGCGGTAAGGTTATATTCCGCTTACGAAAGTGAGATAAGGAACGCTTCAAAGTCATCTTTCGGAGTTATGTGATACGTTGCTTGCTTTAGAGACAAATGATGCCGTTGGATTATCCCGAGGAAAGGGGTGGGTGATATCGTCAGTCAAGGCAACTGCCGCAACGATCTTTAAGGATTATCCAGGTACTTGAAATTATTTATATTGTTTAACCAGAGTAACTTAAAAATAAGTATTGAGTAACGATAGTAATAATAGAAGCGAC
>JAUMWM010000143.1 GCA_030529705.1 Lachnospiraceae bacterium
GCCGAGCCCACAGGCCGAACCCACGAGCCGAAAACTCATCGGACCATGTGGTATACTTTCGCCTCGTAAGGCCTTAGCGAACCGGCGTTTCCATCATCCGGATAATTGCAGAGGACCAGTTCTTTTTGAATCCGTCTCCACTGTTTCGGCAGCGGCAGGCGGGTCTCTTTTTTTGCAAATGAACACGCGACCAGATATTTGTCCCCGTTCAGAGACCTCTCGTATTCATAGATTTTCCCGCTTAAGGGGTAGTATTCCCGGTATTCCCCGAATATCAGCGTGTCGCTGCTTTTGCGGAGAGACAGGCATTTGCGGTAGAAGTTCAGGATGCTGTCAGGATCCTCCTCCGCCGCCGCGGCATTGATCTTGCGGTAGTTCGGGTTGACATAGAACCAGGGGCGGGCATTTGAAAAACCGGCATACTTTGTGCCGTCCCACTGGACGGGGGTGCGGGCGGAATCCCGGCTCGAAATATGGATCCTTCTAAGGCGCAGCGCCTCCGGCTCCCGCTTGTGGAACGTATGATAGGCGTTTTTGGACGCGATGTCCTCGTACATGCCTATGTCGGGCAGGCGGATGTTGGTCATGCCGATTTCCTGGCCCTGGTAGAGGAACGGGCAGCCCTGCTGGAAGATGTAGCAGGCGGCGAGGCAAGTGCCCGATTCCCGCCAGTATTTCAGGCTGCCATAGCGGCTGATGATCCTGGGATGGTCGTGGTTTTCAAGGTAGAGGGCGTTCCAGGCTTTTCCCTGCAGGGCGTATTGCCATTTGGAAAATGCCCGCTTGAGCTTTCTCAGGCTGAAACGGTGCCAGACATACTCGGTGAGGATGCAGTCCGCCATCATGGTATCGAACTGAATCATCATGTCGAGTACCCGGTCCTCGCCGTTCACGTAGGTCAGGGCCGTGTGGACGGGCGTCATGGGGGCTTCGCCGATTTGAACTGCGTTGTATTTGCAGGCAACCTTTCGGAACTCCCGCAGATAATCCATGAGATTCGGCCCGTCTTTGTAGAAAGGCAGGCCGTTGATGGCCGGGATGAAGGAGTGGCCGTTCGGGAGATCCTTGACTTTTGATATGAAGGTGATGACGTCTTCCCGGAAGCCGTCCACGCCCATGTCCAACCAGAAGCGCATGATGGATTTTACCTCCTCGCGGACTTTCGGGTTGTCCATGTTGAGGTCCGGTTGCTTTCTCGCAAATATATGCAGGTAGAACTGGTCCCTCTCCTCGCAGTATTCCCAGGCCAGCCCCTCGAACTGGCTGAACCAGTTGTTGGGGGGCAGGCGTTTCCCGCCGATGGCGAGGGGGTCCCGCCAGATGTAGTAGTCGCTGTAGGGGTTATCCTTGCTTTTGCGGCTTTCAAGGAACCAGGGGTGCTCGTCGGACGTGTGGTTTATGACGAGGTCCATCAGGACGGCAAGTCCCAGGGCGTGGGCTTTGTCCAGCACTTTTTTGAACTGGTCGAGCGTGCCGTAATCGGGATGGATATCCCTGTAGTCGGAGATGTCATACCCGTAATCGGCATTTGGCGAGGGGTAGATCGGGGAGAACCAGATCGCGTCGACGCCCAAGGATTTGATGTATTCCAGTTTATCGTATACGCCGTAGAGGTCTCCGATGCCGTCTCCGTTTCCGTCGGCGAAGCTGCGGATCCAGATCTGGTAGAACGACATGCGGCGGAAGTCTTTGTTTTTATCCATTTGATATACCATGTAAGTTTGGGATTGCTTGGTGGTTCGGGGGCGCGGCTTTCGGCCCGCGGGGACGGTCCTTTTGGGTCGAGTTTTTTCGGCCCGTGGGGACGGTCCTTTTGGACCGAATTTTTTTGGTCCAAAAGGACCGTCCCCGCGGGCTGAACCCGCGGACCGAAATCCTTACACGCTCTCGCCGGTCCAGCCGAGAAGTTCCTCCCTCAAAGCGTCCAAAAGCCCTCTCTCCGGTACCTTCCGGATAACCTCGCCATGGCGGATCAGAAGGCCGTAGCCGTTCCCGCCGCAGACCCCGATATCCGCCTCGGCGGCCTCGCCCGGTCCATTGACGACGCAGCCCATGACTGCAACCTTTATATCGAGCGGGATTCCCTCAACCAGGCGCTCCACGTCATTTGCCAGACGAATCAAATCAATCTGCGTCCTGCCGCAAGTCGGGCAGGAGACCACTTCTATGCTGCCCCGGCGCAGGCCGAGCGCAGTCAATATGCGCTTGCCTACCCGGACTTCCTCCACCGGATCTCCGGTCAGCGAGACTCGAATCGTGTCTCCGATACCGCGGGAGAGGATGGCTCCGAGTCCCACGGCGGACTTGATCGTGCCGGAATAAACCGTCCCCGCTTCCGTCACGCCGACATGCAGCGGATAGTCCGTCCTCTCCGCAATCAGCTCATGGGCGCGAATGCACATCAGGACATCCGAGGATTTGATACTGATGACCATCTGGTCATAATCCAGTTCCTCAATCATGCGGACTTTGTCCAGCGCGCTCTCCACCAGCCCTTCCGCCGTCACGCGCCCATACTTCTGCACGATTTCCTTCTCCAGCGACCCCGAATTGACGCCCACCCGGATCGGGATGCCGCGTTCCTTCGCCATATCTACAACCGCTTTGATCCGCTCAGGCCCGCCGATGTTGCCGGGATTGATGCGGATCGCATCTGCCCCGTATTCCATGGCAAGAAGCGCCATCCTGTAATCAAAATGGATGTCCGCCACGATCGGGATGTGGATATGCTTTTTGATTTTTGCAAATGCCTCCGCCGCCTCCCGCGTAGGAACCGTCGAACGGACGATATCACATCCCGCTTCCTCCAGGCGGAGAATCTGGGCGATTGTCGCTCCTGCATCTTCCGTATGGGTATTCGTCATTGACTGGACCGTTATGGGATTCCCCCCTCCTATAAAGCGGTCCCCGACACGAATCTCCCTGGTCTGTTCCCTGTATGTTTCCAAGATATAATTTCCTCCTCTAAGGCTCTTCTCGCCTGAACCGACATGCTATGCCGCTTTCAAGCGTAACACAACTACCTTATCTAGGAATGTCGGTTTTTCCGATGTTCTTTCCTGCCGCACCGAGCCGCAACCAGCGGATCAAATTGGCTCATCTAAGAATGTCCGTTTTTCTGACGTTCTTGCCTGCCGCACCGAGCCGCAACCAGCGGATCAAATTGGCTCATCTAAGAATGTCCGTTTTTCTGACGTTCTTGCCTGCCGCACCGAGCCGCCGCTTACGAGTCAAATCGGCTCCTCTATAAAGCGGTTTCATCTGATTCATAGATGCCAATCTAAGTAGCTCCTATACTTTCCGAATAAGGCATCCGTTCCCGTCATTCTGAGCGTAAGCGAAGAATCTTTCTTTTAACGTAGATATTCTAACACCTCAAAAACAAATAGGCAATGTATACAAAAATAAGCCCTTTGGAAACAATCCTTGAAAGCCGGAGTTTTCAGCTTCTAAAGACCGTCCTCAAAGGGCAAATGCACTCCCTATTATTCAGTTGGTTTTGAATCTTTTCTTATATGTAACAAACCTGTATGGGATATCCTCCCATAGCATTTCCGCGCTCTCCTTGTCAGCTTCCCACTCATCTTCCGCCTCAAGGTCCGGATATCGGGAATCTGCCGGATATGCGCGCCCGATCTTTGTGACATAACATGTGTCGCAGTAAGGAAGAAAGGCTTCGTAGATGCTGCTGCCGCCGATGACGAACACATTGACGGAGTCCTCATCCTTTACCATTGCAAGGGCTTCCTCCACGGAACCGGCCCTTTCCGCCCCCTTAAGGTCAATGTCCGGCTGCCTCGTAAGGACGATGTTCCTTCTTCCCTTCAAGGGCTTGCCGCCCGGAAACGATTCCAAAGTCTTCCGCCCCATGATGACCGTCTTACCCTGCGTCATAGTCCGAAAAAACTTCATATCTTCCGGGATGGAGATCAGAAGACGGCCATCCTTCCCAATCCCCCAGTTGCTGTCAACTGCTACGATCTGATTCATATCCACCTCAATTCCAGGACAAAAATGGAATGTTCTTTCTCCTGCAATGTTTTACCATCGTATGCAAAAGATTCTTGCGTCGCCCAGGCCAACAATCCCTCAGATAGCAATCGGAATGTTCTTCACCTGCTCCCCATGCCTGTAATTCTCCACGATCAGGTCGTCCGTCGTGAATGCATAGAAATCCCTCACCTCCGGATTCAGCCTGACCGTCGGCGCGTCATACGTCGGCCGGGAAATCAGCTCCTCAATGATCGGCACGTGCCGGTCATAAATATGCGCATCGGCAATCATGTGAACCAGCTCGCCCGGATACATATCGCAGCACTGGGCGAACATCATGAGCAGGATAGCATACTGGCACACGTTCCAGTTGTTGGCCGCGAGGACGTCCTGCGACCTCTGGGTAAGGACCGCATTCAAAGTCAGCTTATCCTCGCCCCTCCTCTGGGTGACATTGAACGTCATGGACCAGGCGCACGGATACAGGTTCATCTCATAAAGATCCTGATGGTTATAGATGCTGGTGATGATCCTCCGGCTGAACGGGTTGTTCTTCAGGTCGTAAAGAACCCTGTCCGTCTGGTCGAACATCCCCTCCTTGTAGCGGCTCTTCACGCCGATCTGATAGCCGTAAGCCTTGCCAATGGATCCTTCTTCATCAGCCCATTCGTCCCAGATGTGCGATTTCAGGTCATGAATATTGTTGGACTTTTTCTGCCAAATCCACAAAATTTCGTCCATCGCGCTCTTTAAGGCAGTGCGGCGCAGCGTGATGGCTGGAAACTCCTCCCGCAAATCATATCGGTTGCAAACGCCGAATTTCTTGATCGTGTAGGCCGGAACGCCGTCTTCCCAGTGGGGACGGACTTTCTCCCCGCGGGTATCCGTGCCGTTTTCCAGAATGTCCCTGCACATTGCAATAAAAATATCATCCGCGCGGCTCATTCTTAGCGTCCTTTTCCTCTTCTTCCTCTTTCTCCACCTTCGGAACGCGGCAATAGAGCTTCGTCATCTCATAGATGCTCTTTGCGAGCTCCTTGGAAAGGTAATTGGGCTTGATGCGCCATTTCCAGTTCTTCCCGAGCGTGGAAGGATGGTTCATTCTGGCTTCATTTCCCTTCACCAGGTAATCCTGAATCGGCACAATGCAGAGGTCAGCGGTGGAAGCCTGCGCGCAGCGGATGAAATCCCATGTGAACGCATCGTAATTCGTGTAAAGGGAGTTGATGTACCTACGGGCAAAGTCGCGATCCTCGTTTGGAATGTTCTCAATCCATCCGCGGGTCGTCTCGTTGTCATGCGTGCCCGTGTAAACCACGCAGTTATGCTCGTAGTTGTGCGGCAGATAGTCGCTCTCTTCCCTTGAGTCAAATGCAAACTGCAGGACTTTCATTCCGGGGAAGCCCGTATTCTTGACCAGCTTCTTCACGCTCTCCGTGATGTAGCCGAGGTCCTCCGCGATCATCTCGACGTCCCCGAGTTCTTTCTTGACGGCCTTGAAGAGCGCCATGCCGGGGCCTTTGACCCACTTTCCATTAACCGCGTCCTTGGCATCGCCGGGGATCTCATAATATGCGTCAAATGCCCGGAAGTGGTCCACGCGCAGCACGTCGCAGAGCTTAAGGTTGTGCCGGATGCGGGCGATCCACCATGCATAGTTCTCCTTTTTCAGATACGCCCAGTTGTAAATCGGGTTGCCCCAAAGCTGGCCGACCGGCGAGAACGCATCGGGCGGGCATCCCGCAACTTTCGTAGGTTTGTTGTCCTCATCAAAGAGGAACATTTCCGGGTTGCCCCACGTGTCCGCGCTGTCAAATGCCGTATAGAACGGAATGTCGCCAATAATTTTGATTCCGTTTTCATTCGCATAGGCCTTTAGAGCCAGCCACTGCTTCATGAACTCATACTGCTGGAAGGCGCAGAAATCAATCTCGTCCGCATACTGCTTGCGAGCTTTATCGAGGGCGTCCTTGTCGCGGAGGCGGAGCGGGGCGGCCCACTTCGTCCAGTTTTCGCCCTCATTTGCCGCTTTGATGACCGTGTACAGGCAGTAATCATCCAGCCAGTCGGCATTTGCCTTCTTGAAATCCGCAAATTCCTTATCCGGCTTCTTCATGAATTTCTCATAGGCGATTTTCAACATCTTGTAGCGATTATTATACAATGCACCGTAATCCACGACCTCCGGATCCGTCCCGAAATCGAACTGGGCCAGCTCATCCTGGGTCAGAAGGCCGTCCTTCATGAGGCCGTCGGGGCTGATGAAATACGGATTTCCTGCAAATGTCGAAAAGCTCTGGTATGGAGAATCCCCATATCCCGTCGGTCCAAATGGCAGTACCTGCCAGTAGCTCTGTCCCGATTCTTTCAGGAAATCAACAAATTCATAGGCCTCCTTTGAAAAACATCCGATTCCATAGGGGGACCAGATTGAAGAAACGGGACACAAAATACCACTCTCTCGCATGTTTCATACCTTCCTCTTGTTTATTTGTAACTACTCAGCGCCACTCCGTCATTCCGAGCCGCTCTGTCATTCTGAGCGCAAGCGAAGAATCTTTACCTTAAACGTACGCTTTACCAATAGTTACCTCAAAAAACTATCCCTTATAATACCCTGTTTTTGTAATTCATGCAAGGTATACATTTTTATGCC
>JAUMWM010000144.1:0-4071 GCA_030529705.1 Lachnospiraceae bacterium
TCTCCTCTGTCATCCTGATGCTCTCCTCTGTCATCCTGAGCGCAAGCGAAGGATCTTTTATGTACAACCGTTGCTGGATGTCTAAGATCCTTCGCTTACGCTCAGGATGACAAGTACTCTCAGGATGACAAGTTATATGCAAAATGACAAGATGTCAATTGAAGACAAATCATGAGCAACCGACCAGTTGGATAAAGAATATTTCACTGCGATTGCTTCAGGACCGCCACGTATCTTCTCAGCGCGTCCCTCCAGTCCGGCAGAGGCTCAAAGCCCGTCTGGACAATTTTGGACCGATCCATCCTGCTGTTATAAGGACGCTTGGCCGCGGCGCCGTACTCGGCGGAAGTCACCGGGGAGACCGTGACATTTGTCACGCCCGCCTCCTCGAAAATGGCCAGCGTGAAATCATACCAAGAGATGTAGCCGCCTTCATTTGTCACATGATACACGCCGTAGCGGTCCGTCTGAATCATGTCAACGACCAGCCTGGCTAAATCATAAGTATAAGTCGGCGTGCCGATCTGGTCGCATACGACCCGAAGGCTGTCATGGGTCTTGGAAAGATTCAGCATCGTTTTGATGAAATTCTTGCCATTTATCCCGAACACCCACGCAATACGGAGGATAAAGAATTTCTTCACATGCTCCCGGACGGCTACCTCCCCCTCGGCCTTCGTCTGCCCGTAAACGCCGAGAGGCTCGTACTCGTCATCGGGTTCCCAGGGACGGGTGCCATTTCCGTTAAATACATAATCCGTGGAGAAGTACATCATGGGAATGTCCAGTTCCTCACATACTTTCGCGATGTTCTCCGTGCCGTAAGCATTCACCCGGCGGCAGGCATCCGGCATCTCCTCCGCCTTGTCGACCGCCGTCCAGGCCGCGCAGTGGATGACAGCGTCCGCCCCCGATTCCAGAATCGCGCTGCGGACGCTCTCAGGATCCGTGATGTCCATAGGGAGATAGGGCATCGTCGTCACTGCGGTACCATCCTGCGCGCCTGCGTATTCTGGCGCCAGGTCGCTCCCGACCCCGGGAATCTGGCGCTTAGCGAGTTCATTCATGACGTCGTGGCCAAGCTGGCCGGCTACTCCTGTTACAAATACTTTCATTTTACCTCCTCCTGTCATTCTGAGCGTCAGCGAAGAATCTTTACCTTCATTGTACGTTTGCGTTTGATTTATATGTAAGATCCTTCGCTTACGCTCAGGATGACAAAGACATCTTCATTCATTTCGCTTGTCAATTATGTTTCAGTGAAAAGTCCTGTGTTACCATCGACAGATTCGGGTTGTAGTAAGGATCTCCGTCGCGCAGGATCTCCGGCCATCTCTTTTGGAAAATGGCCATCTCATTCTGGAACCTCCTCACTTTCTCCGGATTACCCTGGTCAAGCCCGCGGGACTTGGACTCATAATGGTAAAGTTCCGCATATGGGTCATACACGATGAGATAGCCGGCCTCACGGATCTTCATGCAGAAATCAATGTCATTGAAAGCGACTGCCAGCTCCTCCGTCAGCCCTCCGACCTCGTCGAAAACGCTCTTCTTCACCATCATGCAGGCTGCCGTGACCGCGCTCATGTCCTGCTGGCAGATAATCCGATGCTGGTACCCGGTCTCCCCGCGCTTCTGGTTGACAAATGCATGCCCCGCTATGCCGCCCCACCCGACAATCACGCCCGCATGCTGGATGGTATTGTCCTCATAGTAGAGCCTGGCTCCGACCGCGCCGACATCCGGTCGCCGACAGAAGCCGAGCATCTCCCCGATTACGTCCTCGCTGATGAATTCCGTGTCGTTATTCAGAAGGAAAATGTACTCGCCCGTGGCATGCTTCGCGCCGAAATTGTTGATCGCGGAATAATTGAAACTTCCCTCATAATATACCACTTTCACCCGTGGATCTCTCTCTGTGAGAGACTTGTAATAGTCAAATGTCTCCTGGTCCGTGCTGTTATTCTCAACGATGACAATCTCCAGATTCGGATAAACCCGTCCGCTATCGATACTCTTCAAGCATTTTTCCAAATCCTGAATGTGATCCTTATTCGGAATCAGAATTGTCACGCGGGGCGTCCCTTCCCAATGATAGACCGTGCGGTAAATGCCGGGAAACTCTCCGTTCATAACCTCGCAGGGCCAGTCCAGCCGGTCATAGTGAGCCTGTATCGCCCTCCGGCCTGCGTCAAATGCATACGTCTTGCTCTCCGGATTCGCCGCCGTGCTCCCCTCGAAGAACCTCCAGTGGTAGAGGATTTTCGGGATATGCACTATATGGCCGGTCGCCTCCGTGCAGCGCAAGGATTGAGAGCCGAGTCCTCGAAGATTGCGTCGCTCTATGTTCTCAGAGGGCTCCGTGCAGCACAGGGGCTGAGATTCAAGTCCTCGAAGATTGCGTTGCCAAGTATGCTCCGTCGCCTCCGTGCAGCGCAGGATGAAATCGTAGTCCTGCGCGCCGTCGTAGGCGGGATCCAGCATCCCGACCCGGTCGATGAGGGCCTTCCTTACAACCAGAAGATGGCAAATGTAGTTGACCGACGTCAGGAAATCCGGATCATAGTCCGGCTTCAGGTTCGGCTGCATGTATTTCTCTCCGATGCCGATTTTGTCCTCGTCGCTGTAGAGAAGGTCGGCATCCGGGTTCGCATTGATTGCGGACACCACTTCAAATAGCGCATTCGGAGTAAGCAGATCATCGTGATCCGCAAATGCGACAAAATCGCCGCGAACTTGCGCCAGGGCTGCATTTGTATTCTCTGCAATATGAAGCCGCCGCCCGTTCCTGACCGTCCTTATCCTGCCATCCGACTTTTCAAGCCTGTCCAGCAGGTTGTCAAGCGGTGATTTCACAGAACCGCCATCCGGCACTTTGAGGTCTTTCTCCGTGCTGCCTGCCGGGACATCTGCGCCGCTGCCGTCGGACAGGATGAGTTCCCAGTTTCCGTAAGTCTGGGCTTTCACGGAATCCACCAGGGCGATGAGGAATTCTTCCGGCGTCCTATAGAGCGGAACCACGATGCTGATCAGGGGTTCATACGCAAAGGATGTCTTTCTCTGCTTGTCCAGCACCCGGTCGCTCGGAAGATGTTTCTTGATCCAGTCCGCATAGATAACCGGCTTCATGGCCGGGTTGAACAGCTTATCGTACGTCTTGACGGCGAGAGCCTTGATTCCATGATACTTGAAATAATCCGTCGCTTTCTTTGCCAGCCGGGTGGCCTGCTCAATCGTTGCCGCTGCCGCCCCGGTCCGGTATTCCTTGATCAGCCGGTTCCCGCCCGCCTTGAAAGCGACATATATCCTGTCCTGCGGAATCGGCCGGATTTCAATGTGGAAGCCGCTGTTCTTGTCGACCTCGCATTCATCGAACAAATCCAGGACGTCCATCCTCTGATAACGCTCGATGCGGACATCCATTTTCTTCCTGTCCGCATCAAGAACAGCCATCTTGACGGGCTCGCCCGCCACGGCCCA
This sequence comes from Lachnospiraceae bacterium, assembly GCA_030529705.1. Classification (GTDB taxonomy): domain Bacteria; phylum Bacillota; class Clostridia; order Lachnospirales; family Lachnospiraceae; genus Chordicoccus. Next base: position 3,481 of record JAUMWM010000144.1, read on the forward strand.
TCCCTGAAACCTCAGGAATCCGTCCTTCTGATGAACGGAGAAATCGTCCACGAAGAGCTTGATCGGGTTCATTTTCTCCTCGAGTTCCTTGCCGGAAATCTCAAAGCAGAGATGCCGCCCTTTCTCCTGATTTACATATACCTGCAGTTTGCGACGGGAGCCGATATCCTCCGGAATCTGGAAAGAAACAATCGCCTCGCTTCCGCCGAAACGCTCGTCCACATTTTCTGTCAGCTTCCTGACCTCGGCCGGGAAGGGTTTCCCATCCAGGAAAGCCGTAATCTCAGTGCGCGGCGCCAGATGCCCGCGCAGGAGATACAGGTCTTTTTCAGTCAGGGAAAACCGGTCATTCTTGATGATAAAGCCGTCATTCATCATCTTTGCTCACTTCCTCTCAGACTTGTGCTTTTAAGAAGTTTCAGATAAGATCCTTCGCTGCGCTCAGGATGACGCAAGGGAAAGATGGCAATTGGTCCATCATGCATCTTCCCCGCTCACTTCCTCAAAAGACTTGTGCTTTTTTAAGAGTTCCAGGCAAGATCCTTCGCTGCGCTCAGGATGACGCAAGGGAAAGATGGCAATTGGTCCATC
>JAUMWM010000144.1:4171-6646 GCA_030529705.1 Lachnospiraceae bacterium
ATGCATCTTCCCCGCTCACTTCCTCCTTTGCCTTCTGGAGCGTTGAGTAGTTGGGGGGCATCGTCCCTTTCAGGACGAAGTCCGACGTGCAATAATCCAAATTCGCATTGAAGTATGGATCGCCCTTTTCATAAATCTCCGGCCACTTCGCGCGAAGCCTCCTGGCCTCGGCCATCTGCCGGGCGTGTTTCTTCGGATCTTCTTCCTCTTCGTCCGACCCCCTTGACAGGGATTCATAATGGTACAACTGGCACCATGCGTCATAGACGATGAAATACCCCTTCTCCCGAATCTTCAGGCACAAATCCACATCGTTGTAGGCGACGGCAAATTTCTTGTCAAATCCGCCGACCTCCTCAAAGACCTTCCTCGGAACCATCATGCAGGCGGCCGTCACCGCGCTGACATCCTGGGTCTTTACAATGCGCCCGAAATACCCGCCCGAAGAGCGTTTCTCCAGATGGCAGATATGCCCGGCGATCCCGCCGATTCCCACCACGATGCCGCAGTGCTGCAATTTGTCATTCGGGTAGTAGAGCCTCGCGCCGCAGGCTCCGACATCCGGCCGCTGGCAGTATCCAAGCAGTTCCTCAATCCAGCGGTCCGTGATGACTTCCACATCATTGTTTAGGAAGAGAAGGTAGTCGCCATTTGCCTTCTTTGCCGCAAAATTGTTGATAGCAGAGAAATTGAAGCCGCCTTTCCATCTCACGACGCGGACGTTATCATGGGCGGCGACCAGCTCGTCGTAGTAGGCAAATGTCTCCTCCTCGGTCGAGTTATTCTCGCAAATGACAATCTCGAAGTTGCGGTAGGTGGATTTTTCAAATATCGACTCCACCGCCCTCCGCAAAACCTTGCTGAGATCCTTATTCGGTATGATGATAGAAACCAAGGGCTCGCCCTGAATTTCATAGATGGAGCGGAAACTTCCGATGTCCTCGGCCAGCTCCACCTTTGCGGGAATCCCCATCCGCCGGTAGTGGTCTTCCACCGCCCGGCGGCCGCTGTCGTAGGCATACATCTTGCTCTCCGGATTCCCAGCGGTCGAGGAGGCATGGGCCCTCCAGTGGTACAGGAATTTCGGGATATGGTGAACCTTGCGGGCCGACTCGCAGCAGCGGAAAATGAAATCATGATCCTGGGCGCCGTCATATTCCGCGCGCTCGCCGCCGACCTGATCGACGACGCTTTTCCTCACGCAGAAAATATGCGTGATGTAATTGTTGCTGGTCAGCAGGTCTGGGCTGTAATCCGGCTTGAAGTTCGGGCTGTAGTAGATGTCGTCCGTCAGCAGGATCTTATCCTCGTCCGTGTAGACGACGTCAATTTCCGGGTCTGCGTTCAAAGCCCGGACGATCTCGAAGCAGGCATCTTTTTCGAGGGTATCGTCATGGTCGGCCAGCATAAGAAAATCGCCGGTCGCCATCTCAATGGCGGCATTTGTATTCCCCGAAATCCCCTCGTTCTTAGCAAGCCTCCTGTAGACGATCCGCGAGTCTCTTCCGTATCTCTCTCGGATGAGGTCTCCGGGCTCGTCCGACGTGCTGCCGTCCGCCAGACAGATTTCAATATTCCGATAGGACTGGCCGACGAGCGTCTCCATGAGTTCCACGAGAAAATCACTCTTCGTATTAAACAGCGGGATCACGATGCTGATTTTCGGCTCATAGGGGAAATGGGCGGTCTTCTGGCGTTCCAGCTCCTCGTCCGTGACCCTCTGGTCATGGAACCAGTCGTCATATCCGGCATTGTCCACGGCGTAGGTCGGCTCAGCGTTTTCGGCGAGATAGGCTTCCCTCTTTTTTTCGTTCCGGATAATCTCTATCTCCCTGGCGACATAGCCGAACTCATTCTCGAACTCGATGGTAATCTTGTCATGATGGATATCCGCAAGGGGCGTTCTGACCACGAAACCGGAGCAGACATCGTCCTCCAGGTCGAGTTCCTCGTTCACGTCCGGCCTCGGATAGTGCTGGATGCCGAGAGAGAGCATATGGCTTCTGTCCCTCATGGCGATCGGAGGCACGGCTCCGTTCAGGTCGTAAGCCCATCCCCTGACCACCAGGTTCCCTTTTCGGTAAGTCACGGAATCGACATTCGAGAGGATGCCGGCCTCGGCCTGCGTGAGCTGGGGGCGAAGGGCGGCGAAGGGGTCCCCTTTCCCCACGCCCGCCATCATTTTGCGGTAGGCCCGCATGGTCTTGTTGGCGGACAGCGCCGCGGCAAGGCGGGCCCGCTCGATGGCTGCGTTTCTTGCGGCCTCATACTTCTTTTCCAGCTTCTCGTTTTCGGCTTTCAAAGCGGAGAATTCCGCCTCAAGACGGCTTATTTCCGATGGCAAATCATCCGCACCCATTGAAACTGATCCCATCTCAGGACGGCATCTTTCCGATGGCAGGCCATCCGTTTTCAACGCATCCTGCCCGACTTCTATTCCACCCTCGTAATTTTCTATTCCGTTTTCTATTCCTT
>JAUMWM010000396.1 GCA_030529705.1 Lachnospiraceae bacterium
GCCTTCTCAGGCTGCGGCTCGTCTGCCGGCAAAACCGGGGATGCGTCCACTGCCCAGGAAGCCGCCGAAAACGAGGAGGAAGCCCTCAAAGAGGACTCCGCCTCCGAATCCGACCTGGTAGCGGAAGCGGATATGAAGCTGGAAGTGTCCGATAAGACTCTGGAGGGCAACAAAGCGGCCGACTTTGTCAAAATCGGCGATTACAAAGGCATGGAGTTAACGCTCCCCGAGGACACGGCTGCTGCGGAGGGGATGACGGCAAACATCGCATTTGCCGGAACCGTGGTCGGCGAAGACGCGCCGCGGGATGGAATGACCTCCGATAGTTATGACCTCGTGCTGGGCTCCGGCTCCTTCATTCCCGGGTTCGAAGACGCCCTGATCGGCCACAAGGCCGGCGAGGAGGTCAAGTTCACGATTCCGTTCCCGGATGATTACGGCGAAGAGACGCTGGCCGGCAAGGATACCGACTGGACGGTAACGATTCACAGCCTGTCAAACGGCGGAATCAACACTGCGTTCAGCAAATTCGTAAACGATGCTGAGATATCTTCTCTTCCCAAGGACATCTATGGGGATGCGACGGAATACGTCACGGCAATCTACAAGACCAGTGCGGACGGCAGCGGAGTCACTCTCGACGAGTTCCTTTCGACAAATGGCATCGACCTCGAAAAGGTCATTCGCTCAGAGGTGCGTTCCTGGCTTACGTCCCTTGCCATTCTCGAACAGGAAGGCATCACCAAGGAGTCGGCAGAGTATACAGCGATGTTGTCAGACATCCTGTCCGTCTATGGTTATCAGACTCTGGAAGAGGCCGTGGAGGCAGGTTATCCGGAAGCGTTCCTGACTTCCGTAGCCCAGAGGCAGGCCGCACTGAAAATCGTGCAGGACAACTCAAAATAAGGAATCACCCAAAATAACACGAAAAAACGGCAGGCGTTCAAACCATCTGAACGCCTGCCGCTTTTTATGTAAGGATTTTTCATAAACAAATAATTCATCTTGCTGGTCTATTTTCCCGGCTGCGCTCGCAAAAAATGCTTACATGGCAAGAATGGGGCTTAGTCAGTGAATAAAAGAAAAAGGTATTGGCCCAAAGCCAATACCTTCTCATACCATTACCACAGCGGAACTTATGATGCGTAATTTACATGAGCGCATTCATTCTCCATAACATCCGGATAATGTCCGCCTGCAGTCTCCTCAACATTCAGTTCCTGAATTGTCGGGATTTCCCATCTTTCCATGATCATTTCCTCCTTCAGAGACAAAGCAACTTCCTTATTTGCTGCCCACGCATAACGGAATCCGTCAGCATCAATAAGACGACTTCTGCTTGTAACCCAAGCTTCGCCTTCCCATATGGCCTTATATTCCGTTATGGTTATCAGACTGTAATGCAAGCTCCCCTATCCCTTCGTGGGAATTGCATACAGAAAAGAGAGCGCCGTTACCTGACATCCTTTTTCTTGCGTGTCGGCATTATGAAGTACGGCCGCCCATATGGCATCCGCACTCGCACTCGATCGGCATTAAAGACGATCCGCCGGCTGTCTCCTGTACGTTGAGTTCACGGATTTCCGGAGCTGTCCATCTTTCCATAGTATCATTCCTCCTTTTTCTGAGTAAACAACAACATCCTTGTACAGTATACGACTATGAACCCTAAAAGTCAACCACTCCCATGCAGACTTTTTACGAATCCACATCATATCTGTTACCCCTCATCCGCACAAATGCGACATTACCTAACCGCCTTTGCACGT
>JAUMWM010000145.1 GCA_030529705.1 Lachnospiraceae bacterium
CGGGGACGGTCCTTTTGGGTCAAAAATTTTTGACCCAAAAGGACCGTCCCCGCGGACCGAACGAGAGGTAGTGCGATGTATAAATCAGGATATACAGTTATTATAGGCAGGCCGAATGTCGGGAAGTCCACCCTCATGAATCATCTGGTCGGGCAGAAAATTGCGATAACCAGCAACCGGCCCCAGACGACTCGCAACCGGATCGAGACGGTGCTCACAACGAAAGAGGGGCAAATCATTTTTCTCGACACGCCGGGCATGATCCGGAAAGCGGACAACAAGCTGGGAGAATACCTGATAGACGTCTCCGACAAAACGCTTGGCGATGCGGACGTCATCCTCTGGCTCGTGGAACCCTCGCCTTACATCGGATATGGCGACCGGGATATAGCGGAAAAACTGAAAAAACAGAAAAAGCCCGTCATCCTTATCATTAACAAGATTGATACGATAGATAAGGCGAAAGCCCCGGAGATACTTGGCGCATGGGAGAAGGTATTGGCATTTGACGATATCATAGCCGTGTCAGCCCTCCGAGGGCTGAATGTGGAGGAAGTCATCCGAGCCATTCTGAAAAGGCTTCCCGAAGGACCGCAGTACTACGATGAGGAGACGGTCACGGACCAGAACATGAGGCAACTGGCTTCCGAGATTATCCGGGAGAAGGCTCTGAGGGCATTAAACGAGGAAGTCCCGCATGGAATAGCCGTGCAGATAGACTCCTACAAGGAGAGATCGGAGGATCTGACGGCGATCGAGGCCAGCATCATTTGCGAGAAGGACAGCCACAAAGGCATCATCATCGGGAAGGGCGGAAGCATGCTGAAAAAAATCGGCCAGGCCGCCAGGCGCGACATCGAGGAGATGACAGGGACGAAAGTATTCCTCAAGCTGTTCGTGAAGGTCAGAAAAAACTGGCGGGACAGCGAGAGGGACGTGAGGTCATTCGGCTATGACCGGAAATCGATTTAGCTTCCCAAGACGGGAGGATTCTTACTATGGACGCAATGGAATTAACCGGCGTCGTGCTTTTGACGCAGCCCGTCGGAGAATATGACAAAAGACTGGTCATCCTTACGAGAGAGATGGGGAAGATCACTGCATTTGCCCACGGCGCCAGAAGGGCGGGAAATCCCCTTATGGCCGCGTGCAACCCATTTGTCTTCGGCACCTTCGAAGTCGTCCAGGGGAGAAATGCCTATACCCTGCGCAAAGTCAACGCCGCAAATTACTTTACGGAGCTGGCCGCCGCGCAGCCCGGCGTTTATTATGGCTTCTATTTTCTGGAACTCGCATCCTACTTCTCCGCGGAGGGGATGGAGGCTTCGGAGATGGTGAACCTTCTCTATATTTCCCTGCGGGCCATCCTGAAAGGGGCGGTACCCCTGCCTTTTATGAGGAAGGTTTATGAGTGCAGGATCATGGCGGAGAACGGGGTATTCGCCCCGCCCGAGGAAGCCGGGAAGATGGACCCGGATGCCTGGTATGCGCTCAGGTTTACGGCCGGCTGCAAGGTGGCGGAGCTCTATTCCTTCCGCTTGAAAGAGGAAGCGGAGGCTGACTACGGCAGATACGTAAAGCAAATGCTAGGCAAGACGGTGGACAGGAAGCTGATGTCCGAGGACCTGCTTGACATGATGCTGTTATGAGAAAAATCATTACTGTTCACGCTTCCACACCAAAATCGTCTGTACCCATAGTATATTGGGCGTCATCCTGAGCGTAGCGAAGGATCTTTTACATAAAGCCGCTGTAGATGGTAAAAGATCCTTTGCTTACGCCCAGGATGACAAGGGTGCTATCGGATGTATGAACAGTAACGAAAAATCAAGGTTCTTGTTTACAGAACCGATATCCGTTTAGTATAATTGTTAAGATTCGGTTGTCGGTGCCGGAACTCCGACAGGCAGTTACGCTGTAAATATCAAACAGAGGTCAGTTTGCATGAGAAAAGTAATGGTGTTCATGCTGTGGGCTTTGTGCATTTTCTCCTTCATCGGGTGCGGATCCATCACGACGAAGAAACAAAACGCCATGGAATTATCCGGCGACGGAAAAGTCAAAGCCTCCTCGTATGGGTCCTTTGACAAGGACTACTACGATGCAGCAGAACTGAAGCGGCAAATTCAGGCCGCCATAGATGAATATAACGCGGAAAACGGCGATGGCTGCATCGAACTAGGCAAATGCAGCAAAGGAAAAGACGGCGTGTTTCTCGTCATTTCCTATGCCTCCACCGAGGATTACGCCGCCTTTAACGGCGTGATTTGTTATGCGGGGCAGCTTGACGCCGCCGTGGGCGCAGGCATTGTATCCCCGGCTGTCCGCATCACCAGTAGCGACGGCAGGTTAAAGACGACGGTTGGCGAGCTCAATGACAAGGAAGGTGCAAATATAAAGATTCTGGCAATCGAAGAGCCCATGGTCGTTGACGTGCCGGGAGAGGTCTTGTATGTCGGCGAAGACGTGCTGATCGGCAAGGACGGCATTTGCACGGCGGGCAGTGAAAGCCTGGGGGACGTCGTCCTTGACGAACCCTGTTATATACTGTATCAATAGCGTATTTTTGTAACTGCCCAGCGGGACGATCATAATGTGTGTCATCCTGAGCGTAAGCGAAGGATCTTATACATAAACAAATGTAAGCAAACAGTGCATGTAAAGATTCTTCGCTTGCGCTCAGAATGATCTGGGGTTGCTGAGTAGTTACTGTTTTTGAATTATATGTGAATTAAAAAGGAAGGGAAGCTGAATTATGGAAAAGACAATGGACAAAATCGTAGCGCTTGCAAAATCCAGAGGGTTTATTTTCCCGGGATCCGAGATTTACGGCGGCCTGGCTAACACCTGGGATTACGGCAACCTCGGCGTCGAGCTGAAGAACAATGTCAAGAAAGCCTGGTGGCAGAAATTCATCCAGGAGAACCCGTACAACGTCGGCCTGGACAGCGCAATCCTCATGAATCCGCAGACTTGGATTGCCTCCGGCCATCTGGGCTCCTTCTCCGATCCGCTCATGGACTGCAAAGAGTGCCACGAGAGGTTCCGCGCGGACAAGCTGATTGAGGATTACTGCCACGAGAACAAGATCGCCATCACCGAGGCGGACAAGGAGGCCTACGGCACGGATGCGGAGCCGCTGGGCTCCGTTGACGGCTGGACAAATGAAGAGATGGAGAATTTCATCCTTGAGCACAAGATTCCATGCCCGACCTGCGGAAAGCACAATTTTACAAATATTCGCCAGTTCAACCTCATGTTCAAAACCTTCCAGGGCGTCACGGAAGACGCAAAGAACACGGTTTACCTGCGTCCGGAGACGGCCCAGGGCATATTTGTAAACTTCAAGAATGTCCAGCGCACGTCCAGAAAGAAACTGCCATTTGGCATCGGTCAGATAGGCAAGTCCTTCCGCAACGAAATTACGCCCGGCAATTTCACCTTCCGTACAAGGGAATTTGAGCAGATGGAGCTCGAGTTCTTCTGCAAGCCGAACACGGATCTGGAGTGGTTCGAGTACTGGAAGGCATTTGCAAAGAAATGGCTCTTCTCCCTCGGGCTCAAAGAAGACGAGCTTCGCTTCCGCGACCATGACCAGGCCGAGCTGTCCTTCTACAGCAAGGGCACGACGGACGTGGAATTCCTGTTCCCGTTCGGCTGGGGCGAGCTCTGGGGCATTGCCGACCGCACCGACTATGACCTTGGCCGCCATCAGGAAGTCTCCGGCGAGGACATGTCCTACTTCGACGATGAGACGAAAGAGCGTTACATCCCCTATGTCATCGAGCCGTCCCTCGGCGTGGACCGCATGACGCTCGCTTTCCTGTGCGCGGCATACGACGAAGAAGTCCTCGACGAGGCCAAGAACGACGTCCGCACCGTCCTCCACTTCCATCCGGCGCTGGCTCCGGTCAAGATTGCGGTGCTTCCGCTTTCGAAAAAGCTAGCGGAACCGGCGACGGAGATTTATACGGAGCTTTGCAAGAAGTACAACTGCGAGTACGACGACCGCGGCAACATCGGCAAGCGCTACAGAAGGCAGGACGAGATTGGGACTCCGTTCTGCGTGACATACGATTTCGACTCCGAGACGGACCAGTCCGTGACCGTGCGCGACCGCGACTCCATGGAGCAGGTGCGCGTCAAGATCGATGAGCTGGACGCATACTTCTCAGACAAGTTTGATTTCTAAGGTTTTGGTTTTCGACAGTTAATTGTTCACGCCACATGCTTGTCATCCTGAGCGTAAGCGAAGGATCTTTTACATAAATCATAAGTTTTGGTAAAAGATCCTTCGCTGCGCTCAGGATGACACACAATTTATTATATGCATAACCGACTTTGGTGTGGAGACGTGTACAGCAACTTCCGTAGGCCGAAAAAACCGCAATTTTTACAATCTATGTAAGAATTGCGGGTTTTTTATGCTATAATAAGACGAAAACTGTAGCAACTATACAGAAACGGAACAAATGCACAGCAACACCTATCGCAAAGGAGGGATTGCCTATGGCCAAATATAACTGCAAGACCTGCGGGGCAGAGCTCTACTTTGACCCGAAATCCGGGAAGCTCGTGTGCGAGTACTGCGGATCGACATTTGACCCGTCCGAGTATGCATACGACCCGTCAGCGGAAGGGCATGACGAGACGATTCCCCAGGCCGGGGCGGGGGACGCAGAACCTGCGGCCACGGACGAACAGGCCACGGATGACTCCACCGGGGAACTGCTGATATACAAATGCCCGCACTGCGGGGCGGAAGTCATCACCTCGAAGGAGACGGCAGCCACGACCTGCGTCTACTGCAACCGGGCGATCACGCTCGAAGGAAACCTGACCGGAAACTTCCGTCCGGATTATGTCCTCCCATTCACGACGACCCGGGAGGATGTAGAGAAGGAATACCTGCAACTGGCAAAAAAGTCCATCCTCACTCCCAGGCTTTTCACGAAAAAGTCCACTGTCGAGAAAATCAAGGGGATGTACGTTCCCTTCTGGCTCTACTCCTTCGAGGGGGAGGCGAGCATCCGGGTGGTCGGCACCAACACCAGGGTATGGATGACAAAGGACGTGGAGTACACCGAAATCACCAAGTACGAGGTCGACGAGGCGGGGCAGGGGACATTTCAAAACATCCCTGCAGACGCATTGAAGGAGCTGGACAATGACATGATGGACTCCATCGAGCCATTCGACTTCTCCAAGCTGCAGTCATTCAACCCGGCTTTCCTCGCCGGATTCTACACGCAGCGGTGGAACGAAGACGCGGCCATGAACGAGAAGCGGGCTAAGCTTAGGGCGAAAGAAGCCATGACCCGGGAATTGATGAACCACGTCGGGACGTTCAACGCCGGCACGGTCATCAAGAACGAGAACTATAACTGGAGGAAGGACCAGGTCCATTATGCGATGCTCCCCGTCTGGATGATGTACACGGAGTATAAGGGCAAGAAATACATCTTCGGCATGAACGGGCAGACCGGCAAAATGATGGGGGAGATACCGTCGGATCCGGCGAGGTTCTTTGAGATTGGCGGGGGGATTTTTGTCATATCCCAGATTATCATGCTGATCCTTCGCGTATTGGGGGTGATGTGACATGAAGAGAAGGCACAGAATATCTTCGATACTACTGATTCCCGAAACAATTCGGGACGGCTCGACCGGGAAGAACTTTGACGGCGGAATATCTTTTATACTGCAAATCCCCAAAATGGTTCTCATGCTGGCCTTGCTCTTATATGTGGCGGCTTCTTCCTGCCTGCCGGTCTTAGCCGAGCAGGGTTCCGGCCCGTATACGTCAAATGACGGCACCGTCTTCTACATGCCCAAGGCCGATACGACGAAGATAATCTACGATTACGCGGATTTGTTCACCGATTCGCAGGAGGCGGCCCTGACGGAAAAGCTCTCGAAGCTGTCCGATGAAAAAAAGGCAGAAATCATGATCCTCACATCCTACGATATCCCGAAGGATGTCAATTACGGGACGGAGACGACCCAGAAGTACGCAGAGGAATTCATGTATGAAAATGCCATCTCCGATGACCGGACCATCCTGATGATGGACATGAACAACCGCATCGTCGCGATATACGGCCAGGGCAGGTTTTACGGGGACGACAAATTTGTCGATATGGCAAATAATTTCTACAACGATATCTATGATGAAATGGTAGCCGGCGATTACGTGAGCGTGGCAGACCAGTACATTACGTATATACATCGGTTCAGGAATATCCTGTATGCCATGATACCGACTCCCTTGTCTTTGGGAATCAGCGCAATCCTAAGCGCCATCACGCTGGTCGGGCTTTCGGCCAGGCACAAGAGCACGCAGCCATCCAAGGCGACGCAGATTCCAATCAAGACGCTCGGCTACAGGCGGACGGGGCATGATTCTAGGTATCTCGGAAAGACCGTGACGCACCGCGTCATCCCGAAGCCGGAACCGAATCGGGGAGGCGGCGGAGGCGGCTTCTCCGGCGGCCATTCATCCGGCGGCGGCTTTTCCGGCCATGCCGGCGGTTCATCCGGCGGGGGCGGTCACTTCTGATATCGGCCCGCGGGGACGGTCCTTTTGGGCCAAAAAAATTCGGCCCGCGGGGACGGT
>JAUMWM010000146.1 GCA_030529705.1 Lachnospiraceae bacterium
TGCCCAGCTTCTCGGCGTAATCGCCCAATTCCGAGACCGGCGCACTCCCCGTCAGAATCGCCTCATCCCCATCGATGTCCGGCGGGCCGAAAGAGGCGCCCATTTGCTGAAGATCCGTGAGCGCCCTGCCCAGATTCCCCTGCGGAAGCTCGATCCGAAAATTATAGTACGGCTCCAGCAGCACGTTCCGAGCCATCATCAGCCCCTGCCGGACCGCTCGGTAAGTCGCCTGGCGGAAATCGCCGCCCTCCGTGTGCTTCTCGTGCGCGCGCCCGCCGATCAGCGTAATCTTCATATCCGTGATTTCCGACCCCGTCAGCACGCCCTTGTGCCGCCTCTCCCTCAGATGCGTAAGGACCAGCCGCTGCCAGTTGCGTGCGAGGGAATCGACGCTGCATTTGCTGTCAAAAACAAGGCCGCTGCCCGGCTCCCCGGGTTCAAGCAGCAAATGCACCTCCGCATAGTGCCGGAGCGGTTCGAAATGCCCGACCCCCTCGACCGGTGCGGCGATCGTCTCCCGATACATGACCTGCGGCCTCCCAAATGCAATCTCCAAGTCGAACCGATCCTTCACGATTTTTTTCAGGACGTCCCGCTGGATCTCGCCCATGACGCAGGCCGTGATCTCGCCTTTCCGCTCATTGTAGGCGACCTGCAGCATCGGCTCCTCTTCCTCGAGGACGCAGAGGTCCCGGTAGGCTTTGAACGGGTCAACGCCCTGCGGCAGGAGAATTTGCCAGGTCAGGACCGGGACGATGAGGCCGGCGTTTTCGGTGGCATTTGCGCCGAGGCCCTGCCCCGCATAGGTGGCGGTCAGGCCGCAGACTGCGCAGACGCAGCCGGCATTTGCCTCAGGCAGAGGCGCGAATTTGTCGCCCGAGTAGAGGCGGATTTGGGTGATTTTTTCTGCAAATGCCTCCCCGTCCCCATCCCCTGACCCGGCGGCTTCTCCCGACTTTCTTCCTATATAAGTAAGCTCCTTGCGAACGGCGATGGACCCGCCCGTAACCTTCATCCAGGTGAGCCGGTCCCGGCCGTCACGCGTGATTTTGAAGACGCGGGCGGAGAACTCCTCCGGGTAGGCCGGAGTGGGCGAATACAGGTTGAGGCCTTCCAGCAGTTCTTCGACCCCCTGCATTTTCAGAGCAGAGCCGAAAAAGACGGGGAAGAGCTTGCGCTCCGCCACCAGCATTTCGATGTCGGCCGGGCCGACGGGTTCCCCTTCCATGTAGCGGTTCAGAAGATCCTCATCGCAGAGGGCGAGAGATTCCTGAAGGTCGGCGCCTGAGAGGTAAGTAAGAAGACGGCTTCGTATCTCCCCTGTCATCCTGAGCGAAGCGAAGGATCTTTCGCTTTCCCCATTTGCAGGCATTGGATGTGAAAATTCATCTCCTCCCGGGGCATGACAGAAATCATCACGCTGACCGTCAGAACGTGAGGCGTAAGGCGCAAGCTGGAGCGCATTTGCATTCAAATTCTCCTGAATCTCTGCCAGCAACTCCTCCCGCTTCGCATCCCCCTCCCCCAGATTCTCCATCTGGTCCATCTTGTTGACATAAAGGAAGGTCGGCACATGATAATGCCGAAGGAGCGACCACAGGGTCTTCACCTGCGCGTTCACGCCATCCGCGCTGCTTATTACCAGAATCGCCAGGTCCAGCACCTGCAGCGTCCTCTCCATCTCCGGCGAAAAATCCGCATGGCCCGGCGTGTCGAGCAGCGTGTACTCGCGCCGCGTTCCATCAGCCAGCGTGGCGGAAAACTGCGCCTGCTTCGAAAAGATGGTGATCCCGCGCGCCCGTTCCATCTCGTCCGTGTCCAAAAAGGCATCGCCGGTATCCACCCGCCCCATCTTGCGGATGCTCCCTCCCAGATACAGAAGCCCTTCCGAGAGGGTGGTCTTGCCCGCATCCACATGAGCGCAGATGCCCAGAATGAGATTTTTTGATTTGATCATACTTGTACCTCCGCGTCGGAAATTCGCATAATTACCCCCTCCTGCGTTAACTGTTTCAGATATTGTAGCATCAACAACAGAACTTTTCATCGAAAAACTTTCGTTTCTTTAACAACATCTGTTATTGTTAACACCAGCCCTTTAGTATATACTGTGTATATACATTAGCAGTATTATTTATTGACCAATTGTAACTGCCCAGCACGTCCTGTCATTCTGAGCGTAAGCGAAGAATCTTTTCTTTCAGTGTACGTTTACAGTCTGTTTTATGTGTAAGATCCTTCGCTTACGCTCAGGATGACAAGGGGTGCTGAGTAGTTACGACCAAATGATCCGCTCTGACGAATAAGGAGATTTATATGGGTTTGACAGGAAACGTGACTTTAAGATCCTGGGGAAACAGCCAGGGTATTCGCATACCAAAAGAAATATTAAAAGAATTGCACATCAAGCCTGATGATGAACTGACAATGAAAGTAGACGGCAGTCGCTTAATAGTGGAAAAGGCCGTCCGCCGCAGGACACTGGAAGAATATGCCAGACCGTTTGGGGGAAAGCTCGGGCCTTATGAAGAATTTGATTTCGGGGAGGGAATAGGCATTGAAAAATGGCTGGATGACGCAGATTGATCAGGGGGACCTCATAAAGGTGAGCAGAGCCAGGGTTCCATTTCTCGTGGTCAGCTCATCTTTCTATAATCAGTCAGGCAATGTGATTGTGTGTCCGATTGTGAAAGAGGCAAAGCCCGACCCGCTGCATATCGAAATCATCTCAGATTCCATGAAGGGGATTGTTCTATGCGAAGAACTGGCTACGGTTTCGGTACATGGCAGAGGATGCACTGTCAGAGGGCATCTTTCCGGGAAGATGCTTTTGGAGATTGTTTATCGGGTGCAAAGCATATTTGACTACGTTCCGCATGGCAATTAGTTTCTCATGAAAACGCAGGAGAGGGACGTTCCTTCTCCTGCGAATACTGTAACTACTTCAGCACTCTCTGTCATTCTGAGCGTAAGCGAAGAATCTTCACCGGGGACATACGGTTACGTATCTTTTATGTCTAAGATCCTTCGCTTACGCTCAGGATGACAATGATTCTTATTACCTGCTAAGCAGTAACCGAATACTTAAAGCTTTTCCCCTGTCAGCAGTTCATACGCCTCCACATACTTCTCCGTTGTCCGCTGAATGACTTCCTGCGGCAAGTCATAGCCGCTGTCCGGGTTCGCCTTCAGCCAGTCGCGCACATACTGCTTGTCAAATGACGGCTGCCCATGCCCCGGCTCATAACCTTCAAGCGGCCAGAAGCGGCTGGAGTCCGGCGTGAGCATCTCATCGCCGATTACGATATTTCCATCCTCATCGAGACCGAACTCGAACTTCGTGTCCGCAATAATAATCCCGCGGGAGAGCGCATAATCCGCGCACTTCTTATATAGTCCGATCGTGCAATCCCGGAGCGTCTTCGCATACTCCTCACCCTTCCCCGGAAACTGTTTCTCAAGAACCTCGATGCTCTTCTCAAAGCTGATATTCTCATCGTGATCCCCGATTTCCGCCTTCGTGCTCGGCGTGTAGATCGGCTCCGGCAGCTTGTCGCATTCGCGAAGGCCTTCCGGCAGGCGGATCCCGCATACGGTCCCATCCTTCTTATAGCTTGCCCAGCCGCTGCCCGTAATGTATCCTCTCACGATGCACTCAATCGGGAGCATGGAAAGCTTCCTGCAAAGCATGCTGTTTCCATCGAACTCCGGCGTCCGAAAAAACTCCGGCATATCCGCCGCGTCAACACTAATCATATGGTTCGGCAGGATGTCGGCGGTGTAATCGAACCAGAATTTGCTCATCTGCGTGAGCACCTTCCCCTTCTTCTCAACCTTATTCTTCAGAATCACGTCAAATGCCGAGATCCTGTCCGTCGCAACCATAACCAGCGCATCGCCGATATCATAAATCTCCCTGACTTTCCCTTCTTTAACCGGTGTATACTCTTTCATAACGATCCTTTCTAATTTCAGATTTCGGCCCATGGGGACGGTTCTTTTGGGTCAAAAGCGTTGTGTCCGGCATAATGATTCCTCCGGAATCCAAACTTTTCCCGCGAATGCGTCCCCACAGGGGATTATATACTCAACGCCGCAATTAAATGGAACTTGAGTTTTACGCCAAAGTCGGATGCGCACGGATTTTGCAGGGAAGATGCCGCAAATGCGGCCAAAATCCGGCGCACTCAGTTCCAGATAAATCTGGAACTGATTATATCATCAAATTCCCCCTAAAGACAAACGTTTCTTTTCCTGTGGGCGCGCCCACAAGGGCGCACTTACTGTTCACGCCTCATGTACCGCCTTGTCTCCTTTCGGAGAGTGCAGGCCAACCGGTTTACGCTTTCGTGTATCCCTCCAGCGTCCTTGCTGACGCTTCCCGCATCGCTGTGGGTGTCAAAAAAGTATAATGGCAAAAAAGATTGACAGAATAAGCGGGGGGGGTAGAATTATGTCAATAATTATTGAAAAATAATCTAATTTTTCGAAAAGAGGAGGAAAGACAAGATGCAGAAACCGAAGATGAAAATTGTCCGCTTTAGCGCGGAGGACGTGATTGCCACGAGTGCCATACCGGGAGAGATAGTAACTCCGGGAAATCCGCTTGGTGTAGGCCAGTACTTGACTCGTATGAGTGAATACGATGAATATAAGAATGGGACAGCTTCAGCTTCTACCGTATGGTGTTATCTTTATTTGAACGATGATGGTTATTTGAGTGGGGGATCTGACCCGGTGGCAGAGGATGCGTGGAGTGAGATATGCTATTACAGTCCTTATGCATGGTTTAACAAGAGTGAGAGTACGTGGTACACAGAGGAGAAATACCTGGATGATTATAATGCGGGTGTAGACTGGAACAACAACGCGTACTTCGGCAACACGCCCACAAACTAAGGACAACAACGTCTGTGAATGCCGCACCGTACCGCAGTATTATCAGTTGTTTTTTCGTTTTTCTGTTATCTTGACAGAATAGGATATTTTCAATATAATCATAATTGAAAGAGGGATACAGCGAGAAGCGGTTGACCTCGTTTCAAGTTATTAGGTTATTTCTTCAAACAACCGTCACTTGGCCGAGTGGCGGTTGTTGCTTTTCTTCGTGATTCTCACTGTGACGGTATATCCGAACACATGGATAGTCAGAATAATAGGCATAAGCTTCACCTCCTTTCGGAGAGTGTAGCTAAGCCGCTTTACGCTTTCGTGTATCCCTCCAACGTCCTTTCGGACGCTTCCCACATCGCTGTGGGTATCCAAAAGTATACTAGCAAAAATAATCGCTGTCAATTCTCAGCTATAGCGAGTAAAGGGATGCGATGCTGGATTGTTACTGTTCACCCTGCTCCCATCACAGAAAATCCCCTCTCTATCCATCCGAGAATCTCATCTGCCTTCTCCTCCGTATATACCTCGCCGGGTACAATCAACGGAACATCCGGCGGGTACAGAATCACAAAATCCGCACAGATACGTCCCGCCGCATCAGCCAAATTTATCGTCTCAGACGGAGCATCCAATGCGGCAAAGATTTTCATGCACCCTTCCTTCTCCGTCCGGACAACGGAAACTTTAACAATCTCTTCCCGATGCCCGATATCTTTCTGCTTCCCACAGTCCCGGCGCTGCGAATCATTCTCCACCCGCTCATCAATCTCACGCATGGCAGCAACGAGACGCCCGAACCCTTCGTCCGAATCCGCGATGGATGTCATCGCCAGACAGTATGTATCGGTACGCATTTCCATTTGCAAATGATACCCGTCCCTCAGCTCATCATAAAGCCATGCTGCACCGTATCGTTCAGAAATTTTTCTGAAATGTCTCGGCACCAGCACCAGCTTTCCCGGATCCATCACGGTTCCGGCCTTATGGGGAGGGAGTTCATTGTCAAATCCCAGCACAGCATCCTCCCCGCCAGCCAGCCGGAAATGTTTCAGCGAACACAGTTCCCGGCGGACTTTCCGGAGTCTCTCCGCATAAGCCGCAAAAAATTCATCGCCTCTCTCCCTGACCAGCCTCAACGATGAAGTAATAGAAGCCATGAGTACATACGACGGGCTGGAGGTCTCGTAAATATCCATGAAAAAATGCAGTTTTCCGGTCGGAACCCGCCCGGTCACATTATGGAGAAGCGCTGTCTGTGTCATGGCTGGCAGCGTCTTGTGCGTACTCTGCACCACGAGATCCGCGCCGCACCGCGCCGCGCTCTCCGGGAAATACGGATGAAAGCCGAGATGCGCTCCGTGGGCTTCATCGACAATCAGGACGGCGCCATTTGCATGAGCATACTCCGCCCATCCGGAGACATCTTTCATACACCCTTCATAGGTGGGGCTTGTGATGACTACGGCATCTATGCTCTTTCCGGCATCAATATCTTCGGCATCAAAGCCCGCATCCTCCACATACGCCACATCAAGTTCCCGAAGATAGGCCGCGTGATACACTGCCATATGGCTTCTACGTTCTATCAGGACCGTCCCCCCTTTGGGAACGGCAGCTGAGATGGCGGCAAGCAGCGCGCACGTAGACCCGTTGACGGAAAACAGCGTATCCCTGGCACCATACATTT
>JAUMWM010000147.1 GCA_030529705.1 Lachnospiraceae bacterium
TCCTTTTGGGCCAAAAATTTTTGGCCCAAAAGGACCGTCCCCGCGGGCCGAAAAACCCGACAAAAGCACCGCCCGCGCGGGCCGAAAAAATTCGACCCAAGAGCCAAAAATGTGTTATAATCCCTTTCATGAGAGTTTTGATTCCGAAACAGTTGACAAATGCGAGAATGCTTGGAATCCTGAAAGGACTCCGAATCGCCAGCCTGAAATTGCCGGCCGCGGCAGAAGGAAGGCTCATTGGCAAGCGCTACAAGGCAAATGCGAAAGCCTTTGCATCCCGCCGCAAAAAGATCATTGCGGATGGCGGCTTCATCGAGTACCAGGATGCATTCGATGACATGCGGTATGGGCTGGCCACCGTGCGCCATTCGGGCTGCGAGGTGATAGCGGCCTACAATGTCCTGCGCGGGATGACCGGAAGGACGCCGGATTTTGCGAAATTGATTGCCACATTTGAGAAGAGGGGCATGATATTGTATGGAGGCCTTGGCACGGATCCGGGAGAAATGAAGGCCTTTTTCATGGAACAGGGTTTTTCCGTGGAAGAATATACGGATACGGAAGAGTTTCTTGCAAATGAAAGGCAGGCCCGTGACAGGCGCGCGTACGTCCTCACTTTCTATAATGACAGGGAAAACCTGCTGAAAGGAATCCATACAGTGGCGGTGACTTTGGGAGAAGACGGATTTTACCTTCACAATGACGGCGGAAAAAGGGCGTTCGGACCGTATGGATCCATAGGACAGATTGTGCTTTGTTATGACAGGATGAGGGCGGGAATGATTTCCATTCTCCGTATTTCCTGTTAGGATTCTTCCGTAAATAATTGATGATTCCAGTGCAAAATGGGCTTTTTTCCCTGTGCAGTCTTTTTGCCCCATCTTGCACCACAACATCTGGGAACGATGTTAGAGTAAATTTTAGAGTATTAGGTGGTTTTCATGGCGGGTTCGTTAGATAAAGACACTCTGAAAACGGAATACGGGGAAAGGGATGGCAGGATTGCCGGAGGAGCCAGGTCCGCAGAAAATGTCTTTTCTGACAGCTCCTATTATCAAGATATAGAACAGCTAGCCGATCTCGATATCAGCCATTTCGGGAACATTGAAAAGAAGGCTGACTTTGAGGATTTCCAGGATCTCGAAGAGGAGATGGACGACCCGGACGGCCTGGAAAGGCTGGAGGCGAAAATCATTCTGGAGGGGTTAAGAGTTCTGCAGGAAGACTATCTTCCGGGGAAGCGCGAAGAAGAACCCTATGACGAGACGTCCGAGGAAGAATCAGAGAAGGAAGAAGACTATTCCGAAAAGGATCCTGCTTTCTTGGAAAGCGAATCCTGTCAGGAAAAGGAGCAGAATATACAATCCGAAGAGACAGAACCTGAGTTGCTGCCTTCCCCTTTGGAACAATACAGGTGGGATCCCTCAACTCTCCTAATCGATGTGAGCATGTGCGAGGAGATGAATTTCGTCATGCAGCTAGGCGGCGTCCTGCTTGTCCGGGACATCGCATTGAAAAACGAGGGAGACGGGGAACTTCGGGACATCAGGGTGGAAATAACCTCGGATGACGAGATTATCTTCCCCTCTGAGGAAATAGCCCCCGCCTTGCTGGCCGGCGAAGAGTGGCATATCGTCCAGCCGGACATCCGCGTGAACACGTCCTATCTGGCCTTTCTTAGAGAACGGACGGAATGCGTGCTGCGCTTTACGGTCAGCGGGAAAAACCGGTTCAGCAAGCTGGTTAGCAAATCCATCGAAAAGACTGTCGTCGTCATGGCTTATGACCAGTGGAAGGGCAATGATTTCCACACGAACCTTCTCCCCGCCTTTATCATGCCAAGCCAGCCGTTCATCTCGGAACTCGTTGTGGAAGCGGCTGACATACTCGGCCGGGAGACGGGAAATCCGGTACTCGACTCCTATTTGTCGGACGACCGGAATAGAATACGGCAAATGGCGTCCTCGGCCTACGAGGCAATCCGCAGACGCAGGATTTCAGAAATCCCGTATGCGGCAAATAAAAGCGACATTTTAAAAAGAATCCGTCTCGCCGAGAAAATCAGGAAACAGGGGAGGGCGGCTTCCTACGATATCACATTTGTCTATCTCTCATGCCTTGAAGCCATGGGCCTGAATCCCGTCATGTATCTTAGGCATGAAAATGCTTATGCGGGAGTGTGGCTCGTCGATAAGACATTTGACAAATCCGTAGTCACGGACCTATCGGAGGCGGCAGGGAGAGTCGATGCGGGAGAAATCCTGCTCATAGATTGCGGCTCCATGCTGCTGGGGCGGGAGTGTCCCTTTACGGAGGCGATGGACCTGGCGATGAACTCCCTTTTTTTGCCGGATGAATTCGTCGCCATGATCGACGTGCTAAGATCCAGGAGGGAGGGCGTAAAGCCGCTTCCGCTCAGAATCCATGCGGACAGCGCGGCTTCGTCTGACAGGACTCAAAAATCGGAAGCACCGGAGATTGCTGACGGTAAAAACAGGAAAGAGAGAAAAAAGAGGGAATCGGAAGAGACGCTGACTGAGAGCAGGACTCTGGCTAGCATCAGGCAGAATCTGGAAAAGTGGAAAAAAGACCTCTATGACCCAGATAAACCCAACCAGCTGGTCGATATGAAGATCGGGGGCGAATCCGGGGAAAAAACGGGTTCCGAAACGGAGGGAGACGCTCTGATCCTTCCTTTGCTTGCCGCTTATGTCAACGATTTCGTAGACATGCTCTCGGACGTCATGTATTTTGGCGTTGCCCCGAAGCCTGAGGATTTTGAGACGCCGGTGGAAGTGACTCCGGAAAACACGGGGCAGGTAGATGAGATAAGGGACATTCTACGGACGGATTTCCGGCGCAAGAAGGTCCATACCATCTATGGCTGGAAGGAGACGGCCTACAGGGTCAGGCGGCTGATTGACGAGGCGGAATCAAACCTCGCAAACCACGGAAAATCGGTGCTATATCTGGCAGCCGGCGTTCTCAAGTGGACGGAGATTACGACCGGAGCAGTGAGGCATGCCCCGCTGGTCCTGCTTCCGGTGGAAGTCAGGACGGGCGATGACAAGGGGAGGCCTTTCCGCCTTTCCGAATCCCAGCCGCAGTTTAATTTCGCGCTCCTGGATAAGATGGAGAAGGAATATTTCCTGAACGTGCCGGACCTTCTGCCTCTCCCCAGGGATTACCGGGGGGTGGATGTCCGCAGGGTCTGCACGCTTTTCCGGGAGGCGGCCGCCGGAAGGGAAGGCTGGGACGTCTTTGAGACCGCCTTCTTAGGGATATTTGACCTGCCGGGATACCTCCAGAGCAGGAGCTTCATCGATACGGACCAGGCGGAGTCCCACCACATCCTCCGGGGGCTTTCGGAGGGAATGAGGAAGACAGAGATCGACAAGGCCGCCGTCAGGGCGGAGGATGTTTATCTGCCTCTCGGCGCCGACCGGTTCCAGGAATATGCGGTAAAAGCTTCCGTCCGGGGGCTCAGTTTCGCCATCTCCGGTGCTCCGGGAACCGGCAAGACCAGGACGGCCGTGAATATTATTGCAAATGCCATCGCCCGGAAAAAGACTGTTCTCTTTACCTGCGAGACCGATGAGGCTATCCGTGACGCATTGGCGCAAATGGAAAAAATCGGCCTCGCCCCGTTTTGCCTGTACGGGCAGCAGGGAAACGTGAGGATGCGGGATTTGCTGCCGCATATGAAAGAAGCTTTGCAGGCCGGGAAGTCCCACGGGGATATCCCTTACGAAAAGGCTCTGGCCGAGGTTACGGAAATCGGCCAGGCTCTTGATGGCTACTCGGAGACGGTGAACAGCCGCCATGTCTGCGGCTATAGCCTGCGGGAGCTCCTTGACATTTATGAGAAATATAGGGAATATCCGAAATTCGATATGGGGATCATCGATGCGGACAGCGTGACTTCCGTCATTTTAAAGCAGAGGCGGGACCTGATGCGGGACCTCCTTGCAATCGGCAAGAGCGCCGGGCATCCCAAGGACAACCCGCTGTCCTGCGTGAGGAGGACGTTTTACAGCGACGCGCTCTGCGAGGAGGCTTTTGAAGCCGCACAAGACGGCAATTCGCTGCTTGAAAAATTCCGAGACACGCTCGGCCGGTTTGTAGACCTGCTCGAGCTGAATCCCCCCGTGTCGGAAGAATCCATTTACCAGATGGTCCTGATCGCGCAATTTGTCTCGGAACTGCGGGACGTTCCCTCGTTCCTTTTGATGAAGAACGACGCGCGGCCAGTCCTTCGTCAGCTTCGGGAGTATATCAGCGGGGCGGATGCATTTGCAAAACGCGACCTCGCAATGGGAGGCAAATGGAATCCCGGCTTCCTTCACGCCGACATGGATGCCTTCCTTGCGGCATACGATGAGGCGAAGGCGAAGATGTTTTTCCGGGACCGGGCAATAAAGGAATTCCGGACCGATTTGGAACAATATGCATATTTCAGCTTTGAGGACCGCGAAATCCCGGAACTTCTGGCGGAAGTGAAGAAGTATCAGCGAGAGTCGGAGCAGCAGGCTGAGAGGTGGGAAAACCTGACGGAAGAGTGCAGGACTTTGCTCAAAGAATACAATTCCTACGAGGCGGCGGACGAGCTCACGGAGAGGGTAGAGGCCTACCGGCAGCTCTGCGACCAGCTCCCGACCATCATGCGGTACGCTTACAACGTGGATATCCGCAAGGCTTCCACAGACCTGGCCGACGCATTGCCCGGCCTCTATGACGAGGTGAAGAAGGAGTGGGAAAAGCTGGTCGAAATCCTCGATATCGACACGGAGGGGTACCGGGAAGATCCTATCGGGAAATTGGACGGGGTATACTCCGCTATTTTAGAGGATACGGAAAATCTTCCGAACTGGATCCGCTTCAACGACTTGGTGCTAAGGGCGGAGTCTAACGGCCTGAGAGGCCTGGTGGACCGGTATTTGGACGGGGCGGAGCCGGATGAAATCATGGGCAGCTTTTACCGAGGCATGTATTTTGCCCTGATAAAGTCCATCACGGACAAAAACCCCGCCGCCGGCAGATTTGAGGCGGGAGCATTTAATGAACTGATTGCGCATTTTCGGGATGCGGATGAAAACCTGACCCGCCTTGCGGCATTAAGGCTCCAGAATCTGGCGGCAGAGAGCATACCGAAGATGAAAGAATCTCCCAAGATAGCCGTTGAGCTGATGGCCCTAAAGCGGGCGATCAGTTCCTTTGGCAGGGGGATGACCGTAGGGAATATATTTGAACAAATGCCCAATGCCATTACGAGGCTCTGCCCCTGCATCATGATGAGCCCGGCGGCCTGTGCCGAGTATATGACGGACAAATGGCCCATCTTCGACCTCGTCGTCATCGATGAGGCCTCCTGTATGCCCTCTTACAGCGCGGCGGGGGTCATCCCCAAGGGGAGAGAATTGATTCTGGCGGGGGACATTTGCCAGAATCATGTTCCGGGCAGCATCCTCGAACTGTGCCTTTCCGCCGGCCTTCCCGAGATAAAGCTCGGGATGCATTACAGGAGCATGGACGAGAGGCTCTTTACATTCAGCAACCGCGAGTTCTACAATGGCAGCATCATAACGTTCCCCGCTTCTGACGGGGAGGGCGGGCGGATTTCCTATATCGGCGTGCCTGACGGGGCATATGACGAGGAACGACACTTGAACGAGGCGGAAGCGAGAGCCGTGATGAATGAAATCATGCGGCTTTACGCGGAGAATGCGGAGAAGAAGCGGTCTGTCGGCGTGGTCGCATTTGGCCACCGGCAGAAGCTGCGGATCGCGGAGCTGCTCGACGAGGCTTGCGCGGGGGATAAGGAATTTGCAGAATGGGCCAGGACGCCCAAAGAGAGGCTGCTGGTGACGGACGTCTTCGGCGCCCAGGGGCATGTGAGGGACGACGTGATTCTCTCCGTGACGATGGCCGGGAACGACGAATGCGCCGATGTCAGCCACATGTTAGATGAAAACGGCTGGAAGTACCTGAATATCGCCGCAACAAGGGCCAGGGAGCATATGCTTGTCGTCAGTTCGATTACCGCTGACGAGATTCGGGCAAATGCCAATAGGAGCCGAGGCGCCGCCACCCTGGCGGGTTTCCTGGATTACGCTTCGGGAAATCGCGGGGAGGCCATCGACGGCATCCCGATTCAGAGGCAGAAGAAGGCCGGCGTGCTCAGGGAAATCCGCAAGATCTTAGACGATGCCGGCTATGTCACGAAGGCCATGGCCGGGGAGTCCGGATTTAGGGTCGACATTGCCGTGGCGCTGCCTGAGAAAAGAGACCGGTATATATTGGGGATACTCCTCGACAGCGAGAACTATTCGGGCATCGGCGCCGCCCGGGACCGGGACATACTGATGCCTTCGGAACTCCTTCGGCGGGGCTGGCCGATCATGAACATCTGGTGCATGGAGTGGTGGAACCGCCGGGACGAGGTGGCCAGGCGGGTACTTGGCGCGGCGGACTATATGCGGGAGCAGATATTCGGGTGAGGGAATTCGGCTTTTTGGGCCGGTTTCGGCCCGCGGGGACGGTCCTTTTGGGCCAAA
>JAUMWM010000397.1 GCA_030529705.1 Lachnospiraceae bacterium
GGCCCGCGGGGACGGTTCTTTTGGGTCAAAAATTTTTGACCCAAAAGAACCGTCCCCATTGAACCAATGACGTGAATGAAATAGGATGACTTTCGCGCCGATTTTTGATATAATCCCGTTATTAAAGAAACGCCATGCAGTTGACACGTAGATATGCGATAAAGAGGAGGGCTTATGAACCACATCCTGATTGTTTCTGGCGGCATAGGAAGCCGCATGAAATCCGGTTCGGTTCCGAAACAATATATGGAAGCGTCCGGCAAGCCCATCATCGCTTACTGCCTTATGACTTTCGAGATGCATCCGATGGCAGACACGATCACCATTGTCGCTGACCCAAAATGGTATGATTTCCTCTCCGCTGTTATCGCCAGAGAGGGAATATCGAAGTTTCGCGGGTTTGCCCCTGCCGGCGAGACCCGCCAGCTTTCAATCCTGAACGGCCTTGAGTCCCTTCGGCCTGACGCGGCAGACGGGGACGTTGTCAGCATACACGATGCCGTCCGGCCCTGCGTCTCCGAACAGATCATCACGGACGCTCTGACAGGATTTCCCGAATGGGACGGCGTCATGCCCTACCTCCCCGTCACGGATACCTGCTATCTGAGCTACGGCGGGCAGATGATCGAAGAAGAGATACCGCGGGACGCGCTTGTTGCGGGGCAGACTCCGGAATCATTCCTTTTTGGCAAATACTACGCTGCCCACATAGAAGCCGGACCGGAAAATCTGCGGGAGCTTCGCGGCAGCACGCAGATCGCGGTACGGAGCGGGATGAGAATCCGCCTTGTGCCAGGCAGCAGGGACAATTTCAAGATAACGACGAGGGAAGATTTCGATGCTTTTTTAAATAAACTCAAAGGAGGTTGCAAACTTTTTGAAAGCGCTAGTACTTGAAGATATCGGTAAAATCAGTCTGAAAGAAGTGGAAACCCCCGTTCCGGGGCGGGGGGAAGTTCTCGTCCATATCAGGGCCTGCGGCATTTGCAGCAGCGACAAGGCCAGAATCTTTAAAAACGGGACTTACCACTTCCCCACCATTCCGGGCCACGAGATGGCCGGCGAAATCGTGGGGCTCGGCGAAGGAGCCAGGGAAGAGCTTCTCGGAAAGAAGGTCGCCATTTTCCCGCTCCTGCCCTGCCGCCAGTGCGAACCCTGCCGGGAAGGCCGCTATGCCCAGTGCGAGCACTACGATTATTTCGGGTCGAGGCGGGACGGCGGATTTGCGGAATACCTCTCCGTCCCGGTCTTTAACATCAATATCCTTCCTGACGACATGGACTTCCATACGGCAGCCCTCTGCGAGCCTGCCGCCGTCGCAAGCCATGCGTTAAAAAGGGCGCACATGAAAGCGGGTGACGTCGTAACGATCATCGGCACCGGAACGATCGCGCTGCTGGCAGCTTCCATCGCCAAAATCCGCGGCGCGTCCAAAATCATTATCGTAGGGCGGTCGAAAGAGAAGGTCCTGAATGCCTCGAAGTTTTCGGACCACGTCGTCAATGCCACGGGGTGGGATGTGTCGGAAGCCATCTTCCAGCTCACGGACGGGGACATGTCCGACATCGTCCTCGAAATGTCGGGTAACTCACAGGCCTGCACTTATGCGGTGATGGCTGCGGGAAAAGGCGCCAACATCGTCTTTACCGGCAATCCCGAAGAGACAATCTCATTCGAGAGAAACCTTTTCTGGACGATCCTCCGCAACGAGCTGACCATCCATGGGACATGGAATTCCGGTTATAC
>JAUMWM010000148.1:0-1843 GCA_030529705.1 Lachnospiraceae bacterium
TTGGATCGAAGCCATGAGCCGAGCCCATGAGCCGAACCCGCGAGCCAAACATGAACCGAACGAGAGCGACCGGACGAGCGACGAAATGCACGAAATGGCAATTTGACGGAAAACTCATTTTTTATTTGTCAGGTTGACCATAGAAGAGGGCGGACATTTTGGTTATACTTAGGTGCAGTTGATAACAAAGCTTGAAAGCTTGATGCGACTGCAGGGAAACATAAATTTGGATTTGTGCAGAGGTTATTTATACACGGATCCTTAATTCAGGCAGATGCGAAAGCAGTTAATTTTAAGGAGGATGAAAAATGGCAGCTCTTTCACTTCAGCACATTGATAAGACTTACCCGAATGGCTACAAAGCAGTTAAGGATTTCAATCTTGAAATCGCCGACAAGGAATTCATCATCTTCGTAGGCCCGTCAGGATGCGGAAAGTCCACGACTCTTCGTATGATCGCAGGTCTTGAAGATATCACAGGCGGCACGTTCTCTATCGACGGCAAGGTCATGAATGACGTTGAGCCGAAGGACAGGGATATCGCGATGGTCTTCCAGAACTACGCTCTGTATCCGCATATGACGGTATTCGACAATATGGCATTTGGTCTTAAGCTCCGCAAGGTTCCGAAGGAGCAGATCAAGAAGCAGGTTGAAGAGGCTGCGAAGATTCTTGACCTTGACAAACTTCTTGACCGCAAGCCGAAGGCTCTTTCCGGCGGCCAGAGACAGCGTGTTGCCATGGGCCGCGCCATTGTCCGTAATCCGAAGGTCTTCCTTATGGACGAGCCGCTTTCCAACCTGGACGCAAAGCTCCGCGTTCAGATGAGAACTGAGATTTCCAAACTGCATGACAGGCTTGGAGCAACAATTATCTACGTTACGCATGACCAGACAGAGGCTATGACCTTGGGAACAAGGATCGTTGTCATGAAGGACGGCATCGTTCAGCAGATCGACACGCCGCAGATGCTGTATGATCACCCGGTAAATGAGTTCGTAGCAGGATTCATCGGATCCCCGCAGATGAACTTCATGGATGCAAAGATTTCCAACAAGGGCAAGAGCGTTGAGGTCGGCGGATTCAAGCTTGCGCTTTCCGGCGAGAGGGCTGCCAAGCTTGCTGCTTATGACGGCAAGACGGTCGTTCTCGGCATCCGTCCGGAAGATGTCCATGATGAGCCGGACTTCCTCGCTAAGCATGGCGAAGCGGTCATCAACGCTGAGATCAAGGTTTACGAGCTTCTCGGCGCAGAAGTTTTCCTGTATTTCGATTTCGCAGGCAGCCAGATGACGGCCCGCGTAAATCCGCGCACGACGGCCCGTACAGGCGATACGGTCAAGTTTGCGCTTGATATGGAGAAGGCTCATTTCTTCGACAAGGAGACGGAGCTTACTATCGTTGACTGATCTTTAAGCGAAGGAAAAACGAGAGAATATAGATTGGCGTTATTATTTGAATATGTGTGAAAAAATCCACGAAATATGGTCTGCGGACCGTGTTTCGTGGTTTTTTTGCTTTTAATGAAGACTTGACTCATGTATAATAATTGCTGATTGTCAAACTTTATGCAACTGTACGGCTGTACTGATTTATCTGATTCCTTGTCATACTGAGCGTAGCGAAGGATCTGATTCCAACGGAATCCGTTGACTATGTAAAAGATCCTTCGCTTACGCTCAGGATGACAAAGCTGAAGTAAAGCCGTACGGTTAGATTCTTAATGCAACGAGCATATGTCAAGGACATTCTGACAGGAAAAAGACGCCATGAAGAATATTGTTGTGTCGGGAATGCTGGCCTTAGCGCTTGCAGGGCTTACAGTTGCCTGCGGAAAGGCGGG
>JAUMWM010000148.1:1943-3010 GCA_030529705.1 Lachnospiraceae bacterium
CCGATGACGGAGTCAAAGTGATGGACGGGAAGGTCGGCGACATGCAAATCCACTGGGTCATCACGGATTACCTGTCGGATCTGGAGAATTCCAACGATCTGGATGAGCTCCTGGTAGCGCAGCAGGCGGAAGGGGCGTCGGAATATGACTGGGTTGACCTCTTTGTGGTCGATGAGTTGAATCTTGAAAAATATATAGGGGACGGGGTCGATGTGGCCATGGACCTTAAGTCCCTTGGCATATCAAAGAGGCAAATGCAGCAGCAACTGCCATACACGCGCATCCTGGGCAGCGATGGCCGAAAGCAGCGGGGCGCATCGATTGACATATCGCCGGGCGTGTTCCTCTACAGGAGGTCGATTGCAAATGCCGTCTTCGGAACGGACGATCCCGATATTGTCGGCTCGTCCGTGGCGGACTGGGAGGCTTTTCAAATGACGGCCGAAAAGGTCGGGAGCGCAGGGTACAAGATGCTGGCGGGGTTTGACGCGGCATTTGACGCGTTTGCCGAATCCGTGAAGGATGGCTGGTACTCGGATGAGGGGAGCGTTGTGATAGATGACCACCTGATGGACTGGGTGGAGATGACGAAGAAATTTGCAGAGGAAGGTCTCTGCGGCGACTCGGAGATGGGGTCTGAGGCTTGGCTTAAAGAGCTAACCGGGAAGGGGGATGTCTTTGGCTACTTCCTTTCCGCGGAGGAAATCGGCAGGCTGGAATCGGACTATATCGATGAGGATGCGGACAGCTACGGTGACTGGGGAATCGTTGCGGGACCTGCCGGATGGTATCGGGGCGGCACCTTTTTGTGCGCCGCAGTGGGGACTCCGAATCCTGAATTTGCGGCCGAAATCATCAGAAACCTGACCTGCAATGAAGAGGTCATGCAGGAGATTTATGAGGAGACGGGGCTGACGGTGAACAACCGGAAGGTCCTGCTCGGGACGGCATCTGACGAGGCTTATGAGAGCGGGGCGGGGATATTCCGGGATTATGATTTGTCGGAGTCCTCGGAGGAAGAGAACCGACAGGAGTCGCAGCATGATTTGTCGGATTCCGCCGGAAAA
>JAUMWM010000148.1:3110-6487 GCA_030529705.1 Lachnospiraceae bacterium
GAGGAACTGAACCGCCTGACGGGACTTCCGTTGAAGCTGGAGGCGATTGACGCAGCGGATTTGCCTGAAACGGTTGAAAAAATCAGGCAGATTACCACGGCGTGGCGGGAAAAGAACAGCAGGAGCGTATTTCTGGCGGAATTACTCCGAGGCGAACTGACCGATGCGGACATAGCGTCGAGGGCGGCGGGATTCCATATCGCCCAGGCGATGCCGAGAAATCTGTTCCTTGTCGAGACGGACGGCGAGTCATCGGACCTGGCTTACAGAATTTTAAGGCAAATGTTCACGGCCTCGAATGACCTGATTGTAAGGCTAGGGGGAAAGATGATTGCGCTGATTCGGCAGGCGGCATCGGACGGCAGAGGGATGGGCGCGATGGAAACGGCCCGGATGGTCGTAGATATGCTGAATGCGGAGGCGATGGTGAGGGCGCGGGTTGCATTTGCAGAACCGTCCGACTCCTTGGAAGCCCTCCCGGCAGCCTATCGGGACGCGCTGACGGCACTTTCGATCGGACGGATTTTTTACTCTTATGAGACGGTCATCGACTTTGGCAGGCTTGGAATCGGCAGGCTGATTAATGAGCTGCCGGTCGATGTCTGCAGACGGTTCCTCAAGGAAGTGTACGGAGACCATGTTCCGGATGACTTCGACGAGGAGACGCGCGTCACGATAGATACTTTTTTAGGGAATAACCTGAATATTTCCGAGACTGCGAGGCAGCTGTATTTGCATAGGAATACGTTGGTTTACAGGCTGGAGAAGCTGCATTTGCAGACCGGGCTTGATATCCGCCTTTTCGAGGACGCGATGACGTTCAAAATCGCGTCCATGGTGAACGGTTATCTGAAGAGCCGGGAGAGCGGCAATATTTGAAAAAAGGAGACAATTATGATCCGCCTGAAAGCGGCACGGTATGCCGGTTCAGGCAAAAAGCGGACCCAAGAAAAGACAATTGTGTCCCGCTTGAAAGCGGCACAGCATGCCGGTTTAGGCAAAATAGCGTACCTAAGAGGAGGGGTTTATTATGATTAAATTACATGAGGGCAGCGTGTATCTGTTTCACGGCACGGAAATCAGCGAGTCGTACAGCGGGAACGTCCAGGCCGCAAAGGAAGGGACCATCGCTTACGGCATCCTGAAACAGCACAATGCGTCCGGGAATATGGAGCAGCTGCAGATTCGTTTTGACGCGCTGACGTCCCACGACATCACCTACGTGGGCATTATCCAGACGGCGCGCGCTTCGGGGCTGGAAAAGTTCCCGATTCCGTACGTCCTGACCAACTGCCACAATTCCCTGTGCGCAGTGGGCGGCACGATTAACGAGGACGACCATGTCTTCGGTCTGACTGCGGCGCAGAAATACGGCGGCGTATATGTCCCGCCGATGCAGGCCGTCATCCACCAGTATGCGCGCGAGATGCTTTCCGGAGGCGGCAAGATGATTCTCGGCAGCGACAGCCATACGCGATATGGCGCTCTCGGGACCATGGCCATGGGAGAAGGCGGGCCCGAGCTCGTCAAGCAGCTTCTTTCCCGGACTTACGATATCAAAATGCCGGAGATCGTCGCCGTTTACCTGACCGGCGAGCCTCGTCCGGGCGTCGGGCCGCAGGACGTCGCGCTTGCGATTATCGGGGCCGTGTTCAAGAATGGATTTGTTAAAAATAAGGTAATGGAATTTGTGGGTCCGGGCGTTGCAAATCTCTCCATGGATTTCCGCATCGGCGTGGACGTCATGACGACGGAGACGACTTGCCTGTCGTCCATTTGGCAGACAGATGACCTGACCCGCGAATATTACGCGATCCACAAGAGGGAGCAGGACTTTAAAGCCCTCTCGCCGGCCTCCGTCGCCTGCTACGACGCGCTGATGGAGATTGACCTTTCCGAAATCAAGCCGATGATCGCGATGCCGTATCATCCGAGCTGTGCTTACACGATCGATGAGGTTATTGCAAATGCAGCCGACATCCTTCATGAAACCGAAGAGCGGGCAAGGGTCTCCTTCGGCGACAAGGTCCATGTGGATCTCATGAGCAAGCTTCAAAATGGCAAGATCATGGTCGACCAGGGAATTATTGCCGGATGCGCGGGCGGCGGATTTGAAAATATATGCAGCGCTGCGGACATCCTTCGGGATAAGAGCATCGGGTCGGACCGTTTCACGCTGAACATTTATCCGGCTTCCATGCCGGTTTATATGGAGCTTGTCAAGAACGGCGTATTTGCCGACCTGCTCGAAACCGGGGCGGTCATCAAGCCGGCATTCTGCGGCCCGTGCTTCGGCGCGGGGGACACGCCGGCAAATAACGCCCTGTCAATCCGCCACTCGACCAGGAATTTCCCGAACCGGGAGGGTTCCAAGGTTCAGGAAGGGCAGATTTCATCGGTGGCCCTGATGGATGCGCGGTCGATTGCCGCGACGGCGGCCAACAAGGGCGTGCTGACTTCCGCCGAGTATTTCACGGGCGAGTACACGAATCCGAAGTATTTCTTCGATGACAGGATTTACAGGAACCGCGTGTTCGACAGCAAGGGGGAGGCTGATGATACGGTGAGCCTGCAGTTCGGCCCGAACATCAAGGACTGGCCGGCCATGCCGCCTCTTGCGGACAATCTGCTGCTCAAAGTCGTCAGCGAGATTCACGATCCGGTGACGACCACGGACGAGCTGATTCCGTCCGGAGAGACGTCGTCTTACCGGTCAAATCCGCAGAAGCTGGCTGAGTTCGCCCTTTCGAGGAAGGATCCGGCCTATGTCGGCCGGGCGAAGGAAATCCGGAAAGCGGAGATTGCCAGGGAGGAGGCTCTCGGGGAGTCTGAGGAAGCCCTTGCCTTAGACGTCTCTGCGGCAAATGCCGAAACAGCGGATGTCATGGCCCGAATCATGGAGGCCTTCCCGGGCGTTTTGTATGACAATACCGGGATTGGATCTACGATATTTGCCGTGAAGCCAGGCGACGGGTCTGCCAGGGAGCAGGCGGCTTCCTGCCAGAAGGTGCTGGGCGGCTGGGCGAATATCGCAAATGAGTACGCGACCAAGCGTTACCGCTCGAATCTGATTAACTGGGGCATGCTGCCGCTTTTGATCGATGAGGGAGAGCTGCCATTTGCAAATGGAGACTACATTTTCCTGCCGAATATCCTGAGCGAGGTCAAGGAGGCGGCCGAGGAGATTGCCGCATATGTCGTGAAGGCGGACGGCCCGGTCCGGTTCTCCATGAGGCTTGGCGACTTGACGGCGGACGAGCGGGAGATTATCGAGGAGGGCTGCCTTATCAACTATTACAGAAACCACAGGTGATTTTTCGGTCCGTGGGGACGGTCCTTTTGGGTCAAAATTTTTCGGCCCGTGGGGACGGTCCTTT
>JAUMWM010000149.1 GCA_030529705.1 Lachnospiraceae bacterium
AAACGCCTAATGCTCAGAATGACAAAAACCTAACTCTCAGAATAACAGAGTCCCTAACTCTCAAAACGAACAGAAGCCCCAACCCTCAAAACTGCGCATATATAAACCCGCCCTCCGCCAACGGCGGCTGGCCAAATGCCGGCAGCGCCACTATCATCACCGCATACAGCGCGATCCTCGCCGCAAACGGCCGCTCCATGACCGCCCGCGCCACGTCAACGCCCCGCTCCTTCATGAAACTGACTACGAACAAAACAAGACACCCCGCCGCCAGCACGCCGAGCGCCGCCCGGCTGCCAAAAAGGCTCCCGTCCATCCCGACCGTTATGGAAAGCAGCTGCCCCGGCGTAAAATGTGTCACGGCATTCTTCATCATCACAAATGCCATCTTCAGCGACATCGCCCGATCGAAAAACCAGCTTACATTGACGATCAGAAACGTCCGCAGAACGCAGAAAACATGCCATCCCGCCGACTTATCCACAATGCCCAGCCTCTCCTTCCACGCCCGAAACTGCGGCGCCAGAATCCCGCTGATCCCGATAATCACGCCGTTGTAAAGCCCGTACGCGATGTACTGCCAGGCCGCGCCATGCCAGATGCCGACAATCAGGAAGACAATGATATTTGCAAATGCAATCGGCACCGTCCTCCCATTCTTCCGTCCGAACTGCTTGCGGCACCATTTGCCAAATTTCCCCATCCACCCGGACAAGGAAAGCGGATAGAACACGTAATCCTTCATCCATGCGCCCAGCGTAATATGCCATCGGTGCCAGAAATCCGTAAGGCTTGTTGCGAAATACGGCTGGCGGAAATTTGCATCGAGCTGAATCCCGAAAAGGACCGCGACCCCTGAAATGATGTCGATCCCGCCCGAAAAATCCCCGTACAAATGGATGGAGTAGGCAAGAATCGCCGGAATCGAAAGCCCCGGATACTGCTCGGGGTGGTCGAAAATCGCCCGCACGTAAAAGGCCGCGTTGTCCGCCAGCACCATTTTCTTGAACAGCCCCCAGAGGATGAGCTGCGCTCCGCGCTCCAGATTCTGCGAGCTAAATCGCCGCTCCTTGAAAAATTGCGGCGCCAGCCGCCCATAGCGCCCGATCGGGCCTTGCATAATTTGCGGAAAAAAAGCAACGAATAATGCAAATTTCAGCAAATTCCGCTCCGCCTCCTGCCTCTTCCAGTAAACATCGAGCAAATATCCCATAGACTGGAACGTATAGAAGGAAATCCCGAAGGGGAGAATCCACTTAAATTCGGGCAAATGCACCCCCGGCAGAGCATTCAAATTGTTGATGGCGAAATTTGTGTATTTCAGGACCGCCAGGGTGCCGAAATTCAGGAGGAGGGTCAGAATCAGGATGGTGCGCCGGCCGAGGGGCGAGGCTGCTGCATGTCGAGATGCTCCTGCCCCGCCTCCGGGGCCTGCTGCATGTCGAGTTGCTACTGCCCCGCCTCCGGGGCCTGCTGCATGCCCAGATGCTCCTGCCATCTCTCCGGATCCTGCTGCATTTGCCGAATTATCAGTCTCTCGCTCCATCAGCAGCGCCGCCGCCCACGTCGTTAGGGTGGTGGAGAGGATGAAGACGAGTGCCCAGCCGGCATTTGCCCAATAATATGCGTAACTTACAATAAGAAGCCAGCCCCACCGAAGTCTCAAAGGCAGCATATAATGAACAAGGACGGCCAAAATTACAAAAAAAAGAAAATTAACAGAATTTAATCCCATGACAAGTCCTTTAAGGTGCTTTCGCGATGACTTCGCCACGGCAAAAGCCCCGCTATTTCTTACAAAACATCCTTAGTACCATAACACAATTCACATCCTCCGTAAAGCGTTAGACACATGGGAGTAGTTTTCTACGTAAAATGGCGTTACTATTAACACTACCGCTCCTACCGTACAGATTGAATAATTTGTGTGGACTTTCCCCGCCCACGCTGTATATAATAAGTAAGGATTCTTCCATAAATAAATTGATTTCTGCCCAGAGGAGACATTTGTGCCTGCTTGAAAAGCGGCGCAATATGTCGGCTTAGGCGAAAAACACACCTAAGAGGAGGTAATTATGAAGAAAAGACTAATGATTGTCGCCGCGGCCCTCGCCCTCGCCCTGACAGCAGTCGGATGCGGCGGCTCCAAAAAACCCACCATGACAATGGATGTAACAGAGACAAGCGCCCTCATCACGCTGAACAAAGCCGACAAAAACGACAACGTCATGAGCGGCTCCCTGATAGTTGCAGAAGGGGACAACATCGTCATCACGCCCCGCCTGGAAGGCACCGGCAACGTGCTAATCAAGATAATCCAGGAACCGGACGACCAGACCATCGACACCCTCCCGAACTATAACAAAATCAAACCCTCAATCGAGGAGACCATGGCGGGCGACGAGCCCCTCACTTGCTCCATCGACCCCGGCTCCTACATGGTAAGCGCGACCGCCATGTCCCCCAAAGTCAAAGGCAGCGTAACGATCAACGTCATCAATTCGGAAGACCACCCTTACGAGTTGTGGACGAAAACCGATTCGGCGGAGGCCGCAGCCAAGGCCGCCGGCCTTGACGGATTCGAACTGCCCATGGATGCCGAGACCGACCTCGGAAAGGTCGCTGACTCTAAAGATTACATGCATTTCAGATATTTGGACAATACCGTTCAGGCGGATTTCCCGATGGCCGCCGTGGACATGGTCGTCCGCAAAAGCACTAAAGATTATGCCACCGACGAAACCAATATGGGCCGCCAGCAATACAAATACGAGTGGACGCAGGATGTGAATGGCATCGAGGCGACCTGCTTCGGCAATCGCGAGGGCGATGCCACCAAGACGGTCTGGAAAAATGGCAATTACGGCTACTGCATCCTCGCGACAGGCGCCGGCGGAGACGATGATTTCGGCCTCAGCGAGAACGACGTTGCAGTATGGGTCGAGGGCGTCAAGTAAAAATCGTCTTGCGGCTTCAGCCCGCGGGGACGGTCCTTTTGGGCCGAAAAAAATCGGCCCAAAAGGACCGTCCCCGCGGGCCGAAACGTCAACGAAGGATCTTACACCAGCAACTATTGTTGGTATAAGATCCTTCGCTTCGCTCAGGATGACAACGCATCCGATAACGGCCAATCAAGCCGTTCCATCCCCTATCATCCTCTCCTGAACCGCACCCTGGCCCCGATCACGGCGCCGGCCGCCAGCGCCAGCAGCGCCCAAAACAGCGGGTCAGTCTCATCGCCCGTCTTCGCCGAAGTCGTACCGGTCTTGCTCGAAGTGGTAGTACTTGATTTCGTCGCCGTAGGAGTCGCCGTACTTACGCTCCTCGCCGACACCGTCGTACTTGCGGCCGTCCTCGGCGTAACCGTAGCCCTTACGGCAGCCCTGGGAGTCGCAGTCACGGAGGTCCTCGTGGAGGAAGCGGAAGGCGTTACGGTTGCCCTGGGAGTCGCAGTCACGGAAATCCTCGCGGAGGAAGCGGAAGGCGTTACGGTTGCCCTTGCCGTAGATTCATCGTCGAAACCGCTCCCGGAATCGTCCCCCGATTCGTCATCGAAACCGGTCCCGGAGTCGTCTCCTGATTCATCCCTGGAATCATCCCCCGAATCATCCTTCGAGTCATCCGATGCCTTGATCGTAAACTTCGCGTCCGCGCTCCCGTCATCGAATTCCGCCGTCAGCTTATGGCCCCCGACATCCAGCGTCTCCAGATACGCCGTCTCAAGCGTAATGACCACGCTGCCTTTTTCCGCCAGGTACATCTCCTCGTCGACCGCCTCGCCGTCCACCCTTATCTCGGCAAAATGGTCATAAGCCGTATCATCCGCCTCCGACCGGCTGAACGTGAACGTGGCCGCCGTGTCGCTCCCCTTGGTCCACGTGCTCCCGTCGCCGGACGTGCACCGATAAGCAACCCCCGCCTCGGCAGGAAGCGCCCTGAACCGGTACTCTATCCCCAGGCAATTCTCCTCGCTATTGAAAGCAGCCTCCACTTCCTCGTCGTTCACCGCGGCCTTCCCGGCATACTCCTTGGCGCCGTCCTCGTCCGTCTCATACAGGAAAGTCATGCTGTCATCCACCGGCGCCACGCGGAAAGAAAGTATGTACTCCTTCTCCTCGAGCGCCCCTTCGGCATTTTCATAAGTAGCTTCAAGCAAATGCACGTCCTCTATCCGGTACGGCGCCCCGTCCGGAGCCGTGACCGTCAGTCCATCCGCTAAGTCACCCGCATGCGGAACCTCGAATACGACCTCCACGTCATTTATCTGCCCTTCCCACGAAGCAACAAGCTCGGTGTCCGCGAGCGCGATGACATCCCGCCACTGGGTGTCATTTGCATTATGCCAGCCGCCCAGATGCTTCCAGACGACTCCTTCCTCCTGCACGTCGCCAAGGACGGGAGCTTCCATCACGTATTTCAGCTGCTCGCCTTTTTGTACCTGTACGCTCTCGGGCCTTTCCTCGCCCTTCACAGGGTCAAATGAAACCGTGACCGTCTCCGGCTCGCCGATCGCAATTTTCCAAATGCCGCTTGCCACCTGCGTACCGTCCTCGTAGCTCATAGAAAGCGGCTCGATCGGCTCCTGCCCGTTCAGCGTCATCGCAAAATCATCCACCGCCACATGTTCCGCGCCTTCCACGGTAATCTCCAGATAATAAACCCGGCCGTCCTCCAGCACCGCGTCGTTAATCTCGTCGATTTCCACCTCGCCTTCCTTAAAAATCCATGAAGTCGAAGAAGTCAGCCACTCCTCACCGAGAGAGGAAATGAAATCATACACTGCATTTGACACATCAACAAGCGCGTCCCCGGCCGCCGGCTCGGGAATCACGATGTCAAGGCTCTCCATCAGCGGCGACGGCGCCAGCCCTTTCAGCCTCGCAATCGCCGTATCGCCCTGATGCGAGAAAAGCTGGGGATCCATGTTCAGCAGCGTAAAGACTTCCGGGTTTACAGCCATCAGGTACGTGTAAAAATCCCCGTCGAACGTATCCGGCGCCTTATTCGGATCCAGCAAATACGGCCCCAAAAGCTTCAAAATCGCATAAAAATCCTCCACTTCAAGCGGAATATCAATCCCAAGCGCGCCAAAAAGGCCCTTGACCGACGCGGCAGCCGCCCAGTATTGGGTCGGATCATCATATCGCACGGCTTTGATCCACATCGCCAAAACCGGCGCTAATATATCTGTATTTTGAAGGATCGTACTTGCCGAGAATCCGGACAGGGCTCCCGACATGGCGATCGTGCTCAGCTTCACAAACACATCCTGATATGCGTAGGAAATCGGCATATCATTTCCAAGCGGGTCCAGAGCATAATCCGTATGCACCGCCGAGTAATCCTCCCTCGTCGGAATCGCGGCGGCAAGGGCGCCCAGGAGATTCACGAAAGTATTTGAAGCGGCGTCATATGACCCTTCCTGCTCAGCCGCGCCGCTGCCAAGCTTCTTGAGATTCTCGAACAGCTTCGCGTCCGCCTCCGACGAATTGAGCAGCCAGTCATTCCCGTAACGAGCCATCCCCCACATCGGAACCATCGTGACGACATCATCGCTGCACACATAATTATGAATGTATCCGTAAGAATTTTCCGGCAAAAGCGCCTCGTCTACGGTATTTGGAGATTCGAATGTGTAGGCAAATGTATGCCCGGCGGCAGATGGATTTGCTTCCGGCAAATGCGCCGCGACTATATTTGCCACAGCCCCTCCCCGACTGTGGCCCATGAGCCAGTAGGTCGTGTTATCGGGGTCGCCCAGGCCGACGATATTTCCAAGGATGCTGTATGCTGCCGCTGCGAGGCCCGCATGCTCCCCAGACGCCTCCTCGCCGTTGACAACGAAATTCTGGTTCCAGCCATTTGTCTTCGTCTGCTGGTCATCCGAATAGCTCTGGATGATGACCGCCGCCAGCGTGCGGGACTCCCCGCCAATCTCCACCGTCTTCGTTGCCCATGTGTAGCTGCAACCCCACGGGTCGGTGCTAAGCCCATCGGAAAAGCCGACCGACTCGAATCCCAGACCCTCAAGGAACGCGGCGACCGGCCCGCTCTCGTCCAGCTCCACCCCCGAGGCTACGAGCTGCATGGACACGAGCGCCAGCGAATTGTTCACTTCCTCCGGATTCTGCCCGAACCACTCGTCATTGTAATAGAAGCTGTCTTCCAGCACCTCGTGGTTGTACGTCGAGTAGATGCCGGCTTTGCCATAAAGATACCCCCCTCCGCCGTCATCCGCCATCGCCGGCCGGGCTTGCAGGACCGGCAGCGCTGACATCAGGACCAGAATAGTTGAAAGGAGCAGCGACAATACTTTCTTCATTATAAAAACCCCCTTATTTTGGTGCGTTTCAAAGCAAAACTATTATACCACAAATTCACGTTGACAACAATTTCATAAATATTTAATATTATAGTATGCTTGCACTGTTACTGTTCACACCTCATGTACTGCCCTTGTCATCCTGAGCGTAAGCGAAGG
>JAUMWM010000398.1 GCA_030529705.1 Lachnospiraceae bacterium
CCTTTTGGGTCAAAAAATTTTGACCCAAAAGGACCGTCCCCGCGAGCCGAACCCGCAGACCGAAAATCAGGACGACCGTCCAGCCGAATCCGCCTTCGCCACCCGCTTCCAGCCGGAAACGAGCGCCCTCTGCGGACAGACCAGCACGCACAGATGGCACCCCACGCACTTCCTCCCGTCAATCCTCGGCCTTCGCCCCTCGCCCATCGAAATCGCCTGATGTCCGCCGTCCGAGCATGCTATCACGCAGCGCCCGCACCCGATACACCTCTCTCTGTGGAATTTCGGAAATACGATCGTATCCCGCTCCAGCTCGTCCGTCGTCTCGCTGATGCTGTCCAAGGCAAGCCCCCTCGCCTCGTCCACGCTGGCAAATCCCTTCTCCGCCAGATAATTATTTAGCCCAGTTTTCAAGTCATCAATAATCCTGTACCCGTACTGCATAACGGCCGTCGTGACCTGCACGCTGCCGGCTCCCAGCATGATGTATTCAAGGGCGTCCTTCCAGGTCTCTATCCCTCCCATGGCGCTGATGTGCATGCCGGAAAGATACAGGTTCTTGGCCAGCTCCGCAATAAAGCGCAGCGCAATCGGCTTAACCGCATTCCCGCTGTACCCTCCCACGGCGGATCTCCCCCGAACCGCCGGCGAAGAAACGTAGGTATGCGGATTGATGCCGATAATGCTCTTAATCGTGTTGATGGCAGCAAGGCCGTCCGCTCCTCCCCGCATGGCAGCCTCCGCCGCCGGGCTCATCCGTTCCACGTTCGGCGTGAGCTTTGCCAGAATCGGTATCTTCGTCCCGCGCCGCGCCGCTCTCGTAAACCTCTCCACCTGCCTGGGAACCTGCCCGATATCCTCCCCAAGGCCTCCGTCCACCATATTTGGACATGAAAAATTGAGTTCAATCGCGTCCGCCCCGTTTTTTTCGCAAAGCCTGGCCAGCTCCTCCCACTCTTCCTCATTCTGCCCCATGATGGAAACCATGATGAACTTCGTGGGGTATTTGTCCTTGAGCCTCCGAATGACTTCCATATTTTCCGCCAGGCTGTGGTCCGAGAGCTGCTCGATATTCTTGAACCCGATAATGCCGCCCCCATCCCCGGTGATGGCGGAAAAGCGGGGCGACGCCTCATGAATCTCGAACGAACAGACCGTCTTGAAACAGGCTCCCGCCCAGCCCGCCGCAAATGCCCTATCAAGCATATCGTAATTGCTCGACACCACGGAAGACGACAGGAGAAACGGGTTCTCAACCGGGATGCCGCAAATATTTGTCCGAAGCCGCTCAAAATCCTCCGGCGCAGGAATCTCAAGGACGGGCTTTACCTCATCGTAAAGCCGCCCCACCAGGCTGCGAATCGGCACCTCATGCGGACGGACACAGGCGTCTTCGCAGGGCGCCGGACAATCCAGGCAGGGATTCTCTTCCGGCAAATGCCCCGCCGCAGTCCTTTCATTATCAAACCAGATGTTCCTCAGCAGCCCGGCAGGGTCAATCTTTTGGCAAATGCCGCTGCACGGGGCGTCGTAGCACAATACGCATTTTAACATATCCAACCGTTGAATCTTCCTTGAAAACATAGCGAACCTCCCTCCTTTTACAACAGAGATTTTTCGACCCATGGGGACGGTCCTTTTGGGCCGAATTTTTTCGTGCCATGGGGGCGGGCCGTTTTTTCCAAAAATTTTATTAACCAAATGACCGTACCCCCGGGCCGAAAATTTTTTTAACAAAA
>JAUMWM010000150.1:0-2358 GCA_030529705.1 Lachnospiraceae bacterium
CCCAAAAGGACCGTCCCCGCGGACCGAAATTTTTCGTCCCAAAAGGACCGTCCCCGCGGGCCGAACACATAGGTCGAAACCGTCATTATGCACAAAAAATGTCCGACGAAATGACTATATTAACGAAAAATGCAAAATAATTTGCAAAAGAGTTTTCCGTACCCTATAGTAAACTATGGTAATTAAGCGAAATTTGCCCTTGGGGACGGTTCTTTTGCAGCGAAAAATTTTCGCCCGAAAGGATCGCCTGCGGGGGGAGAAAAGCGGATTAATATTTAGATTAAGGAGGAAAAAATGAGCAATCAGAACTGGCAGGACTGGGAACCGCAATTTGTCGAGCGACTTAAAGTTCATTATGACGAGATGCAGTGGCTTTATAAGGAACTGTATCACGATGACCGGCAGGCATTCGACTACTTTGTCGGCATGCTTCATGAGTATTATCTGGCCCGCTCGCCGGAACTTAAAGAGTGGGACGATATGAGATGCCTTGTGCCGGACTGGTATAAGGGCAATGACATGCTCGGCATGATCATTTATGCAAATTGTTTCGCCGGCAACCTGAAAGGCGTCCATGAAAAACTGGATTACATCAAGGAATGCGGCGCGAATTTCATTCACCTGATGCCGCTTTTGGAGAGCCCGAAAGAACGCAGCGATGGCGGGTACGCAGTCTCGAACTTCAGGAAGGTGCAGCCGGAGCTCGGCACGATGCAGGATCTCTACGACCTTTCCGTTGACTGCCATTCCAAGGGCATGAATATCTGCCTTGATTTCGTCATGAACCACACGAGCGAAGACCATGAATGGGCAAAGAGGGCCCGTGCCGGCGAGAAGGAATATCAGGACAGGTACTATTTCTTTGACGATTGGACCATTCCGAATGAGTATGAGAAGACGGTCCCGCAGGTATTTCCGACGACGGCTCCCGGCA
This sequence comes from Lachnospiraceae bacterium, assembly GCA_030529705.1. Lineage (GTDB taxonomy): Bacteria > Bacillota > Clostridia > Lachnospirales > Lachnospiraceae > Chordicoccus. The sequence goes on from JAUMWM010000150.1 coordinate 935, forward strand.
ACTTCACATGGGTTCCGGAAGTCGGCAAGCCTGTCATGACCATGTTCTACCCGTATCAGTGGGACCTCAATTACAAGAACCCGGTCGTATTCAATGACATGACGGCAGACATGCTGTATCTGTGCAACAACGGCGTCGATATCGTCCGCCTCGATGCGACCCCCTACATCTGGAAGCAGCTCGGGACGGACAACAGGAATCTCCCGCAGGTCCACACGCTTGTCCGCATCATGCGCATGGCTACGGAGATCGTCTGCCCGGGGACCCTGCTCCTCGGCGAGGTCGTTATGGAGCCGTCCAAGCTTGCCCCGTACTTCGGAACGGTGGACAAGCCGGAGTGCCACATGCTCTACAATGCGACGACGATGTGCACGACTTGGAATACGGTGGCGACCCGCGACGTGCGCCTGCTTAGGCATACGCTGGACGGCGTATTCGCGCTTCCGAAACAGTTTGCGTTCCTCAATTATCTGCGTTGCCACGATGATATCGGCTGGGGCCTCGACTTCAAGTACCTGAAGCAGTTCGGCATCGAGGAAGTTCCTCACAAGAAATACATCAATGACTATCTGAAGGGAGCTTACTGGGGAAGCAACTCCAGGGGCGAGCTTTACAATGACGACCCGAGGCTCGGCGACGCGCGCCTTTGCGGAACGACGGCTTCGCTTTGCGGGATCGAGGCGGCTGAGTACGAGAATAACGAGTACAAGCTGGATGAAGCTATCAGGCTGGACATCATGCTCCACGCTTTCCTTCTGACCCAGACGGGCGTTCCGGTGATTTACAGCGGCGATGAAGTCGGACAGAAGAACGACTACACGTATCATGACGATCCGGTCAAATGCGAGGACAGCCGTTATCTCCACCGCGGCAATTTCATCTGGGAAGATGCCGCAAAAAGGAACGACGTGACGACGAGGCCGGGACGCCTGTTCACGGCCCTTCAGAAACTTGAAGCCATCCGGGCGGAATATGGCTTCTTCGGTATCGATGCGGATGCATGGACTCTGGATACCTATAATGACAAGATCCTCTGCATAGGCCGTTACTATGAAGGCGAGAAGCTTCTCGGCCTCTTCAATTTCGGCGACACCGATGAGACCGCATGGATTAATGAGGAAGAGGACTACATCGACCTCATGACGGGAGAGCATCGCGCGGCTAAGGCGGTTGGCGTGCCGGCCCACGATTTCGTATGGCTGTATTACAACTTCAACCCGAAGCCGGCAGCAGTCGCCGAGACTCCAAAGGCTAAGGAGGCTCCGTCGGATGCGGCTGCCGAACCTGTAGTTGCGGAGGAAGCCCCGGCGGAAGCGACATCTGGCGCGGTGGAAGCTGCGGAGACGGAACCTGCCAAGATTGAGGAGGAGCCGAAGAAGACCCGCAGGCGCGGCATAAAGAAAGCCGCAGAGGAAGAGGCGGCA
>JAUMWM010000150.1:2458-6476 GCA_030529705.1 Lachnospiraceae bacterium
CCGAAGAAGACGACCCGCAAGCGCGGCGCCAAAAAGGCTGCGGAGGAAGAGGCGGCAGCGGCGGAGGAAGCTCCGAAAAAGACCCGCAAGCGCAGCCTGAAAAAAGCCGTAGCGGAAGAAGCGGCCGCAATAGAAGAAGCCCTGAAAAAGCCTCGCAAGCGTTCCTCGAAAAAGTCTGCCGACGAAAACTGACAGGAAATCTATGAAAGGGCGATTTGTACAGTTCTTATCCTTTGTTTGCCCTGTATTTGCCGAAAAAGCACAGAAATTATTAACTGCTACATAAAAAAATATAAATAATATATAAAAGTACTGGTTGTAGTTTCGTGCTTATTTGTGTATAATAGGAGAAAGAATATCATTGTTCGGAGGTGCGTTCCGAACGCTGATACATAGTAACCATTAAGTGCTTCATAAACCACTGACAGGAAGGAGATACTACTATGGCACTTGATTACAGAAAATGCGCACAGGAGATAGCCGATAATATCGGCGGCGGTTCCAACGTCGTCTCGGCTGCCCATTGCGCGACAAGACTTCGCCTTGTTATTGCGGATAACAGCAAAGTCAACAAGGAAGTCCTTGAGAACGTCGACGGCGTCAAGGGCATGTTCGAGTCCAATGGCCAGCTGCAGCTGATCATCGGCACAGGCACAGTCAACAAAGTTTATGATGAATTCCTTTCTATTACAGGCGCTTCCGCGGCGTCCAAGGAAGACGTCAAGGCAGCGGCTGCCGCCAAGCAGCCATTGTACATCAGGCTTCTGAAGCCGATCGGCGATGTTTTCGTTCCGATTCTTCCGGCCATCGTTGCTTCCGGTCTTATGATGGGTCTTGTAGAAGCCCTGGCCAAGATTCCCGGTCTCGGCTTCGGCAACACGGACTGGTTCGCTTTCCTTGATACGGCTGCGAACACGGCTTTCGCTTATCTGCCGGTTATCGTAGCTATCTCGGCGGCGAGAGTTTTCGGCGGCAATATCTTCCTCGGCGCAGTCATCGGTCTTTTGATGATCCACTCCGCGTTCCTCAATGGCTGGAATGTCGGTAGCGCAGAGCAGGTTGCGAAATTCTTCGGCATAGAAATTAACGGCGTAAGCCCGTATCTCTATGACTGGGCTGCAAATCCCGACAACGTGACGGTGGCTTCCTTGGGCGGCATACCCAAGTGGCATCTGTTTGGACCGATTCTGCCGATCAACAGGACAGGTTATCAGGGACACGTCATCCCGGTCATGCTGGCCGTCCTCTTCATGAGCAAGATTGAGTCCTGGCTGCATAAGCACGTACCGGAAATGATCGACCTCTTCGTAACCCCGCTTACGACCGTCCTTGTGACAGCGCTTGTAACGCTCACGATTATTGGACCGATCTTCTCCACTCTGGAGACTCTCGTTCTGAACGGAGCTGAAAAGCTTGTCGCAAATCCGATTGGTTCCTGCCTCATGGGCGCCCTGTATCCGGCAACCGTCGTCATGGGCCTTCACCATATGTACAACGTCATCGAGGCAGGCATGCTTGCTTCCAAGGGCCTCAATACCTGGATGCCGATCGCTTCCGCAGCGAACTTTGCCCAGTTCGGAGCCTGCCTTGCAGTAGGTCTTCGCTCCAAGAACCAGAAGACAAAGGCTGTCGCCATTCCGTCTTCCATGTCCGCCGCTCTCGGTATCACAGAGCCGGCCATCTTCGGTGTTAACATGCGCTTCATGAAGCCGTTCGTGGCAGGCATGATCGGCGGCGCTGTCGGCGCCCTTGTAGCTGCATTCATGGGCATCGGCGCTTCCGCATACGGCGTAACGGGTATCCCGGGATATCTGACCATCAACAATCCGCTGCTTTACACGATTGTTCTTGCAATCTCCGGCGGTCTTGCATTCTTCATCACTACTGTCATCTTCCAGGAAGATGCTCCGAAGAAGGCAGCTCCGAAAGCCGCTCCTCCGATCGACATTAACGCACAGCCGGTCGTCATGGAAGTTGGAGCTGACAAGGTTAAGTCTCCGGCCCTCGGAACTCTGGTTCCGCAGGATCAGATTCCGGATGCTACATTTGCATCGGGCGTTCTCGGAGCAGGCCTCGGCATCACGCCGTCCAAGGGCGTCGTAGTAGCTCCTGTTGATGGAACGATCTCCACAGTCGCTGAGTCCAAGCATGCAATCGGCATCTCCACGGATTCCGGCCTCGAGCTCCTCATCCACGTTGGCGTTGACACGGTTGCCATGAATGGTGATGGCTTCTCACCGGCGGTTGCAGAGGGCGATACGGTTAAGGCTGGCGACCTCCTTCTGAACTTCGATATCGACAAGATTCATAAGGCGGGTTATGCTGACACGGTGGTATTCCTTCTTACGAACTCGGATGACTTCAACGATGTCAAGATTAATGCGTAATTGCTTTAAGACAATTTGTTGTTGAAAGATTGAATAATGTCCCCGGATTCTTCGGAATCCGGGGCATTTTCGTATATACGCAATGGTTCAAGTTGTGTTATAATACAAACGTATTAGGATTCGGATATAAATATCTCAGGTTGCTGAGATTAAAATAGACCAGTGAGTTGATTTTTTTATGGAAGGATCCTTGGATTAGTCATCGGAAAGCATGCTGGGGAGTCGCTTTCGGATGGTCATCATGGAAGCCGCAAAGAGACGAAGGGCATGCGATATGGGGCTGCCGTGAGATAATAGCATGGAGTATATTTATTATTCGTAAAGGTAAGACTGGGGTTATGAAGAGATTGGTTCTTATGGCTGCAGTATCTGCAGCCGTACTTTTTACGGTTGGCGGATGTCGGAAGGGTGCGGCAGTTGCTTCGTTAGATAACAGCGCATCTACGGAAAGCTCTATGATATCAGAAGATGAGGAATCCGTAGAGGAACTCGATGGGCAAAACGTCAGGGCGGCAGCCCTTTCCCGATGCGCGGCGAAAATGTGGCTTCTGGCGGGCGGGGAGCTTATAGCAGCCCCGGAGGATGCCATGGACTTGGATGGGATACCGAAAAATATCATCCAAATTGGAACGGGTAAGGATCTCTCAGTGGATGATCTGGAGGATTTGGATGTGGATGCGGTCATAGCGGACCGGTCTGCCTCGGGATATGCGGATATCCGCAAAACCCTGTCAAAAATAGACGTTGACGTGCTTGAAGTCGGAGCCGAAAGTTTTGAGAACTATGCCGCCTCCATGAAGCTTTTGACAGAGTATACTCATGACGAAAAGGTTTTTGAGAAATATGTCGATTCCGTTGCCGCAAGATGTGATGACATTATCGGGAAAGCTCGGGAAGCGTCTGGGAAAGTTAAGGTAACGGTCACGCAGCAGCCAGGGGAGCGGAGGGATGCCGAAAGCGGTTTGGATGATTCGATGGATTTTTACTATTCCGGACGAACACCTACTTTTATGGTTATCCGGGCCGATAAGGACTCCTGTAGGGCGGTCACAAATGATGATTTCATCTGCGGCATGCTGAGGGATTTCGGCATGGCGAATTCCAATATGAGCGGCAGGCAGGTGGCTGCCTGGAAAAACGCCGAAGATGGAGACTTGGCGCAGGAATGCGTTGAAACGGAATCCGGCGGACCTGGTATAGACATATCCGGTACGATTTCAACTGCGGACTCTTTAGCCGTGGATAGCAGCGAAAGCGTGGCATTCGACGTCTTTGCAGAAGAGAAGGAAGAACGGGGCGATGAGGAGGCAGGCCGGCGGGCATTTGAAAATGTTCTCTCAAACAACCCGGATTTTATTTTCATCATCTATGAAGGGAACGAGAAGGCGGCCGCTGAGACCTGTAGCGAGTTGGTGAAGTCTTGCGGGAACTGGAAAAACTCGTATGCCGTAAAAAGCGGGCGGGTCTATGAGTTGCCCCAGAGCACGTTCCGATATCCCCCCTATGAGTTGTGGGACCTGGCTTACGAATACCTGTACCAGTTGATTTACAAGTTGTAAGGATTGTTCCATGAATAAATGATGCAACTGGATGGCCTTTTCCAATTGCGTTCGCCCTAAAATTCATCCTGA